>NZ_OY762614.1:1315000-1647500 GCF_963666145.1 uncultured Desulfobacter sp. | reverse complement strand
TATTTGGGGCATTTTATCATATGCTTTATCTAAGGCTGTCCAGACTATGCGCCTTAACATATCCGGGTAGTTGTCAGGATGATTGGGATATTTTGTGCACACGCCCCGGAAAGCGGTGTTGATAATTTTATTTTCCGCACAAAATTTTGCAATCTCAAAAAAATGGTCGCCATTGCGGGTTGCGGATAAACAATAAACTATCATTCTTATGATGCATTGATCCGCATCCAGTATTTCATTGGAGAACGGATCTTTGGTTATGGGGTCTGATCCTCCAATTTTTTCATATGCGTAGATAAACAGGGGTTTTTCCATAACGTGTCTGAGTATGGTTAAGGGGATGTTTTCAACATTATGAGAATTGTTATAATTAAGATATTGTTTGCTTTCAGGATTTTCCAATGTGCTGGTTTTCTGTAATCCTTTGATTAATTCATCGGATAGGTTTTTTTTTGCAAATTTGTCACCCATTTTTTTTAATAGTTCCATTTTCCACTTCCCTTTTTCGGGCGGCTTTTTAAGCTCTGTTCCCATTGTATCGCTCACAAAGATTTGTGATCTTCCCATATAATAAATATATGTTTTGCGTTAGGAAGATCTTACATAAAAAATATATGGGCTTGAAATTTTGGAAAGTCGAAAAAGAATTGAAAATTGGTTGTTTGAAAGGGTGGGGGGGCTGTCATAAAAACTACGAAGCGCATGAAGTTCACGAAGATTGGGTTAATCCAGCGATTAGAAAAAGTCCGGCGATAAAACTTAAAATTTTTTTCATCATTTTGATTTTTCACCTTAAAGATAGGTTTTTAAAGACAACAATATTTGGCCGATTACGCTTTGAACGCTTATTTTTCTTGTTATATCTCCCCAGATAAGATTTCCTGGGGTTGGTGCCTGTCCATGGAAAGGATGATGGAACCCTCATTTCTACAGGGTTCCATTACATCGGAAACAATTTTTGCTGCAGCGGACTGCGTCCCTGCTTTCAAGTCGTGAAGCATCAAGGGGCTGGTGAATTTTCCCGGCATACGGATTCTCTTCAAAGAATCAGCTGCCGGGGATAGAAGATGTTCTGCCGACATCAGTGCTGGATTGACAATTTCCAATCATTAATTACATGCAGGACAATCAATAGCATACCGTGCGAATAATACAGGTCCCAGTAGGGACGACTATTACGCAAACTTGTACACAGGTGCTGCCTTTTATGATACTGAATTCATGAAAAGTTGAATCAACGGGATCTTCTATTTCTTTAGTAATTGTATCAAAAAGATATTGTTCCCCGGTCGTTACGTTGATGAATTCACTTGGCTTAGACCAATTTTTTTCATCAAAATAAATTTTAACACCGTACTGTCCATCAGGTAAGATATCCCCATATCCCGACACATCGACAAAACCGACGATGTCCCCATCCATAAATTCATCCGGGAAGGTGTCGGAGAGCACAAAACTGATAAAGGTCGTTTCGTCCACTCCGATTCTAATTTTGCCAATTCTTTGGTCAATGGAATGGCCCGCTTTTTCTGCGGCCTTCATCAAATTGGTCTGGGTGCTACTGTAAATGGCCGATGCGTTCACTGCAGTAGATGAGTTAGTCTCTTCATCAGAGGCTGAGTCCGCTGCATACCCGGATTGGGTTAATCCAGCGATTAGAAAAAGTCCTGCGATAAAACTTAAAATTTTTTTCATCATTTTGATTTTTTCCTTCACGATAGGTTTTTAAAGACAACAATATTGGGGCGATTACGCTTTGAACGCTTATTTTTCTTGTTATATCTCCCCGGATAAGATCTCCCGGGGTTGCCGCCTGTCCATGAAAAGGATGATGGAATCCTCATTCCTGCAGGATTCCATTACATCGGAAACAATTTTTGCTGTAGCGGACTGCGGCTCTGCTCCCAAGTCGTGACGCATCAAGGGGCTGGTGAATTTTCCCTGCATACGGACTCTATTCAAAGAATCTGCTACCGGGTATAGAACACGTTCTGCCAACATCCGTACCGGGTTGACAACTTTCAATGATTATTCATAACAATCCGGACAATTTACGCAGATGGTGCGATGTATAATTGTTCCTCCAGGGAGTGGTATGGAAACATCAACCCAGATGCATTCTTCTTCTGTAATACTGCATTCACTGGCATTTATGTTAACAGATGATGCTTCTATTTTTTCAGTATCCGTATCAAAAAAATATTTTTCTTCGGATTTTACATTGATGAATTCACTTGGCTTAGACCAATTTTTTTCATCAAAATATATTTTAATACCGTACTGGCCGTCGGGCAATCTGTCACCGAATCCCGACACATCAACAAACCCAACGATTTCTCCATCCGTGAATTTATCAGGGAAGGTATCGGAGAACACAATACTTAAAAAGTTCTTCTCGTCGGCCCTGATTTTAATTTTGTTAATTTTCTTTTCAATGGAATAACCCATTTTTTGGGCAGCTCGCATCAAATGGCCCTGGGTTTCACTATGACCGCTGGAAGCCTTATCATGTTTTTCCATTTTGTCTGATCCTCCTCTATACTGTTAGAATACGATAATGTTACAATATTTACTTAATCCCGGTACAGCCGTAACAATATTTTGTTAATTCCAATGGAGGATTATGGATGAATAGACCCTAAATTCATCTACATCCTGGGAAAAGCTATAATCTGGAAACACTGAGCTGCCCACATCCCTGCCAAAGCGATATTGCGCTGCAATGTCAAAAACAAATTTTTCTTTGGCAAATCCCGTTCCTATGCTGATTCCGTAATAATCATCCGGGTTGTTATCTGCAGGGGAGGGATCATAAAAAAGTCCCATTCTCAACGGAATTACATAATGTTTATTTCTGTTGATCAAAAGATACTCTGCCCCCAGCCTGACCTGGCAGGTTGGATCAACATCGGATTGTTCTTCCGGTTTGGCCGTTACGGCTGATGTCTTTGTGCCGTCTTCCTGTTTTAAAATAAATTGTTCCCAATGGGTTCTGTAAACATCTGCTGAGAGAGTGAATCTGTCGGAAAACCGATAGGCCGCACCTATACCATAGGACATGGGCATTTCCAGATTTTCTTCCATGCTCATATGCGTATCCTCATAGCCTGTGTTTTGGCCTTTGAATTCATGTTTCAGATCGGCAGTAAATGGCGATTTATATACGGCGCCCAGGGAAAATTTTTTATCCTTGCTGCGCCACAATAGACCTAAATTATAGTTTAACCCTTTAAAAAAGAAATTATGTCGTGTCATATAATTATATTCATCAAGGATGAAACCCAAATAGGATCCCACAGATGAGCCTGTTTGGGTTTGTTCCCAGCTATTTTCAGTGAGATTATCATCCCAGATATTGACCGTAATCCCGACCGAAAGGTGCCGGGGAATGATTTCAAACCCGTAGGCAATGCCTACGGCTGAAAGACTGCCTGATTGACGGTAACTGCCCAGAGTATCATAATATATATCGCCAAAGGGTATCGAAGTCCCCGAGTAATAGCCCACGGTTTTATATTCATATTGGTAGCTTACCTTTCGCGTAAAATCATAAAGCTGCTGGTAATTAATAGAGACTACCATGTGACGACCCCATAGTGTGAAAGGATAGGCAAAGCTTAGATAATTAAGTTCTGTTAAAGAGGTGGACTGTGAACCGTTTGCTTCAGAAAAAATGTAGTCTGTGTTTTGGCAGCCATAGTTTCCTACGATGGATATCTCCGGGGTTTTCAACTGGACAAGCCCCCCGGGATTCCATGAGGCGGCCGTGGCATCGTCCGCCACTGCGATAAACGCCCCAAACCCCAATGCCCTGGCCCCTGACCCCACAGGATTTGGTGAAAATCCAAAACTAATATTACCGTTAAAAGGTGTGTAATTGATGGACTCGGCAAAAATCGGCGTAAAAACCGTCAATCCCCAAACCAGGGAAAGTAAGAGAACAACTTCCGCTTTATAAATCATCCGGCGCATGGGTATACTCTCATTATTTATCTGCAATTCGCAGCCAAATATGAGATTGACGACAAAAAAACAGACTGTAAAATCAATAACTTAACTATTTGTATGATGACCTATTACTACAGGAATATAAAATGAAGGAACTAATATTTCAAGATATTTTTAAATGAGATTAAACATAAAAAATCGGCGGGGGAATTGACAGGGCGGAATGACCTTTTCAAAAGGATCAGGGATATACCCTGCGGACCCGCCAGTTGTCCGTCAATACGGCTTTGTCGGCCTGGGCCTGCCGGGCAAGGCTTGTCCTGGCTTTAATATCGTCGTCTGTCTCTATGGTCAGAATGCTTGCGTTCTCAACCACTTCAAAGCGCTGGCCGGGCCGGACCCCCTGATCATAACCGATGTTTAACAGGATCTCTTTGCCGTCGTATTTTATGATCCGGCCCTTCAGGGGATAGTCCGTTTCAAGGGTCTTTACCACGGTTTCACAGAGCCGCTCTTTTTGTTCCGTCAAAAGGGCGGCGTCGTTCAGGGGCGCATTGAAATTGTGCTTGATACAGCCGGTGCCGGTCTTTGCCAGGCGCATGAGCAGTGTGGGCGGCGCTGAGGCCGTGTTGACATCAATGATGAGAAAAAGCCCGGCAGTCAAAAGTTCGGGTGTGAGTTTATTTTGCCGGGGAACCAGTTGTGAACTGCTGATCTCATATTCCTGTTTGAGCAGCTGCCAGTCGGTCCGCTCCAACAGCTGGATATGGGGGCATTTTTCATGCAGCTGGCTTTCCAGGAGATGGGCTGCAAATTTTGCCGTTTCATCGGCGGGCTCCATGACGGATACGGACAGGGTCACCGGGGTGCTCCAGTCATCCAGGGGGGCTTTTTGAAGATACCCCAGGCCTGCGGTTACAACGCCTGCTGTGATGATGCATACCAGGGCGATCATCGCCATGATGCGTTTTTTGCCGTTTGGCGCGGGGGTGCCGTCGGCAGGCGGCGAAGGCGAAGGCGGCGGTTCAGGGGAGTGGTTGCGTACTTTTTCCGTTTGCCTGGGTGCGGGGCTTGTTTCTTCTTCGGGTGCGGGGCGGCTTTTTTCAATGGCCGGCCTGGGCGACAACGCAATTGGGGGAAAATAGGTCTCCTGGGGATCGCCGTAGAGCACATAGCTTGCCCAGGAAAAGTCGTTTTGGGTTTCAGCCGATTTTTTCCGGGCAAGATTGACGGCCTCTCCCACGCTGCAGCCGTTGAAAAAATAGTCGTAGAAATTCAAGGCGAAAGTGCTGCTGTGGATATCGGACACCTTCCACAGGGTGCCGATGTAGTGCTGGACCCCGGAGCGTATCAGGGCATCGGTCAGGCCGAATGATGCATCCTTGTTCCCGGGGGCCGTATTTTCGTTGTACGCCGACTGGCAGGCGTTGAGAAACACCAGGGAGGGCATGGGGGCGCCGCCCTCTAATTTTGAAAACTCTTCGGCCTTAAATACACTGTCTTTGAGCTTGATGGCGCTTTGGGAGGGATGATCATGGTCATACTCCACATGGCCTGCAAAATGGATGATGTCAAAATCCGCCAGCCTTAAAAAAAAGTCGTCCCGGCAGATTTCAGAGGAGAGGGGTGCCGTTTTAAGGCAGTTTTTCAGACCGGAAAATTTTCGAAAGATGGTTAACCCCTCTTTTCCGGCACTGGGCAGATCGCCGTCGGGATTGGCGATGATCCACAGTTTACAGCAATCATCTGTTGGCAGTTGCCTTGCCACCCGGTTCAGATCCCACTGGGTTTTCACCCAGCGGCCCATGCTGAATTTCAGGCACAGGAACTGGCTGTCCAGACAGATCAGCTCCCAGGGGATATGGACCAGGTTTTCATCCAGGGTGAGGATCAGCGTCTTTTTATCCGTGTCCCTCAACCGTTTTTTGATGGTGGCGGGAAGCAGTTCGTTGCACATGAGGACGCCCAGGTCTTTTAAAATGCCGTCTTCGGTACCGTTGATCCGACCTGTGGGAAGCGCCTGATTGATGGTATCTGACGCTTTTGCGCAAAAGCGGTCAATGCTGTCCAGGGATACGGTTACCTCCTGGTGTACGGATTTCCAGACCGGGGGCTCGCGCAGGCTGATCTGCAGGGTTATGATATTGTCCGTTGAGGGGGCGGAGCATTGGGTTATTTCAAGATGAAGGGCCCGGCTGTTCATAAATGCCATCCTGGGTTATTTCAAAGGAAAATTGGCCGCAGGGGGTCTCACTTAGTTCCAAGACAAGATGATAGCGGTCAAAGGAAAGATTGGAGAATTCAGCCCGTGCGTTTTCTAAAATCCGTGCATCGAATTTATCGTTCTCTCTTTCAAGGATCAGGCAGAACCGTGCATCGGCTTCACACGCGTCAACGAGTTTAAATTTAAGATCAAAGGTGTTTTGTTTTGTCTTTTTAAAGGTCATCTCTGCGGACAATCTGCCAAATTGTTTAGCGACCTTTAAGAAGTTTGACGGAAGATCGCCCCCGAAAGTGCTTTTAACGGCACCGTCTCTCAGGGCAAGGGCAGGTTCCAGCGGCGGTTCAACCGCCCATGCAAAAAATCGTTTTGCCCCGGCGAGCAATGCATTGATGATGGGCGCAGTCACCCCTTTGTCTGGAACGCTGTTTTCCACCAGGTCGCTGTCTTCCATCAGCGCCTGGACCGTGACAAACTGCTCAAGGCAGACATCGCAGTCGGCCAGATGCGCTTCCACAGCCAAGGTCTCCTGTTTGGAAAGTCGACCGCTTATATAGTCATACAGTTTTATGGTGTCGATACATCCTGATTTCATAGACTATTATCCTGATAAAAACTTTTATCTACAGTATAATATATGAAAAAAAAAAGCATATCTTACAGGGCATTAAAAAATATCGCTCTTTTTTTTTACAATGTTTTTTAATTGTTCCAAAGCCCTTGATTTTGCAGTGTAAACAGCCCCTGTTTTCATTTTCAGATACCTGGCGATGGTCTCAAACTCAAGTCCGTGGAAATAGTACATTTTCAAAATAAGGCGTCCTTTTGCCGGCAGTTCAGCCATGGCCGAGCCCAGGATCTGTTCCTGCTCCTTGCGGTCATAGGGGTGGTTGTCCGGTGCCGATAGATTGAACGCTTCCTCTAAAGGGATCAGTTTGGATTGGTTCCCGGTATTCAAAATGCCTTTGTTTCTCAATTCCGCCAGCACGGTCTGGTTGGCGATCATGATGATCCATCCGGCGAGACTGCGTCCCGCGCCCTCTTTGTACTGCCAGAGTTTTTTACAATTGTTTTCCAGCAGCTTTAAGAAAATTTCGCTGCGCATATCTTCGATGCTATCCTGGGTATAGGGCACCGCCTTTATGCTGAATACTTTGATGGCTGTGCTTTCCACAAGACGCCAGTAATGCCGGATCAACGCCTGCCTTTGACAGCAGAAAAGACTGTCATACAAAAGAGTCCGCTCTTCATCGGTGCTTAATCGTTTCATTGGGCGATGACTTTGTCCCCGATGCCGGGTGTCGTGCCTTTTACTAAAATTCGGCCGCATTTACCCTTGACGCAGTGGGTGGCAATGACTTTTGTAGGGCCACAAGGCTCTCCCCGATATACAAGAAGGGGCCAGTCCGAATTTATTCTTTCCTCGGGGCTGTCTTGGTAGATGGTTTTATCCATGGCGGTTTTGAACCTGCCTGCGCCGAAAAATCCTCCTGCGGCGGTAATGGTACCCGTTGCCAGGGGAAATGTTCGGTGGAATTTTCTCGATAGCCTGTTGCCGATATAGGTCATATCGGACGCACTACTGAACGCATCCTTAACCGTAATGATTTTGGATGTTTTTTTATCAATGAGCCGGGCGACAACCTCTGTGCCGTTGCCGGTTTTATAAACACTTCCAAATAAAGCCGAGGCATATGATGAGCCGGGTGATCCGGCCATGGCCGCGTCTAAATTTCGGGATAGTAACCGGAACCGTCTGTTGACCGTAAAATCGTTTTCAAAACTGTATAGAAAATCTTTCCAGTTATCAGCCGCTTCATTGTTGTCAAACGCATGCATGCTGATGCCGTAGCGGTAGGCCAGCTTGAGATGGTCTGGTGTTTTTCTGGTTAATACAATGTTTTTTTCAATGGTTTTTCCCGTCTGGGTGACCGCAGTTATGGTAAAACGGTTTTCTCCTTGTTCCAGGGAAACAAAGGTGCTGCAGGTGATCCACAATGCCGGTTTTTTCAGCAGGGATTTTCCATTGATTTCCAGGGAATGAATGGTGCTTTCCGAAGCTATGGTGAATTCCAGGGGCGTGGCTTTTGCGTAAATTTCATTTGAAAGGGGTTTTGACAGCCTGATTTCGGGTTGATCTTCGTGTTTTAAAGCAAGAATCGCGGTATTCTCTGTTATGCCCGACAGGTTCAATGCCGCAAGTTCTATTTTCCGGTTGGGTCTGTTCATCTCTTTGCGGGTTGTGTTGCCAAGGGTGTCTTTTGCCAAAAGGGTTAGGCGCGTCTCTTCCGGATAAAGTGTTGCATGAAAACTGCCGTCGTGCTCTGAAACGGTTATGTGACGTGCGTTCAGGGTAAAGTCGGCAATGCCGGATGCGTCATCAAGGTATCCTGTGATCTCTTGGCCCGGCCTTATCCGGGAGATGCTGATCACAGGCCCGGACTTGTCCACCAAAAGTGCTATCTTTTTTCGGGATGTGCCTCCCATGAGATTGCCTGCTGTGATTTCAATGGTGTGGTATCCTTCGTCGAGGTAAAGGGCCTGGTTGAACGGCATTGTTTTTTGAGCGCCTTCCATAAACACGGATTTATCATCAATGGCGATCCAGGATGCGTACCGGCTGTCGTTTACGGCCCCTGTTACCTGAACCGGGAATGCGCAGGTTTTTAGCACACCGTCCTCTGGGAGACCTTTTGACGGAGAGGTGATTGATATGTCGGGCCTGGACGCAGCGGACAGGTTTTGTTTCATCAGCGCTTTTCGAACTTCATCCAGATAGTAATAGGCCTTTGCCGAGGGTTCCTGTTCCAGGGAGCGTAAAAGATCTTTTTCGGCAATGCTGTGATGCCCCATGAGAAAATGGATGATGCCGGTTTCCCGGTTCGGGAAATAATCGTCAATGAAATGCATGCCGTATGTCCGGGCCATGCGTTGATCCGCAGATCTTTGTTTTACTGCCTGATTGAGGCAGTCCAGGGCTTGTGAATAAAACTTGCCATCAATATAGGAAAGCGCACAGCTGTAATAATCATCCCAATCTCCCATGAAGTTGCCCCCCTGCCATCCATAGGCGGCATCCCCCTTTTTGAGCGTGGGGCAGGGTGCGGGGCCTGTGCAGCTCCAAAGCAATAGCACAAGAACCGCCACGGCAGTAACATTTCGTATGATAAGGGAATATGGTCTTTTATGCTTCATTGTACATGAATAAAATAGGTCTTTATTCTTTGTCAAGTTAATCACGGAAAACAGGTCTCTGCACAGGGCTGTTTTCCCCCGGATTTAGTTCCATCATCTTTTTTCTGTAAGAACCGATCCCTGCAAGCATATATTACTTAAACGGACAAGTACAACTGAAACAAAGGAGAGTTTAAATGGTATACACATGCCGGTCTTTACAGTTTGGAGATAACCAAAGAAGGGTTCCAGGCTATGAAGCAGATCTCATGTTGTCTAACCAGCCCGATGCCCCGATAAAGGAAAAATTTGTTGATCTTTATACAGACAATTTATGGGGTCTTGTATTCAGTTATGAATCCGGAATGTTTTATCCCGCCGGTGAAAATGTGCCGGCCAAAGATGGCGCGGTAATCAAGTCATGGTATTCACAAGGCGGTGACGGTCCCCATTGTCTTATGGTCACGCCATTCATTATCGCAGATGACGACACCGGATTTGTCCAGGTGTCAGACTTTGTTGATTTCAGTGCGCCCCCGACAACTGAGAACTCGGTGAATACCGATACCATTGAAAAGGCCACCGTGACCGCCGTTGTGCGCTCGGAGCTCTCCGAGTATGAAAAGTTTGAAGTATCAACCGCTTCAACAAATCACTCTGTGATCATCACAACAAAAACAACCCGTGCGGTCTTTGACTCAATATTTGTCTATGCCGGTGCCGGCATTCCCATTGACAATACGGTTTCGGTGCCAAAAGGGCAGCGCTGTTCCGCCCTTGCCGTATTTAAGAAAGTGACAAGCAGTTCATCCCAAGAGATTGGAACCATTCAGTGGCCCAAAATGCTCAAATGGGAATGGCCCATGGTTGTGGCGCAAATAATTGAGGAAATTGCTGTCAGGGGAAACGCCGATATCTACCAGCACCTTAGCCCTAAACTGATTGCCGAGGCAGAACCCCAGGTCTTGAAACATGCCATCGCTTCCATAAGCAGACGCATTGACTCATTGGATAAAATAAAAACCGTCATGTATAGTCTCTGCGATGAGAGAATTAAATAGTCCGATTATTGGTATCAGGGCTTTTTTACCTTTCTTTTGGGCTTGTGAAACCGTTTCTGCCGGGTTTTTAATAATTCCGGGCGCAGGGCCGATCCCCGGCCGGACAGGCTGGGGTTGGTCATGAAAAAGTTATGGGCGTTAAAGGATTCCTTTTCAGGCTCGACACGGGTGTAGGTGCCGTCACTGTTCAGGGTCCAGCTTTGTTCATTATCCCGTAAATTGGCCACCATGATCTGGTCCAGGATCTGGCGGTGGACTGTGGGGGTAAGGATGGGCACCAGGGTTTCGATGCGCCGGTCAAGGTTTCTGGGCATCCAGTCCGCCGAGGAGATATACACCTTAGCGTGGGGGGAGGGCAGTTCGTGACCGTTGCCGAAACAGGCAATTCTGGAGTGTTCAAGAAAACGGCCCACAATGGATTTCACCCGGATGTTTTCGCTGAATCCGGGAATCCCCGGCCGCAGGCAGCAGATCCCCCGGATGATCAGGTCTATGCTCACCCCGGCCTGGGATGCCTGGTAAAGGGCATCAATGATCACCGGGTCCACCAGGGAATTCATTTTTGCCCAGATGTGGGCAGGTTTCCCCTGTTTGGCAAATTCGACCTCTTTTTGGATATTTTCAATGATGCGTTTGCGCAGGGTCAGGGGCGCAATGTCCAGGACCTTGAGGTTGGCTGGTTTTGCATATCCGGTCATGTAGTTGAAAATCTGCATCACTTCGGCGCAGATCTGGGGATCGTGGGTGAAAAAGGAGAGATCCGTGTAAATTTTAGCGGTAATGGGATGGTAGTTGCCCGTGCCCAGGTGGGCATAGGAGGTTAACTTGCCGTCTTCCCTGCGCACCACCAGAGACAACTTGGCATGGGTCTTAAGGTCAATGATGCCGTAAACCACCTGGGCGCCTGCAAGCTCAAGTTTCCTTGCCAGTTCAATGTTGGCCTCTTCGTCAAACCGCGCCTTGAGCTCAACCATGGCCGTCACGTTGATGCCTGCCTCTGCCGCTTCCACCAGGGCCTGGACAATGGGAGAGTCCTTGCTGGTCCGGTAAAGCGTCTGCTTGATGGAGACCACGCTGCTGTCCTGGCTGGCCTGGCGGATGAACTGGACCACCACATCAAAGCTTTCATAGGGGTGGTGAACAATAATATCTTTTTTTAAAATGGCCTCAAAACAGTCCCCGCCAAAATCCCGGATACGTTCCGGGAATCTGGCATGGTATTTTTTAAACATCAGATCCGGGCGGTCATCACAGAGCAATTCCTTGATGGCGGACAGCTCCACATGATCTGATTTGAACACATCCTCGGGGTTCATTTCAAACTGTTCGGTGATAAACCTCATTAAATTGTCCGGCATGCCGGTATCCACCCGCAGGCGGATGACATTGCCCCGGCGGCGGCGGTTCAGCGCGGACTGGAAGGTGCGCACAAGGTCTTCGGCCGCTTCGTCGATTTCAAGCTCTGAATCCCGGATCGCCTGAAAAACCCCTGAGCCGGTCAACCGGTATCCGGGGAACAGGTGGTCATAGAACATGCTGATGACCGACACCAGGCGGATAAAGCGAATGGATTTGCCCGGGATCCTTATGTGCCGTTTGAGCTGGGACGGCAGAATGATGAGTGCAAACATGGCATCTCCGCTCTCTTCATCGATCAGATCCATAAGCATGCCATGTCCCAGGTTTGGAATAAAGGGAAACGGATGGGCCGGGTCCACGGCAAGGGGGCTGAGTACCGGAAACAGTTTTGTCTGGAATTCCACGAGCAGCGTTTCCCGGTCCTCCATGGTCAGCTGTTCGGGTTTGACGACCGAAACATCGGCAGCCTCAAGATCTCTGATCAGGCCCCTGAGACACTCCCGGGTCGTGTCGTTGAGGTGGCTGACTTCTTCTTCTATGGCTTTGAGCTGTTCAGACGGGGTCATATTGTCCGGGTTTGCACTGGGTGCGCCTCTGTGGACCTGGGCCTTGAGACCCGCCACCCGGACCATGAAAAATTCATCGAGATTGGAGGCGGAAATGGACAGAAACCGGACACGTTCCATGAGGGGATGGTGGGGGTTCAATGCTTCTTCAAGCACCCTGCGGTTGAACTGAAGCCAGGAAAGTTCACGGTTGATATAGCGCTTGGGCGTGGTCATATCAATGATCTCTTCTAAACTGGTTTCCTCTGTGTCTATATCTGCTTTCATGCGTATTCCAGCGCTCCTTTAACAATCATATGTCATCTTAAGTTATGTTTTGAATCAAAACAGTGTTGTATGTATATCAGCAAATTACTAAAATTGTGTTAGGATCAAAGGAAAATTAATCTTTATGATATCAAGTCTAAAACTATTGATAAAGCCTTAAAAAATAGTTAATTGTGACGGAAAAAGCGTTTAAAGGAGACGTTATGACAGATAAAAATATTGGCTTCATCGGCCTTGGGGTGATGGGGCAGTCCATGGCCGGACACCTTTTGGCGGCGGGGTTTAATGTCCGTGTGTACAACCGTACCAGGCAAAAAGCGGACGCCCTGGTGGAAAAGGGGGCGGTTTGGTGTGATGGCGTGGCGGATCTTGCCGCCGCATCGGATATCATTATCACGATTGTGGGATACCCGGCCGATGTAGAGGCGATTTTTCTGGGGCCTTCCGGTATCCTGGAAAATGCGCCGGCCGGTGCTCTGGCCATTGATATGACCACGTCGGACCCGGCCCTTGCACAAAAGCTGTGGCAGTATGGACAACAAAAAAATATCGGTGTCCTGGATGCCCCGGTGTCAGGCGGGGATATTGGGGCCAGGAATGCGGCACTTTCCATTATGGTGGGCGGGGATGCAGACGATTTTCAGCGTGCCCTCGCCGTTTTTAAGATTATGGGCGCCAATATTGTGCACCAGGGTAAGGCCGGCTGCGGCCAGCACACCAAGATGGCCAACCAGATTGCCATTGCCTCGGGCATGATTGCCGTGTGTGAAGCCATCTCCTATGCCAGGCAGGCCGGATTGGATCCTGAAACCGTGCTTGAGTCCATCGGCAAGGGGGCCGCGGCGTCCTGGAGTCTGAACAACCTGGGACCGAAGATGATCCAGGGGGATGATGCGCCGGGATTTTTTATCCGGCATTTTGTCAAAGATATGGGCATTGCACGAACTGCGGCCAAGAATATGAAGATGAAAACGCCAGGGCTGGATATGGCCTACACCCTCTATAAACAGATGGAGGACCAGGGTGACGGATTAAAGGGAACCCAGGCGTTGTTCCATTTATTTGAGTAGGGCCTGGGGCATTAATTAAAACAAAACCGGCCTGCAGAGAGATACGCTACAGGCCGGTTTTTATTTTATGCTTTGAGGTTGATATTACTCTTCTTTGGGTCTTGGCAGCACCACGTTGAGCAGCACGCCAAGCACACCGGCAAGGCCGATGCCGGACAGTTCAAAGTTACCGAACTTGATGGCAAGTCCCCCGATACCGGAAACCAGAATCAGGGCGATGATGCTCAAGTTCCGCGGTGCCACAAGATCGTCCTGGGCCTGGACAAGGGTGTTCAATCCGACCACGGCAATGGCTCCGAACAGCAGCAGCATGATGCCGCCCATGACCGGGGAGGGGATGGTCTGCAGCAATGCGCCCAGTTTGCCGATAAAGGCCAGCAGGACCGCGGTGATGGCGGCCCAGGTCATGATGGCCGGGTTAAATGCCCGGGTCAGGGTGACCGCCCCCGTCACTTCGGAGTAGGTGGTGTTGGGCGGGCCGCCCAGACATGCTGCCAGGGAGGTGGCGATACCGTCACCCAGCATGGTGTTCTGGATGCCGGGCTCTTTTAAGTAATCTTTGCCTGTCACCCGGCCAATGGCCACAATGTCCCCGAAATGCTCAATGGCCGGGGCAATGGCCACGGGAATAATATAGAAAACCGCATGGCTGTTCCACTCGGGCAGGACAAAGGCGGGTACGGCAACCCAGGGCGCAGCGATTACGGCATCAAAACTGACCATGCCCATGATCAGGGCCAAAACGTAGCTGACGGCAATGCCCACCAGAATCGGGATCAGTTTTATCATGCCCTTGGCAAGCAAAGAGACCAGAACCGTGGTGGCAAGGGCAATAAAGGCCACGGTCATGGCGGCAGCCTTGGAATAGGTGTCACTGCCGCTTGTGGCCATTCCCACGGCCACGGGTGCCAGTTTCAATCCGATGACCATGATGACGGGGCCCGTGACCACCGGCGGCAGCACCCGTTTGATTACTTCGCTGCCCCAGATTCTCACCAGGGTGCTCAAAATGATATAAATTACACCGGCTGCGGCCAAACCGCACATGGTGCCGGGAATCCCCCAGGTCTTGGCACCGTATTGGATCGGTGCGATAAAGGCAAAGGACGATGCCAGAAATATGGGCACTTTGCCCCGGGTAATGACCTGGAACACCAGGGTGCCTAACCCGGCAGTGAACAGTGCCACATTGGGGTTCAGGCCTGTGAGCAAGGGTACCAGCACCAGGGCCCCAAAGGCCACAAAAAGCATCTGAGCCCCCAGGAAGCAGTCTTTAACCCGGAAGTTGTAATCTGTGGATGACGGCAGATTGTCGGACATTTTTTATTTCCCTTTTATTTTAAAATCACTTGGTGCCGAATATTTTGTCTCCTGCATCCCCTAACCCGGGAAGAATATACCCCATGTCGTTAAGGCGTTCATCAATGCTGGCCGTATAGATGTCAACATCCGGATGTTTTTCTTCCACCACTGCAATACCCTCTGGGGCAGCCACAAGAAACAGCCCCTTGATCCTTTTACATCCCGCTTCCTTGAGCAGGTCAATGGTGGCAATTAACGTGCCGCCTGTGGCCAGCATGGGATCCAGGATCAGTGCAGTGCGCTCTTCTAAGGCTGAAGCTGTTTTAAAATAATACTGTACGGGCTTTAACGTCTCTTCGTTCCGGTAAAACCCCACCACGGATACCTTGGCTGACGGGATCAGGTCCAACACCCCGTCCATCATGCCCAAGCCCGCCCTTAATATGGGGACAATCGTAATTTTTTTGCCTTTGATCTTTTCGACTTTAACGTCTCCGGCCCAGCCCTTGATAACCTCTTGTTCTGTTTCAAGATCCTGGGTGGCTTCGTAGGTGAGCAGACGGGCCAGTTCAGAGGCCAGATCCCTAAAATCTTTGGTGCTGATGTCTTTTTGACGCATCAACCCAAGTTTATGTTTGATGAGAGGATGGTCCTCTACATATACGGCCATATCGCCTTCCTTTCTGTTACTGCATTAATATATTGGGTAAAACCCACTAAGATTATTAAAATCGGATTTTTTAGTCAAGTGCATTTACACTGGGTTTCGGGCAATCACCTTGCCGGCAGTTTAATATCAATTTTGAATGTTTCTCGGGGATGAATGTATAATCGGTCCTTCACCAAGAATATGTGGATCAGCAATTATGTTGAGCCTTTTTAAAACAGTAACGTTTTGTTAAATTTATTCTTGTGTTTTGTTATCAAGGATGGTTAAGCTTTAATCCAATTTTCATTGGAAGCGAAAACCACGTAAGGCATTTCGATCTGCGAAAAAATAGTTCATTGTATTTATGTTCATATTTTTAAGTTGTTTTCTATGGTGCTTGAAAAAGCGGTTTATCACAAAAATTTTTAAGATGTTTTGGGGGAAGCGTGTTATGTCTCGTTATTTGATTAAAGTCATCCTGTCGTTTGTTTTCACCACATTTTTTACATGCTGTTTTTTGTCCAATGTTTTTGCAAAGGCGATAAAGATTGAATCCGCTCTCGTCCTGGAAAATAGCATTCAGATCTCCGGCGTAACATCAATACCGCCCCGGATTTCTAACTATATTCAATATTATGTTGGAAAAGTCTATCCTGATACCATTTCCAACTGTATCTATGCCGATGGTTTTAAGGTTGATAATAGTGGAAAATTCACAGTAAAAATCCCCTTTGAAAAGCTCAAAGGCCAGGGTAGATACCAGATTGTTCTGGAGCAGAACCCAAAGCGCAATGCAATACTGCCGCCTGAACACTGGATTGCATTCAGAAAAGTGGATGGGAAAATCGTATTTGGGGAGATCTCCTCCATGGGTGAAATCGCAAATCTGGCATTAACGGTTGGGATGGAAATTGACTCGGTGGAGGTTGTGGTTGGTGATGAGGTGCTACCTGAATCGAAAATTCAAATTTCAAGTGTCCGGCAGGTGGGCGATCATGTTGTTATTACTGGCGTCTCAAAGGTGGATATATCAAAATCCACTTATATTCAATATTATGTTGGTAAACAATATCCTGGAACGTTGAGCTGCTGTATTTTATCGGATGGTTTCCAGGTGTCTGATGACGGGTCTTTTGAGATAAACATTCCTGTCTCTTCATTGAAAGGCACCGGCAATTACGAAATTGCTCTGGAACAGAACCCGAGAGCGAACGCGATTCTTGCCCCAAAACATTGGGTTGCATTCAAAAAAACAGATAAAGGCATTGTTTTTGGTGATATTTCGTCAATGGGGGAAATTTCAAATTTGGCTTTGACTGTTGGCATGGAGTTGGCGAAAGCAAACTTTTTTGTGAAATAAAAATTCAACCGGCCAGGGAACAGGCGCCTAATACCCGGTCATTTCAACATATCCAAGTCCCGTACCCTGGGCTGTTTTAACTTCTACCGCCCCCTCGTAATAGGGAAACATTCCCGAATGCTCCTGGTCTGCTATCACCGGCTCGACCTGTAGTGAAATGCCTAAAGCTTTTAAATTGATGCGCCATTGTGCCGGATAGGTTCTCCCGGTATCGGGGCTGGACCAGACCCGCTGGGCTGAAACGGAGAAATCTGACTGCGCCAGGATATCATACCTGCCATCCGGATATGAAACGGCCCCGAAACCGTATCCGTTGGCGCGGCCGTCGCGTTGCCGCACCTGGCAGACCATCAGGTCCGTCCCGGCATTGGGGCCGTCATTGATCCGCAGGGCGAACCAGTCCCAGCCGGATACGGCAGAGCCCAGGGCCGAGGTACTCCATTCATGGTCAAACCAGGCATGGCCGGACGCTTTGGCTGTTTCGCCGGCAACCTTCACAACGCCCTGTGCCGCCATACCGGGGAAAGAATAGTAGTGGGAGGCATCCGAATGTCCCGGGCCTTTGCGACTCAGGCCCCGGTCGCCCTGGAGGATGACCGGTTTTTGCCGGGTAAGGGTAAGATCAATGGAAAACACCGGGGATTCCGGCATTTTTTCTGCCCGGGCCCGGGCGGTCAGGTGAATTGTTTTTGAATCTGCTTTTACCTGTACCGCCTGCCAGTCATCAATCCAGACTGTAAACGGGCTGGTTTGAACGCCGGCAATGCCTATACTGCCCCGGTTCATGCGCTGGGCGGAATAAAATCGAAGGTTTCGGGTGTCGGTGACGGCAAAATGGGCAAAATAGAGTTGCCGGGTGCGCCAGGCCGAAGCCTTTTCTGTCGTTTCACCAAGGTCAGCAGGCAGGTTTTCCATGCTTTTTTTACAATCCAGCGCCTGGCGGAAAAAGGTCAGCTGAAAGCCAAAATGCCTGCCTTCTGGGGTTTTCAGGTTTCCGGTGTAATACCACCATTCCGTTTTAAATGACTCGTGGGCACCCAGATCGTCCGGGAAACCAATGATCCCGGGCCGGGTTGCTTTTTCATAGCAATCATCGCCGGCATCGGAAGAGAGGGCCTCGGCGATATTGACCGTATTGTCCGATTGGGGCGGCGTATTACAACCTGTAAAAACAAGAGCCGTCCACAAAATTGATAACAAGGATACAGCCGTCCGCATTGACATCTTTTACTCCGTTCTCAGGGCTTTCTGGATATCCAGACCGCCTGCCCTGAATGCCGGTATGAGGCCCGCCAGAAACGCGGCCAGCCCGGAAAATATCAAGGCCTGGACCAAGGTGAACCATGACAGGTGCATTTCATAGGTCCAGCCAAAAGAAATATAGTTTACCACATGGATCAGCACCCAGGATAAAAAGGCTCCCAGAGGCAGGGCCAGAAGCCCTGCCAAAGCGCCTGAAGCCGTGCACTCCCAGAGAACCAGGGTCCGGATCTGCCCCGGCACGGCGCCACAGGCCCTCAGAATGCCAAGCTCCCTTGTCCGTTCAAGAATCATGGCCATAACTGAATTTATGATGCCTGTCAGGGCCACAATGGCTGTGAGCAGCTGCAGGGCCGAAGTGATCAGGAAGGTCTTGTCAAAGACTTGCAGAATATTTTGTTTAATTTCAAGGCCGGAGACAATTTTCAACATGGAGTTCTCCGGGGCAAAGGCCCGGATTTGAGCCATAACGCGGTCGACGGTCTCTTTTTTACTGTGCGATCTTTGGGTACCCTGGCCGCCATCCCGGACAAACACCTGGATGGATGTAATGTCTTCACGGCCCCAGAACTGTTTCATGGCTTCATGGCTGACCACCACCCGGCCGCCGCCCATGAAAAAATCCCTGAACATGCCGGCCACCCGAAACTGCCTGGGGCCAAGGCGGGTGTCCATGGTAACAACTGGTGGCTCTCCTTCTTTGGGACTCACATGATGCTGCCTTGCAAAAATTTCAGAAACAATGATCTCTCCAGCTGACAAGCGGCGTTGAATATCGGTATCATTGTTTACACCCGGTGCCATCCAAACCCATTTTTTTTGTGACAGATCCCGTTGATATGCAAACACATGAACTTCTCCGGAAGCAGTGGAAAAGGCGCGGTGGATAACGTAAGCGGAAAGATCCCGGACATCCTGAAGTGCGGATATTTTTTCGATAAGCCCGGAGTCCAGCGAGGGGTGCAGCTCATCCAGGGACGACACATGGACATCTCCCCCGATATGCCCGTCCACCCATTCAGCGATGGAGAGTCTGAAGCTGCGGGTCATGGTGTCAATACCGATGTAAACGCTGACCACCACCATCAGGGAGGCGATCAAAACAGCGCTGCGGCTCAGGGATCTGCGGATGTTGGCAAATGCCATCCCGACCATGATGCGCGAGCCCATAAATATCCGTCCAGGCCCCTTTAGCAGCAAAAGGTTCGCTCCCCGGGTCAAAAGGACAATCAGGGCTGGAGCTAGAAATGAAGCGCCGGCAAATGCCATAAACACACCGGCGAATACCAGGTTGACGGATACACCAGGCCAGTTGAACAGCACCACTGCAAAGACCAGTGCCAGAAGCCCTCCAACCGTCATGCCGGGTATGTATCCGGCAAGGCTGCTTTCGGGTGCAGACCGCTGCATCAAGGTGACCGGGCGGGTTTTGGCGGCATTCAGGGCCGGCATGAAAGATGATCCCAGGGCCGCCAGGATTCCTGTGCCTGCGCCTTTGATTAAGGTAGCCGCAGAAATAAATGTGCCACTGACCGTAAGCGTGTAGTACATGTCCGATACGGTTGTGGTTACCGCCTGAACCGCAGCCTTTCCCATCACAATACCGAGCACGACACCGATGGCGGAACCTGCCAGGGCATAGACCAGTACCTCGGCTTCAACGGCCATAAAGATTTCTTTTCGGGTCGCCCCCAGCGCCCGAAGTATACCGTTTAAACCCCGGCGACGGGCCACGGAAAAAGAGACTGTATTGTAGATCAGGAAAATGCCCATGAAGAGAACGAGCATGGAAAATGCGGTGAGGCTGGTTTCAAAGGATCGGGAGAGACCCCGCACGGTTTCATTCCGGCTGGCGGTTTCCGTCAGTATCTGGCAGGCAGAAAGCAGGTTTTGCACCTGACGGACCTCATCTGCCGTCTGGAGTATCAGGTCGATGCGACTGATCCGGTCCCCCATGCCTAGAATCTCCTGGGCCAGGGCAATGTCGGTCAGGATTACACCGTCAAAGGCGGCTCCTGCAGTGCCGCCGGACGTCAGGCCTCCGATGCGGGTCGTTACCTTTCGGCCGCCGAAGGCAAGCGTCAAGGCATCACCTACATTCAGCCCGTTTGCATCAGCCAGTGACCTTGAAAGAATAACCCCTTGGCCTCGAATCATGACCTGCCGGACATGTTCCGCTTCTGTGGCGGTTTTTGATTCGGCAGCATCAAAACGGATATCTCTGAAGTGGCCTTCGGAAAACGGGTCAATACCCATGAGAGTCAGGGTGCGGTTGTCCAGTTCGGGAACAACCACTTCCCGGGCAATGACCGGCGCTGTTTTAACCAGCCCCAGCTCCGTTCGCATACGGACAAAAAGGGACTGGGGGAGTGTAAAATCGGTGCCGGTAATCTGGTGGGTCGCCTGCCGGGTCAGGGCGGCTGTTGACAATTCAAAGGATTTGCTCACAGATGTTTTGGCAATATCAATGGCAATGACCCCGGCGACACCGAGGGCAATGCCGAAAATCAGCAGAAAGGTTCTTAAGGGGTGGGATCTGGATGATCTAAAACAGGTTTGAATTAAGGGTGACAGTCTCATACGGTATTCCCCGGCACCAGTGCGTAATTGTCAACCGTATATACCTCATCCGCCCATGCCAGGGCGTCGGGGCTGTGGGTCACCATGACCAGGGTTTTGTTTAGTTGCCGGGCCTGTTCCGCGATCAGTTCGAGAACGGCAGTACCCGTTCGCTTATCCAGATTTCCCGTGGGTTCATCGGCCAGGATGACGGCTGGATCATTGATCAGTGCCCGGGCCAATGCGACCCGCTGCTGCTCCCCGCCGGAAAGTCGGTCCGGAAACTCCCCTTGCCGGTCCAACAGTCCTACGGTTTCAAGCAAAGATGCGGCACGCTCACGCGTCTCTTTGTCCGGCCGACCGTCCAACTGTCCCACCAGGGTAACATTCTCCAATACGGTGAGTACGGGTATCAGATTAAAGGACTGAAATACAAAACCGATGTGTCTGCGGCGGAACAAGGTGCGCCCGGCATCATCTTTCTTTGACATGAGATGGCTGCCGATGCGGATATCCCCTTTGTCCGGCAGATCAATACCCGCGATCAGATTCAACAGGCTGGATTTGCCAACCCCGCTTTTGCCGAGGATGACTGACACCTTTCCGGTACGAAACACCACATCAAGGTCTTTAAATATAACCCGATCCCGGTGCTCAAACGTTTTTTCAACTCCTTTTATCTCTATGTCCATAGGGTCTCTTTGCAGGGGAGTGTTTTATGGGGTTGTTTTCAAAAAGGCGGCAGAGCCCCCCAATGGGGCACTGCCGTCCTTTATTGCATCTGACATTTTTTATT
This sequence comes from uncultured Desulfobacter sp., assembly GCF_963666145.1. Classification (NCBI taxonomy): domain Bacteria; kingdom Pseudomonadati; phylum Thermodesulfobacteriota; class Desulfobacteria; order Desulfobacterales; family Desulfobacteraceae; genus Desulfobacter; species uncultured Desulfobacter sp. The sequence continues at coordinate 1,625,908 of NZ_OY762614.1, read as the reverse complement.
ATCCGGCTACGTCGATGCCCGGATCACACCCAAGTCTTTCATCGGGATTTTCGCATTCGAAGTTAAGGTGCCGGGTGTCTACGTGTCCTTCGTTTCTCTCTTTATCGTCTTCGATGTAACTTTCGATTCTTTTTTCAGCCATTTTATATCTCCCTGTTAGGGTTGTTGTTTTATTTATGGTCTTTGCCATTTGCTATAAATTTAGTCATTCAGAATAATTTGGCAATGCGGGTCTAAAGGTAGTTTAATGGTAGCCAAAACCTATCATTTATAATGAAGGGTTGAATAAATCGATTGAACAGAAAAACGATAAGCCATAACCGGCAGGGTTTGTAAGGCGCTTCCCACACGGCTTAAAAAAAATCAGGACATGGAGAGCAGAAACGACCTGAGATTGGTCTGTCTGTTTTTCAGGCCCAGTTTGGTGCGCAGATTTTTACGGTGAAAACTGACCGTAGCCTCGGAGATGAAAAGAACATCCGCAATTTCCGCCGTACTCTTGCCCTCCTTGACCAGGGCGGCCACCTGCATCTCCTGGGGCGTCAGCATAACACCTGCGTTGTTAAGGCGCTGGATCATGGGGGTGATCACTTCATTGAGCTGGCTTTCCACGATATCAAGCAATGTCCGGTCCCTCTGGCCTAAATTACCCGCCTTGAGCTTATTGATATACGGCAGGACAAGGGTTCTCAGATGGGCCAGGAAATGGCGTTCGGTGTCGGCCTTATCTTTTTCCCGCTGTTCAATGATCACCTTCATCTTATTCAAAAATATTATCATGTACCGTTAATTTTTAATTTCCCTTATTAAAGCGTATATTTTGTTTGGTGTAAACTTTGGCCGTGATTTCGGAATGTCACTTCGATATTGAAATTCATGAAGGTATCCTTCACAATGCCTTGCATGATTTCCACGAACTACATTGAGGTCGCTGTTACCCTGCCGGTAAACCAGACCTTTACTTACGGGCTTCCAGACAGGTTCCGGGCGGATGCCTGCCCCGGTATGCGCGTGCTGGTGCCCTTTGGACGGCGCCGGATCACCGGCTATATTCTGGAGGGAAAAGAGGAGAGCGGACCCTATAAAACCAAGGATGTGCTGAATCTGCTGGATGATCACCCCTTGTTTCCAGAATCCGACATTGCGTTTTTCAAATGGGTGGCAGGCTATTACATCTATCCTTTGGGTGACACCATTAAGGCTGCCATGCCGGCGGGTCTCGCCTGCATGGATGTCTCCTGCGCGTTTGCCACGGTGAGAGGTGCACAGGCCCTTGAGGACGGGGAGTTGCCCGGTGAAGAGGCCAGCGTTTTGAAACTGGCTGCTGCCAAGGACGGGATCTCTTTAAAAGCCCTTGCCCGCCGGGACCCTGCCGGGGCGGCTGTGTTGCGTCGGCTTGAAAAAAAAGAGTTGGTTCAGGTCACTGCCGTACTTCAAAAAGAGACCGCAGGGATTAAGACCGAACAATTCGTCTGCCTGCCGGAACAGACACCGCACCAGCAGATCCGGATGTCCGCTAAACGTCAGAAGATTCTGACCGTGGTCCGGGAGGCAGGTGATATCTCGTTGACTGAGCTGAAGCGCCATGTGCCCACCGCACCGAACCTGATTAAACCCCTGGCCGAGGCCGGGTGGCTGAAGGTGGTCAGCCGCCGGGTGTTCAGAGATCCTTTGGGGGAACCGGTGACGCCCGACACCCCGCCGGAACTGACCGATGAACAGGCCGCCGTTGTCCAAGCGGTGCAAGGCCGCTCCGGTGTCTTTTCCCCCTGTCTGCTGGTGGGTGTGACCGGATCGGGCAAAACCGAAGTATATATGCGCCTGGTGGCCGATGCCGTGGAAAAGGGCAGGGGGGCCATTGTGCTGGTGCCCGAAATTGCCCTGATTTCCCAGACCGAACGGCGTTTCAGGGCAAGGTTCGGTGAGAAAATTGCGGTCATTCACTCCATGCTTTCCCAGGGCGAGCGCCTGGATCAGTGGCGCAAAATCAGCCTTGGCAAGGTCAATATCGTTATTGGGGCAAGATCTGCTATTTTTGCACCCATCCGGGACATCGGCATCATCATCGTGGATGAGGAACATGACTACTCCTATAAACAGGAATCGGGCCTGCGGTATAATGCCCGGGACCTTGCCGTGGTCCGGGCAAAAATGCACAACTGCCCTGTGGTGCTGGGCTCGGCCACGCCGTCGGTCCAGTCCTGCCGGAATGCCATGACCGAAAAATTTATCAAGCTGGAATTGACCCGGCGGGTGAACAGTCAAACCCTGCCGGAGATCACCCTGGTGGATATGAAAAAGTACCAGGGCACCTGGGGAACGGACAGTATCATTACCCCGGAGCTTGGCCGGGCCATCCGTTCCTGCCTTGAAAAGGGAAACCAGGCTTTGATCTTCCTAAACCGCCGTGGGTTTTCCACCTTTCCGGTGTGCGCGTCCTGCGGCAAAACCCTGGGCTGTCCCCACTGTGATGTGACCATGACCTTTCATAAGGGGGCGGATCATTATAAGTGCCATTTATGCGGCCATGTGTTTAACGCTGAGATCCGGTGCCCCGACTGCGGTACCGGCAAGATCAGGAATTTGGGGTTCGGAACGGAAAAAATTGAATCCATGCTCAAAACCTTGTTTCCCGATGCCCGGGTGGCCCGGATGGATCAGGATTCCACAGCAAAAAAGGGCAGCACCCTGGCCATCTTGCGCCAGATCCGCAACCGTACCGTGGATATTATTGTGGGTACCCAGATGCTGGCCAAGGGCCACGATTTTCCGGCCATTACGTTGGTGGGGGTGCTTTGTGCGGATTTAACCCTGAGCCTGCCCGATTTCAGGGCCAGTGAACGAACATTTCAGCTGCTGGCACAAGTTGCCGGCAGGGCCGGCCGGGGCAAGGACCCGGGGCATGTGATCATGCAGACTTTTAGTCCGGATCACTTCACCATCAAAGCCGCCCGCAGCCAGGATTATTTAGAATTTTTCAACCAGGAGACCCCTTTTAGAAAGGCGCTGATGTACCCGCCGTTTTCCCGGATGGTCCAGCTTAAAATTTCAGGAAAAAATGCGGAGAAAACCCGCGACCATGCACAGCTTGTGGCAGATATTCTTGAACGATTCAATGGTCAGGAACCCAAAGCCCAGATCCTTGGCCCCATTGAAGCGGCTATCCAGAAAATATCTTCCCGGTTCCGGTGGCAGATCCTGATCAAAGGGCCATCATCGGGAAATATAAGCCGGATGGTCTCTGCCATGGTCCGGGACCCGGCCATACAGAAGGTGAAATCAGTCTCCATTTCCATAGACGTGGATCCCTATTCGTTGATGTAGAAGGGTCCATCTGGGATCTGATACCTTTTCCGGATGGACCCTGATGTCGTGCTAAGGCCGGGTTCTTAGGTCCAGCGTATATGGAAACCTTGGGTTTAAGGGTTCATTGGGAATATGGTCCATGGGCCCCGGGGTGTGGCCAATGTCCCTGAACCGGGAAATCCGACGGCCTTCGGCTTCCAGGGAGTTTACCGGGAAGGTGTCGTAGCTTCTTCCCCCCGGGTGGGATGCATGATAGGTGCAGCCGCCCACGGACCGCATGCTCCAGGTATCCACCAGATCAAATACCAGCGGGGTATGCACACCGATGGTGGGGTGCAGGCAGGACGGGGGCTGCCAGGCCCGGTACCGGACACCGGCCACAAACTGGGCATTGACCTCCGTGGGGTGCAGGGGAACGGGTCGGCCGTTGCAAAGCATTTTGTAACGGTTATCCGTCAAGCCGGAGACTTTGATCTCAATGCGTTCCAAAGAGGAGTCCACATACCTGGCCGTGCCGCCGCCGCCGGGTTCTTCGCCCAATACATGCCAGGGTTCAATGGCGGTGCGCAGTTCCATTTCCACGCCACAGTGACACACTTTGCCCACAAAGGGGAACCTGAACTCAAAGTGGGGGTGAAAACAGTCCGGTGTCAGGTCATAGCCGTCCCGGCGCAAAATAGCCAGCACATCGCAGAAGTCCTGCCACACATAAAAGGGGAGCATGAATTTGTCGTGCAGGGTTGTGCCCCACCGCACCAGCTTTTCTTTGTAGGGTGTTTTCCAGAATTTGAGCATGAATATGCGCAACAGCAGCTGCTGGGCAAGGCTCATTCTGGCATGGGGCGGCATCTCAAAGGATCTGAACTCCAGCAGACCCAGACGGCCGGAGGCGGAGTCCGGGGAGTACAACTTATCAATGCAGAACTCTGCCCGGTGGGTGTTGCCGGTCAGGTCCGTTAGCAGGTGGCGGAATAACCGGTCCACAAGCCATGGGGGACACGGCAGCCCAATATCCGATCCGGGCAGAAAAATGGATTGATAGGATGACATCTGATTGTCCAGCTCGGCAAAGGCAATGTCCAGTTCATCCAGGGTATCGTGGCGCGCCTCATCAATACGGGGGGACTGGCTGGTGGGCCCCATGAACAAGCCTGAGAAAAGAAAAGACAGAGACGGGTGGTTATTCCAGAATGTTAAAAAGCTGCGCAGCAGGTCCGGCCGGGCAAGCCAGGGACTCTGGCCGGGACTGGGGCCGCCCATGACAATGTGGTTGCCGCCGCCGGTGCCCGAATGCCGCCCGTCCAGCATAAATTTTTCAGTGCCAAGGCCTGACTGTCTTGCCTCTTCGTAGAGATCACAGGTGACGTCCACCATCTGGCCCCAGGTGGTGGCAGGGTGGATGTTCACTTCAATGACCCCGGGGTCCGGAGTGACGTTGAGAACATTGATCCGGTGGTCAAAGGGCGGGGTGTAGCCCTCAATGATCACGGGAAAGTTTGTGATTTCAGCCGCCTGTTCCACCGCGGCAATGAGTTCAAAATAATCCGATGCACTGGCCATGGGGGGCATGAACACATAGAGCCTCCCTTCCCGGGGCTGGATACAAAGGGCGGTTCGAATGACCGGTTCAGTCTCGTCGGTGTCCGGGGGGAGCCCGACAAGGCGCTGTGATACCACATCGTCCCGGGTTTGCGTTTCAGGTTTTCCCGGCAGATGGAATTGGCCGTCCTTTGCCTCGTATGCCAGACGCAGCCGTTCCTTGTCCTCATCCGAGGTCAACGGGTCCGGAAACGGGCCGTGGATGCCCATGGGGTCCTCTTCCACCACATGGGGATATTTTTTGGGCGAGATCCATGGCAGGCTGTCCAGGGGCAGACGAAGGCCCATGGGAGAATCCCCTGGGGTTAGGAATAGATTGCCAGCACGCAGGTCCCAGGCGCAGCTTTTCCAAGACCCTTTTTTAATGGGTAGCACAAAGCCCGTGACCGCACCGATGCCCTGCTCAAATACCCGGGCCATGCGGGCACGCTCCTCGGGGTCTTTGAGCCGGGAGTCTTTGGGGGTAACGTTGGCCGGCAGGCGTTGTTCTTTTAACAGCCAATAAAAGACGTCTTCATAGGCGGGTATGATATATTGTTCATCCACACCCAGCACCCGGGTGATGGTCTCCATCAGGGTTTGTGCATGGGCCGGGCCAAAACCGTAATCCTTGGTGTCATCGGCCAGAAGCGACTGATTGTTCCAAAGGGCTTGGCCGTCTTTTCGCCAGTAACAGCCCAGGGCCCAGCGGGGCAGGGACTCGCCGGGGTACCATTTGCCCTGGCCGATGTGCAGCAAGCTGCCCGGGGCCCATTTGCCGCGCAGGCGCTGGAGCAGTTCCATGGCTTTGATTTTTTTGGTGGGTCCCACTGCACCCGTGTTCCATTCATCGGCATCCATGTCCGTGGCTGACACAAAGGTGGGTTCGCCGCCCATGGTCAGGGTGATGTTCTCTTTTTGAATCTCTTCATCCACCCGGAATCCCAGGTCGTGTATCTTTGTCCAGATCTCTTCGGGATAGGGTTTGGTGGAGCGGGGATCCTCGTGGATGCGGGTTACGCGCATGGTGTGGGAAAATTCCACCTCGCACGCCTCAAGACCGCCTGAGACAGGTGCTGCGCTTTTTGGAAACGGGGTGCAGGCCAGAGGAATATGGCCCTCTCCGGCCAGAAGTCCGGATGTGGGGTCCAGTCCAACCCAGCCTGCGCCGGGTAAAAAGACCTCCACCCAGGCATGCAGGTCCGTAAAATCCTCTTCCGGCCCCGAAGGTCCCTCAAGGGATTTGACATCCGCAGCAAGCTGGATCAGGTAACCGGATACAAACCGGGAGGCCAGTCCCAGATGGCGCAGGAGATTGACCAGCAGCCAGGCCGAATCCCTGCAGGAACCGGATAGTTTGGTCAGGGTCTGTTCACAGGTCTGAACATTGGGTTCCATGCGGATGTTATATTTGATGGCCTGTTGCAGATCCTGGTTTACCCGGACCAGAAAATCGATGGTATTTTCCTTTTTTCGGCTGATCCTGGAAAGATAGGATGTGAATTTGCTGCCCACCCGGGTTTTTTGTAAAAACGGCCCCAGGTCCTTTTTTACCTCGGAAGAATATTTAAATGGGTACTCCCGGGCATACGCTTCCAGAAAAAAATCAAAGGGATTGATGGTGACCATTTCGGCCACAAGGTCCACCACAATGGAAAAATGATCGGTGGTTTCCTGAAAATTGAGCCGGGACAGGTAGTTGGAAAAAGGATCCTGCTGCCAGTTGATAAAGTGGCCATCGGGTAAAACGGTCTGGTTGTAACTTAAAATAGGGGTCCGGCAGTGGGGGGCGGGCCGCAGCCGGATCACCTGGGGGCCTAACTGGATTTTGCGGTCATATTTATAGTCGGTCTTATGATATAAGGCCACTTGGATTGCCATGGATGTCAATACTCCTTAAAAGGTCGGTCCGGTCTGTTTTATTGGACTTGGCCAGATGTTTGTGCCATTCGATTGTCCGGGATTTTGAAAAAAGCCTCGCGGATGTCAATCCCCACCTGGTTGATTTTTGTCTGCAGTCCATCAAGATATTCGTGCATGCCCACGGAAATGACGTCATTAATATCCGAATAATACAAATCCGCACACAGCCGGCCCAGGCTTTTTTCTGCTGGATTATGAACGGCATTTCTGGGGCTGTCTGTGATTTTTTGCAGGGCCCACTTGGCATTTGTCAGGCAGCAATGGATGGATCTTGGAAAGTTCGGATCAAATATTAGAAAGTCGCATACCTGTTTGGGTACTATCCTGTGGAATTGTTTTCGATAAATTTCCAGCCCGGAGGTGGATTTAAGTACGGCACCCCATTGGATCACATCGTAGGGGGAGTTGACGTTCTCGGGCGAGGGCAGCAGCATAAAGTATTTCACATCCAGTATCCGGGATGTCTTATCAGCCCGTTCAAGAAACTGGCCGAGCAATGCAAAATGAAAGGCCTCCCCCCGTGATATGGTGCCCTGCAACAGGCCTGTAAACATATGACCCAGGGAGGTGATGTCTTTAAAGAAATGGTGGGGATCTTTGTTGGCCGCCTTGTTTTTAGTCGCCTCCTTGAGTAAAAGGTAGGATCGATTAATCTGTTCCCACATGGCTGATGAGATGATCTCTCTGACGCTTCTTGCATTTTCCCTGGCCGAGGCCACACAGGAGATGATGGAGTTGCTGTACTCCCGGTCCAGGGCCAGAAACTGAATCACATTTTCCCTGGAATAATCTGTGCCGTAGCGTTTTTCAAATTCTTCATGGTCGCCTGTGGTCATCACCAGGGGCTGCCAGGCACTGGAAATTTCCGGTGCCATGTCCAGGGACAGGTTAAGGTTTACATTAATAAAACGAGCGATGTTTTCAGCTCTTTCAATATAACGGGTCATCCAGTAGATGGAATCTGCAACACGGCTTAGCATGGTATCTCCCTAATTTTTACCCACCTAAAATATCAATCTAAAACCCAGGAATCTTTGGTCCCCCCGCCCTGGGACGAATTCACCACCAAAGATCCCTTTTTCAACGCCACACGCGTCAATCCGCCGGGAAGCACATAGATATCTTCGCCGTAGAGGATGTAGGGCCGAAGGTCCACATGGCGTCCCTCAAAATGGTCCCCGACAATGGTGGGCACCTGGGAAAGACTGATGGTGGGCTGGGCAATATATGTTCTGGGATTGGCCTTGATGAGGCGGGCAAATTTCTCCCGCTCGGCCTTGTCTGCATGGGGACCGATCATCATGCCGTATCCCCCGCTTTCATTGGCCGCCTTGACCACAAATTTATCCAGGTTTTCAAGCACATGGGCCCGGTCCTTGTCATCCCAGCACACATAGGTGGGCACATTGGGTAAGATGGGATCTTCGCCAAGAAAGTATTTGATAATCTTGGAGACATAAGCGTACACGGCCTTGTCATCGGCAACCCCTGTACCCGGTGCATTGGCCAGGGCCACCCGGCCTTTGAAATAGGCGGACATAATGCCCGGAATACCAAGCATGGAATCGGACCGGAACACTTTGGGGTCAATAAAATCGTCATCAATGCGGCGATAAAGCACTTCAATGGGAGAAAGGCCCTTGGTGGTACGCATATAAAGCTGATCTCCGGATACCACAAGGTCCTGGCCCTCCACCAATTCAATACCCATCTGCTGGGCAAGGAATGAATGTTCAAAATAGGCGGAATTATACCGGCCCGGGGTAAGCACCCCGATCTTGTGATTGGCTCCTGTGGCAGGCAGCAGATTTTCAAGGGTGGCTAAAAGCTTGTGGGGATATTCATCCACGGCCCGGACCCGGGAGCTTGCAAACACTTCGGGAAACGTGCGTTTAAGAACCTGCCGGTTTTCAAGCACATAGGAGACGCCCGAGGGGCAGCGCAGATTGTCTTCAAGGACATAGAATTTGCCGTCCGTATCCCGGATTAAATCCGTACCCGTGACATGACACCAGATGCCTTTGGGCGGTGTAAATCCTTCCATCTGTTTGCGGTACGCCGCGCAGGACATGATCAGCTCTTCGGGGACCACCTTGTCCTTAATAATTTTTTTATCGTTGTAGATATCTTCAAGGAACAGGTTCAGGGCATGGATGCGTTGCTGCAGCCCTTTTTCAATTTGCTGCCACTCCCGGTCTTCAATGATTCTGGGAATAATGTCAAAGGGCAGGATTTTTTCTGTTCCTTCCTCACTGCCATATACGTTAAAGGTGTTACCTAACTGCAGAAGAGCGGATTCCGCAGCCTGCTGCTTTAGTAACAGGGCATTTTCCGGCAGGGATTCTATTTGGTTGATGAGCTTTTTGGCCCCGTCCCTGACAGTACCGTCTTTGTGGAAGAGTTCATCATAGTATTCTGTCGGCTTATAATTTGAAAATTTCATGATCGGCTCCAACAACTTTCTTGTTCAGGCACCAAGGTTGTCCAAGGGGTGTTCAGCAAAGACTGCACCTTTGTCGTTTTTTTAGATGTATAAAGTTTATTCAACATTATTGTCTGTTTTTTTGTTGTGAAAATACCGGCGTAAAGCTTAAAAACCGGAGCATCTATTCCATTTTTAGCTGTTTTTCAATATTTTTTTAATGGAATTTAAACCAAGCACAAAGTATGCCTTTTGGGTTTTTCAAAAAAAAATTAAAATAATTCTAAAAATTTATTTGAAAAACAAGTGGGTTACAGGATGAAGGGCCATAACGCCTAAGATTGAAATTAGAATACTATGGAATAAATAAAATAACAATTTTGCGTTTTTTATAGCCGATAGAAGCAAGAACGTAATTGTGAAAATGAATAGAACCGTTTAAGAAAATGCCTAAATTTAATGGATATACCGTTTTTACAGGTTACAGATGTCTTATTCTACAATTCTGCAATAATACGACCGGTATCCGATGTTTCATAGCCCGGCAGACATGCCAGTTCCTCTCTGAACGCCCGGGTCTGGATAATATCCAACGCTGCAGCAACACCGGGATGGGTCATCAGGTCCGAAGGGATAACAAGGTCGCAGCGGACATGGGAAAGGGGAATGAACTCCAATCCATATGTTACGGCTACGGCCCGCAGCCCCAAGGCTGCATCACAGACGTGGTGGCGCACGGCCTCGGCCCCTTGGGCATGACTGTGGACCAGGTATTCGTATCCCTGGATGGCTGTGACAGGCACTTTTTCTTCTGTGAGCAAATCGTCCAGAAGACTGCGAAGGGCAGCCCCTTCCTCCCGGTTGGCCAGCCGGATATCTTTGCGTGCCAGGTCAGCAACGCCCTTAATTCCTTTGGGGTTACCGGGGGCGACCAGGAGCCCTTCCTCAAAGGCGGAGAAGGCAATCAGGAAACCTGAAATATCTTTCATCTTCTGGGTGACCAGGAATTTGTTCCCATCATCACCCCCGCCCCGGGGGTGCATGTGGGTTCCTGCGATGTGGGCCTGTCCCAAGGCGACCCGGCTGACAGCAATTTGGCTGGATGCAAATCTGACATTCAGGCCGGCATGGCCCGGGGTCTCGCGTACCCGGTGGCCCAGGACGGAAAAGGCCGGATCACAGCCCAGAAGCAGGGCAGTGGATGCGACCCGTTCTTCGGGTAATAAGATTTTTGCCTTGCCCTGGCCCGGTTCCAAAAGGGCGTCTGCTGCGCCCATGTCTTCCATCCGGGCATGGGTGCCCGCAAGGGGGTATGCAAAGTGGCGTTCCCGGACCTTGGCAATGTTCACCCGGGAGCCCCAGGCAAATTCTTCGTCCACCAGGACCACGTCCCGGGCCTGCCCCGTGGTTTCATAAAAGATATCCTCCACCCGGCAGCCCAGCACCTGGGCCATGGCAAGGGCAACACCGGTATTGGGCAGGTATCGGCCGGCTTCAATATCATAAACGGCCTGGCGTTTTATCCCCACAAGTTCGGCCAGTTCGGACTGGGTCATTTTTTTTTGGGTCCGCAGCTCTTTGAGACGGCAGGAAACGTTGAATGTGCGGTTTGCTGTTTTGGCCATGGCGCTACTCTCTTATTGTTTCAAGATGATGCAACTATACCATAGAATATAAATGAAACAAACAGAACATTCATGACGTTAATAAAAACATATTGACGTGTAAAAACCGATTTAAGAAGGAGGTCCGGTACCCCGGCTGATATCCAGCTTGCGCATGCGCGAGACAAAGGTTGAGCGGTTGATGCCCGATGCCTTTGCCGCCCAGGTGATGTTCCAGTTGAATTTTTCCATCAGGGTCCGGACATAGGCTTTTTCAAGATCCGGCCAGGTCATGGTGGAGATATCCAGTTGGTATTGTCCCCCATTGGCCTTGGGATCTGAATTGATTTGAGTTGCCAGCCCTGTGAGTCCATCCGGACTGGTTTTAAGGATATGCCCGGGCAGATCTTCAGCTTTGATATCCTCGTTTGGGGCTGTTGCAATCAAATACCGAATAAGGTTTTCCAGTTCCCGGATATTGCCCGGCCATGCATAGGCGACCAGGTGCTGTTTGGCTTCTGCGGATAGTCGTTTTTCGGACATTGCCGCCTTTTCGCATTCCGTGCTTAGAAAATGCCGGGCCAGCAGCGGAATGTCTTCCCTTCGCTCCCGCAATGGCGGCAGGTGAACCGGCAATATGGAAAGCCTGTAATACAGGTCCTGTCTGAATAGGTTGTCCCGGACCATCCCGACAAGGTCCTTATTGGTGGCGGCAATGATTCTGACATTGATATAGTGTACCCTGCTGGAACCTAAGGGTTTTATTTCATTTTTCTGCAGTACCCGCAATAGCGCAGCCTGGGTACCCATGGGCATATCCCCGATTTCATCCAGGAAAACCGTTCCACCGTCAGCCGCCTCAAACAACCCGGCCCGGTCCCGGGCCGCACCTGTAAATGCCCCTTTTTTATACCCGAACAATTCGCTTTCCAGAAGGGTTTCGGGAATGGCCGAACAGTTCTGGGCCAGGAATGGATAGTCCGCTCTGGCGCTGGCCTTGTGCAGGCGTTCTGCCACAAGTTCCTTGCCGGTACCGCTTTCACCTGTTATCAGCACATTGAAGTCGGTGTCTGCATAGCTTTTGACAAGCTTCATGCTTGTGTGAAAGGCTTTGCTCTGGCCGATAATTGTCGTTTCGGTTTTAACCCTGGACAGGGTCGATGAAAGCCTGCGGTTTTTTTTCTGTTCCCTGGAAAAACGCATGGCATTCCACAGGGATATAGAGCAGACTTCAACTATGGTTTGAAGCGGAGAAAGCTTTGAAGAATCCAGGTTAAGATGAATGCCGTCCGGATGGGTGTCAATGAGCTGTACCGCCCCAAAGGCCTGCCCGTCTATGAGTAAGGGAAAACAGAGGATCAGGCTGCTTTTTACGACAAAGGGGGCTTCCAGGTCCCGGTTGTGGCGGCGGTCTGCGCCCGGTTTGGCAATGGTCATTTTACCGTTTTCAATCACCCATCCCACAATGGAAGGTGCGCCTGCATCCAGGGAGACGCCCACAATATCTTCGGTGTCAATGCCGGCGGCCTCAACACATACATATGTTTCGCCACGCTTGATCCAGATGGATCCCCGTCTGCCGTTCTGCATTTTGAGAAGGGCATTGAGAAATTTTTTTTGAAGCGCGTCCGGGTCCAGTTCCCTGAACAGGTCATAATACGCTTGGAATGATTTATCTATTTCATTGTTCATACAAACAAGATCCTGGTAATATTAATCAATACATACCATATACAACCAAATACCGATATTTAAAATTATGAACGCTGAACGTATTTCAGGAAAAACAATTGAACACTGGCAACGGGATCTTCCTTTACTCAAAGGGGTGATGGCGGGTCAGGAGGTGTTCTGGATAAATCCGGGGTACTGCGCCGCAGAGACCGCATTTCAATCCATTGATCTATCATCCAAAGATGTGGCCGATGCCCAGGCTCGGCTGGAACGGTTTGCCCCGTTTATTGCAACGATGTTTCCCGAGACCCGGGCGGATAACGGCATCATTGAGTCGCCGTTGCGGCAACTTCCCGGCATGAAGGCCGCGCTGGGGTTACAGGGGAATTGCGCTGTTGGCGGCAATATTTTACTCAAATGCGACAACCTGCTGGCCGTGTCCGGTTCCATTAAGGCCCGGGGCGGTATCTATGAGGTGCTGAAAATTGCCGAGACCCTGGCTATGGACAAGGGGCTGCTTGACTTTGGGGATGACTATTCAGTTTTTGCCACAGACAAATTTAAAAGATTCTTCTCCGATTATGCCATTGCCGTGGGCTCCACCGGTAACCTTGGTTTGAGTATCGGCATCATGGGGTCCGCGCTTGGGTTTAAGGTGTATGTTCACATGTCTGCGGATGCGGCCTTGTGGAAAAAACAGCGCTTACGGCAGTGCGGCGTCACAGTGGTGGAGTATGAAACCGATTACACCCAGGCGGTGGCAGCGGGACGGCAACAGGCCAAATCTGATCCCAAAATGCACTTTATAGATGATGAAAATTCTTTGGACCTGCTGTTGGGATATGCCGTGGCCGCCGGGCGTTTGAAGGCTCAGTTTGATGATGCGGGCCGGGTGGTGGACGGGGAACATCCGCTGTTTGTCTACCTGCCCTGCGGGGTGGGCGGCGGTCCCGGCGGGATCACCCTGGGGCTTAAACTTTTTTTCGGTGATCATGTTCACTGTTTTTTTGCCGAACCCACCGCGTCGCCCTGTATGCTCATCGGCCTTATGACAGGCCTTCATGACAAGGTCAGCGTGCTGGATTTCGGGTTGTCCAATATCACGGATGCGGACGGTCTGGCCGTGGGACGTCCTTCGGGCCTTGTGGGCAAAACTTTTGGGTCGTTGATCAGCGGGGTGTATACGGTGTCAGATGTGACCCTTTACCGGCTTTTGCATACCATGGCGGACCAGGAATCCATCTTTCTTGAGCCCTCTGCTGCCGCTGGGTTGTATGGACCCATGGGGCTGTTAAATTCGCCGGGAGGCAAACGCTATATTGATCGACATGGAATGGTTGAAAATGTGGCCGTTGCCACCCACCTCATGTGGGCTACAGGGGGTGGCATGGTGCCTGAACCGGTGATGCAGGGATATTATAGCAAAGGTGCTGAATCACCGGTTCGGGATTAACATCAAGAGGTGGTTGATGTCATGAATGTATCGTTAAAGCGACTATTCATCTATTTTTTTAGGTTTGCATAACTGCTTGGGGCTGTCCGACAATCGGTTGCATTTTTCACATGAATGGGTCAATTTTTGTTTAACCGGTTTGCATACCAGCTTGGCTTTGGTTACGGATGCACCGCATTTTTCACAGACAAACGCTTTTGATGCGTCAGATGATTCGCGCAAATGTTCTTTTTTGTTTTTGCATGCCTTACATGCGCTACGCTTTTTTCCCATATCGGATTCCTCCTTAACAAGTCATCGCTCAATCCATATCCAAAGATAGTGCCGCGTTTTGAAAGGTCAATTCCGGTTGATTTATTTATTCCCGGGAAAATACCCAGGTCTCTGATGTTGAACATGCTGGGTTGAATGTATATCCATTGCCGGAAAACTCTTTCAGGGATTTCGGCTCATCTGTTTTTCCCCGGATGATAAAATCGGCCAGAAGCCCTCGGGCCCTTTTGGCATGTATGGCAATCACCTTAAACGCGTTTCCTTTTTTTTCCTTAAATTGAATGGTGATAATCTTGGCTTTCAGGCGTTTGTGCTGGACGGCCTTAAAATACTCATTGGACGCCAGGTTGATAAGGACAGGTGCGCCGTTTGACTTCTCAAGTTCAGCATTGAGTCTTTGGGTGATCCGTTCTGCCCAGAATTCGTATAACGTCTTTCCCCAGGGACCCGTCAGCCGGGTGGCTATTTCCAGGCGATGGGGTTCAATCAGGTCCAGGGGGCGTAAAAGACCGTAAAGGCCTGACAGTATACGGATATGGTTCTGGGCAAATTCAAAATCCTGATCCTGGTAATGGTCGATATCAAGCGACTGAAACGCATCTCCCTTATATACCAGAAGGGCCTGGCGGGAACCGTCGTTGACTTTGGTGGTGCCGGAAAACGCCTGGAGCCTTTCGTGGGTTAAGGCAGCCAACTTGGGGCTGATATTCATCAGTTCTTCCAGATCCTCCGGGGATAATTTTTGCAGCCGGGCGCAAAGTTCCCGGGCTTCGGCCATGAAATGGGGCTGGGTTTGCAAAAGAATGGATCTGCAATTAAGATCCATGGTCTTGGACGGTGAGATGATGCTGAGCATGATTTACATATCCTATGTATTATATGTCTTCCTATACGTTTAAACCTATTTGCCTTGAAAAACTTTTTTTGCTTCTAAAAAATAAATGTTTTGAATATAATTTTGGCTTTTTTTGAGATGGCCTTAATAAGAAATTAAGATATTTTACCATCTTTGGCAGTATAAAAACATCAAAGGAGTCGTTCAATGAATGTATTAATGATCAACGGCAGTCCCCACAAAGAGGGGTGTACCTATACAGCGCTCAGCGAAGTGGCAAAAGAACTTGAAAAACACGGCATTGAAAGTCAGATACTGCATATCGGAAAGCAGGGCATCAAGGGGTGTACGGCCTGCATGGGGTGTGTGAAGACAGGGTATTGTGTGTTTAAGGACGACAAAGTGAATGAAGGTATAGACCTGCTTAAAAAAGCCGATGGCCTCGTCCTGGGGTCCCCGGTCTATTTTGCCGGGCCCAATGCTTCCTTGTGCGGCTTTCTGGACAGAATGTTTTATCAGAAGGCAGACGCCTATGCATTCAAGCCCGGCGCAGCCGTTGTCACCAGCCGCAGGGGCGGAAACAGCGCCTCCTTTGACAGGCTGAACAAATACTTTACATTTGCCCAGATGCCCATTGTCTCCTCACACTATTGGAACGGCATTCACGGCAATAAAGCCGAAGAGGCCCAGCTTGACGTAGAGGGCCTGCAAACCATGAAAATTCTGGGCCGGAATATGGCATGGCTGCTGACCTGTATTGATAAGGCAAAAGACCAGGTTCCCTATCCGGAACTTGAGCCCCGCCAAAAGATGAACTTTATCCGTTAAAAAAAATGTGGATCAGGGCTCATATCAGCCGTCTGTAAAGAATTGAATAAAAAACGGATTATTTGGTTTAGATTATTTGCATATTTTTTCATTGACTTGAATATATTTCGGTAATATAGAAGCGGTTAATTTTAGGATAATTGTTGAACCTGATGCTGATGTGCTTCTACTGAACCTGATTCTGATCCTCTAAATTATCCTGTCCGCCTGTCTGTCCCACCGAGGGATGGACAGGCGGATTTTTTTTTGACAAAAGTTTAAAATTTTTCGTCCAATCATAGTTTGCCGTTCCGGCACCCATTCAAAAATTCGTTGTGCCGGCGGGGCGTTATTCGCTTAAGGTCGGCCTTCTGTTCAGTTTCTTCACTCAACTTTCGGGTTTAAAAATTACCAGCTAACTTTCGATTTTCTACAAAACCGAATTGCTGGAGGGTTGTTCCCATAACAGCATCAAAAAATGCCGTTGCGGTCTTCTCACAATAGTCACCGATTTTTTTCAACTGGTCACCGGCAATAATCATTATTCTGTAAAGAGCTTCAACAAAAGATATATCGGCGACCTCCTCGCAGCAGGCATAGAACAATTCTCCAAAGGTCCTGTCATCCGTTTGGGTTCGATTTTGATAGGCCAAAAACATATATCGCATGAAAACAATAGTGGTGTGAGCCACCAGGGCGTCATAGTCTCGGCATTGTATCTCTTTTGCCAGCTTCAGATGCTGTTTTGCCATTTTGAACAACACCTCAATATCCCAGCGTTTACCATAAATTCGAACGATGTCTTCATTTGACAATTCAAGGTCTGTGGAGAGTAACACCAACCAGTCCTTCTTGCGCCGGTCGCGCACAAAAACAAGCCTGGCAGACAATCCACCCTTCAGTGTAACGATGGTACTTGCCAGGATCTTTGCCCGACCACGACGCTTTTTGAGTTGCCGGTAGATCGCTTTCACATCCACCCAATTCCCGTTGAATTCATAATGAATTTTTGATGTTTTCTTCACCATCCCCACAACATTAATGTATTTGCTTAATGCTGTAACTGTGGCGGGCATCATAAACCAGCTATCCATCAATATATGTTTTGCACGAACGCCTGTAGCCAGAACCCGTTTGACCATGGCTTCCAGATTCTCGGGTGCTGTAATTATAGCCTCTTGCCTTCGTTTCCATGCGCTGCATCTTTTATCCATGAGTTTTTGATTTTCACAAAGACGCTTTTTGGCATCTGAGGAGGACAGAAGACAAAAATCTAACGGCAGACAACTGGCCCCATCTGACCAGCAGAGTGTCAGCATTCTGAATCCCTTGATAAATTTACCAGTGCTATGATCCCATACCCTTGAAAGAAGCTCGACTTTTTTTGACCGGGAGCGATCATAAGGGCTATCATCGGCGATCAGTACCGATTCACGATTTTCATCGGTCAATGGATCGAAAAAATGGTACAGTTTGATACCAACAGACAAAAGTAAGCGCCGCCAGTTAGAGTACCCACCCTTGAGAACTTCATATGCAGCGTCTTTACCAAATGACAAGTCGTCATTGATTACAATTCCCCTAAAGAAATCTTTTTGCAGGAATGGTAATGTAAATATAGCCATAATCAATGAACGGACACTATATCCATGACGTTTTCGGACACCACATCGGTGCAAAGATGTAGCAATGGAAAATTTGCTGAAAAAGTCATCAATTTTGCCTAAAATCTGAATGTCCGTTTGAGTTTTTGTTTCAATATTGGTATGTATCATGTGAGCCCTTACTGTTTGATATTATTGTGTTTTTTTTGCGAATTTGTTATATATCAAACAGCTGGGCTCTACAAGTTTTTATGTTATAAATTCAATGAGTTGACTGGTCGGCAGTCTGTTTCAACGAATCCAGGAAGTTGAGTTCTTCATAAAATCTTCATTATCCGTGTGGCATAGTTCATGGCCGTAGTCTCCACGGGTTTCCGTCCAGGCTCTATCTAAAGTCATCTATCGGAGATGCGTTTTGTTTAAAAAAATATAAGTCAAAAAAAGGGAGCATATGAGACCTGAATTTCTGCCGTTTTCCAGACCATCCATCAGCGAGTCTGAAATTGAAGCCGTAGCGGATGTCCTGCGATCCGGTTGGATTACGACCGGGCCAAAGGCGGCTGAATTTGAAGACGCGTTTTCGGCCTATTGTCATACAGAGGGTGGAGTTGCATTGTGCTCGGCCACGGGCGGTATGCATCTTGTCTTGACGGCTCTGGGTATCGGCCCCGGAGACGAAGTGATCACCCCATCCATGACCTGGGTCTCCACCGTCAACCTCATCAAGCTGGCCGGTGCCGTCCCCGTCTTTGCAGATACAGACCGTGATACGCTCATGATCTCTGCTCAAACCGTCGAACCGCTCATCACGGAACGGACAAAATTGATCATTCCTGTGCATTTTGCAGGCGCCGCAGCAGACATGGAACCCTTACGCCGCCTGGCCCGGGAACAAAATATTCCTCTGGTTGAAGATGCGGCCCATGCGGCAGGCACTGAATACCGGGGAGAGCGGATCGGGTGTACGGGAACGGCCATTTTTTCCTTTCATCCCATTAAAAACATGACATCCGGCGAAGGCGGCATGGTCTGCTCGGATGATCCCGAACTATTGTCGGCGGTTCGACGGCTGAAATTCCACGGCCTGGGGGTGGACGCCTATGACAGGACCATGCAGGGCCGCTCCCCCCAGGCCGAAGTGCTGACGCCCGGGTTTAAGTATAACCTCACTGACATTGCCGCGGTCCTGGGCATCGGCCAGCTGAAGAGGCTGGAAGGGTTTATTGAAAAAAGGAGCCTGCTGGCCCGCCGCTACCTGGAACGTCTGGCGCAGGTGGATGAAATTTTGCCCCTGGCCGAGCCTTCCTATTCCATGCGCCATGTCTGGCACCTGTTTGTGGTCCGTCTGGACACCAAAGAAGCGCGTATGGACCGGGCAGCCTTTATGGATGAGCTGAAACGCAGAAACATCGGCACCGGTATCCACTTTAAGGCCGCCCATACCCAGAAATATTATCGGGAAACCATGCCCTTTGCCGCTGAACAACTGCCCCATACCCAGTGGAATTCTGACCGGATCTGTTCTCTTCCCCTGTTTCCGGACATGACCCCGGAGGATGTGGACAGCGTTGTGGATGCTATTAAGGAGGTGTTGTCATGAAGGAACCGGATATTTCCATTGTCATTCCGGTATATAACGAAAAAGAAAACCTCATGCCACTGACAGCCCGCTGCCTCAAGGTCCTGAGGTTTTTGGGACGGCCCTTTGAAATCATCCTGGTGGATGACGGCAGCCGGGACGGTTCCCAGGAGCTAATTCGACAAGCCGCCGACCGGCACCCGGAAATCGTGGGGATTCTGTTAAATCGCAATTACGGCCAGCACCCGGCGGTTTTTGCCGGACTGGAACAGAGCCGCGGCAACATTGTGGTGACCATGGATGCGGACCTCCAGAACCCGCCCGAAGAGATCCCCAGGCTGGTGGCTGAGATGGACCGCGGTGTGGACGTCGTCGGCACGGTGCGTCAGCATCGGCAGGACTCCCTGTTCCGCCGCAGCGCGTCCGCAGTGATCAACCGGCTTGTCCGCCAGGCCACCGGCGTGATGATGACTGATTACGGCTGCATGCTCCGGGCCTATCGGAGGCCCATTGTCCAGGCCATGCTCCAGTGCCGTGAACGCTCCACCTTTATTCCCATTCTGGCCAACAGTTTTGCCGGCAGTACCGTTGAGATCCCTGTCAATCACGCCTCACGGGAAAACGGAGAATCCAAGTACAGCTTTTTAAAGCTGATTTCTCTTCAGTTTGATCTGCTGACCTCCATGTCCACCTATCCCCTGCGCCTTTTGTCTCTGATCGGATCGGTAATTGCGGCCGGTGGCATCGGCTTCGGCCTGCTGTTGATTGTGTTGCGGTTCGCCTGGGGTTCCCAGTGGGCTGCCGAGGGCATATTCACCCTGTTTGCAATACTCTTTTTTTTTATCGGCGCCCAGTTTGTCGGCATGGGGCTTCTCGGGGAGTATCTCGGACGGATCTATCACGATGTGCGTGAACGGCCCCGCTTTTTTATCCAGGAAATCACCAGTGCGAACTGTGGATCTCCGACTGATCTTGACACCAAGGAGTAATTATGAAGACGATTGTACTGGCCTATCACAATATTGGATGTATTGGCATCAAGGCACTTTTAGCCTACGGATACGAAATTCAGGCGGTTTTTACCCATGAAGATGATCCCCATGAAGCCGTCTGGTTCGAGTCTGTGGCCGAACTGGCTGCAGCCAACGGTATTCCGGTCTATGCCCCCGAAGATATCAACCATCCCCTTTGGGTTGAGCGAATCAGATCCATGGCCCCGGATCAGATTTTTTCCTTTTACTATCGCCATATGGTTGGCCCCGAAATCCTGGCCATTCCTTCCCGGGGATGCATGAATCTGCATGGCTCCCTTTTGCCCCGCTACCGGGGCCGGTGTCCTGTGAACTGGGTCCTGGTCAACGGGGAGACCGAGACCGGTGTCACCCTTCACCACATGACCCCCCGGCCTGATGACGGGGACATTGTGGGACAAAAACAGGTGCCTATCCATGAAACGGACACGGCTCTGACCCTGCATCATAAGATCGGTACCGCTGCCGGGGACCTGCTGGCGGCGCTTTTGCCCGACATTCTTGCAGACAGCGCCCCGCGCATCCCCCAAGACAACGCCATCGCCTGCTATTTCGGAGGCCGAAAACCCAAGGACGGACAGATCGACTGGACCCGCAGCGCCCATGATGTCAGGAACCTGGTACGGGCCGTGACCCGTCCTTATCCCGGGGCCTTTTCCTTCCTGGGCACCCGGAAATGCCTTTTCTGGGATGTGGTAGAGACACCATCGGCGCCGGATGTGCTTCCGGGCACCGTCCTCTCCATAGATCCTTTTTGTATTGCCTGCGGCACCAATGCGGTTGAGGTGCGGTATGGCCAGGAGGAAAACGGTCTCTACATGAAAGGAACACAGCTTGCCCAGGAGATGAAGCTTGCGCCGGGTATGCTTTTTGACGGCAAAACAGAGTCAGTAGTCGGCCCACGCCGCAAACGGCATGTCCTGATTCTCGGCGTCAACGGCTTTATCGGCAACCATCTGAGCAAACGGCTCCTGGACAGCGGATGCTATGAGGTCCACGGCATGGATCTGAGGTCGGACTGCATCCGGGATCTGATGGCACATCCGGATTTTCATTACACGGAGGGGGATATCTCCATCATGCGGGAGTGGATTGAGTACCACGTTCGAAAGTGTGATATTGTCCTGCCCCTGGTGGCCATTGCAACCCCCATCGAGTATGTCAGGAACCCCCTGCGGGTCTTTGAACTGGATTTTGAGGAAAATCTGCGCATTGTCCGGTACTGCGTCAAATATAAGAAGCGGCTGATTTTTCCCTCCACCTCAGAGGTGTACGGCATGTGCGCAGATGATGAATTTGACGAGGATTATTCCAATTTTGTCCTGGGTCCCATCCATAAGCAGCGCTGGATCTACTCCTGCAGCAAGCAGATGCTGGACCGGGTCATCTGGGCCTATGGAAAAACCCAGGGGCTGCCCTTTACCATTTTCCGGCCCTTTAACTGGGTCGGTCCCAAACTGGATTCTCTCAAATCTGCCAGAATCGGCAGTTCCAGGGTGATAACTCAATTTATCTTAAACCTGGTGGAAGGTTCCCCCATCCGTCTGGTGGACGGGGGACAACAGAAACGCTGCTTCACCGATTACAGGGACGGAGTGGAATGCCTGTTTAAAATCATTGAAGATAAAGACGGCCAATGCAACGGCCGGATTTTCAATATCGGCAATCCGGATAATGAATACAGCATGGCCGACCTTGCTGACATTCTTAGAGAAAAATTCGCTGCACATCCGCAAAGGTCCCAGTTCCCGCCGGACAGCGGCACAGAATGCATCGAAGCCCGGACCTATTATGGGGCCGGCTACCAGGATGTCCAGCATCGGCGTCCATCCATTCGATTATCCCAAAAAATACTGGGATGGACCCCAACGGTCCCCTTTGAACAATCCGTGGCAGAGACTTTGGATTACTTCCTTGACTCTGTGGCTATCGTGGAAACCCAAGGATGATGACCCGAGTCGGCTTGAGGATAGATGTGGATACCCTGCGCGGCACCCGCAAAGGGGTTCCGGCGCTGCTGGACCTGATGGCGCGCCATCAGGTCCGGGGTACCTTTTTTTTCTCGGTGGGACCGGACAATATGGGTCGCCATCTCTGGCGGCTGGTGCGGCCGGCTTTTCTGGTGAAAATGTTCAGGACAAAGGCTGCCGGTCTCTACGGATGGGACATCCTGCTTAAAGGCACCCTGTGGCCCGGACCCGTCATCGGTGAAAAAAGCCCTGAACCCATGCGCCGTGCTGCAAAAGAGGGCCATGAGGTGGGACTCCATGCCTGGGACCACCACCGCTGGCAGAGCCGCATTGAAAACCTGGACACCGCCGCCGTTGCAAAGGAGATCCGCAAGGGGTATGAGATGCTGGAAATGGTTATCGGCAGGGCTCCGGACTGTTTTGCCGCTCCGGCCTGGAAGGTCACCCCACAGGCAATGTCCGCCCTGGAACAGTTTCCTTTTCGGTTTGAGTCCGACTGCCGGGGGACCGCTCCCTTTTATCCGGTCATAGACGGGCACAGCTACCGCCACCCCCAGGTCCCGATCACCCTGCCGACCTATGATGAACTGGTGGGCCGGCAATGCACGCCGGCAACCTATAACGATCATCTCTTGAGCCTGATTCAGCCCGGTCGGTTTAACGTGCTGACCATCCATGCCGAGGTGGAGGGCATCCTCTGTCTGGACCTGTTCGATGATTTTTTGAACAAAGCTACACAGCGGGGAATCGGCTTTGCGCCGCTGGGAGAGGTGTATGCCGGCATCCCTGAAATTGAAACCTCATACATGACCCAAGCGACTGCGGCCGGCAGGGAGGGATGGATATCCTGTCAGGATGCTCAGTCCGAACCCTGCGCCAAACTGGAGGCATTGTCCCGATGAGCAATACGAATAAATTTACCGCTCTGCTGCTGGTCTCTTTTTTTCTGCTGGCCTATATCCTGCCTTTGGGCGTCAGAGATCTTGTGGTGCCGGATGAGACCCGATATGCTGAAGTGCCCAGGGAAATGATTGCCGGCGGAGACTGGATCACCCCCCATATCAACGGGCTGCGTTACTTTGAAAAGCCGGCCATGGGCTACTGGGTTCATGCCTTATCCCTCAAAGTTTTGGGGGAGAACAACTTTGCCGTGCGCTTTCCGTCAGCCCTTTCGGTCGGCTTGTCCGCAGTTTTGATCTTTTTGCTGATGAGACATGCCGGTCGCCGGGAGGATGAAGAGGATGGATTCTATGCCCTGCTGGCTCCGCTGATTTTTCTATCCTGTTTTGAGGTATTTGGCGTGGGCAATACCGCTGTACTGGACAGTCTGTTTTCATTTTTTTTAACGGCCACCATAAGCGTTTTTTTCCTTGCATCGGAAGCTGTGCCCGGCTCCACACGGGAAAAGGTGCTGCTACTGGTCTCCGGTGTTTTCTGCGGTTTTGCCTTTCTGACAAAAGGATTTCTGGCCTTGGCCGTGCCGGTGGTCTCCCTTGCCCCCTATCTGGTCTGGGAACGAAGATACAAGGATCTGTTCCGGATGAGTTGGCTGCCGATCCTGACAGCCGTGGTTGTTACCATACCCTGGGGCGTCATGATTCATCTGAAAGAGCCGGATTTCTGGCATTTTTTCTTCTGGAACGAACATATCCGCAGGTTCATGGCAGACGACGCTCAGCACCGAGAGACGTTCTGGTTTTTCTTTCTGACGGCCCCGGCCATGTTTATTCCCTGGACCTTTGTTGCCCCGGCCGCTGTCCGGGGGATCATTTCCCAGCTGCGCGGGGACGGTTCGAAACATAGGCTGATGCGTGCAAGCTTCTGCTGGCTGGTTCTGCCTTTTTTGTTTTTGTCGCTGTCAAGAGGAAAGCTTCTCACCTATATTCTGCCCTGTTTTCCTCCCTTTGCCGTTCTCATGTCGTTCGGGCTTAGGCACCTGTTTAAGTCGTCGGGGCCAAATCGCCTTTTTAATGGCGGGACGGTTGTAACCGCCGTGCTGTTTGCCGTTATTCTGCTTGCCTTGCCCCTGGTCCAGTTTTTCGGTATCAACGGTGTCCGGCCGTTTAGCGCGTCCTGGAAGGTGATGATGGCCATCAACGGTCTGGCCTTTATGGTGCTGCTCAGTGTCTGGTCTTTAAAAAGCCGTAATCGGCGGGCTAAGCTCCTTCTCTTTGGTGCGGCTCCTTTGTTTTTCTTTTTTATCGCTCATTTCACGATTCCGGATCAGACCCGTGAAGTCAAATGTCCCGGGCCTTTTCTTGAAAAATACAGGCAATCCGTTGCCCGCGACGATATCATCATTTCCGATGAGGATTCGCTCCGGGCGGTTTGCTGGTATTTGAAGCGTACGGACGTCCATATCCTCGGTGGGGTCGGTGAACTGGCGTATGGATTAACATATCCGGATGCCGAGGGCCGGCACCTTGACGTCAAAACAGCAGCCGGCCTGATCCGAAAAAATCCAGGTAAAACGGTTCTGATCGGCAGGTTTAAAAATGTCTCCCAGTGGGAGAATCAGTTGCCGCCCCCAGTTGTTCAAGACCAGAACGGGCCCACAGGATATGTGTTCCGGCGATTTTGAAAGGAGACAAACATGGCAGTCTATCTTCCTCTGATTATTTTTGGCGTCCTGCTGAACGCGGCCGCCCAACTGGCACTCAAGCAGGGCATGAGGCAAATCGGTTATTTTGAATTTTCCCTGCGGAACAGCAGCCACATTTTTTTTGCCGTTGCCACAAGCCCCTGTGTTCTGGCCGGATTGTCCTGTTACGTCATCAGTGTGGTGGTCTGGCTCCTGGTGCTTTCCAGGGTTGAAGTCAGTTATGCCTATCCCCTGCTGTCCATCGGCTATATTGTCACGGCGTTTGCCGGGTGGATCTTTTTTCAGGAGAGCATCAGCCTGACGCGCTGGGCCGGCATTGCCGTTATCTGCCTCGGGGTCTGGCTGATTACCCGTTCAGCATGAACACCTGAGAAAGAAAAAGGGACTTCATGACCGTTAAAACAAGGATCACTCTGTTGATTGTCGGTGCCGGCGTCATCGGCAGCCTGTTGTTTTCCATCGCCTTATTTTATGAACTGGTGGAGCAACCCTTTGAGCTGTTGGACAATATTCTTCAAGAAGAGGCATACCGCACCGTCAGTCTCGTCGCCTCGGATGGGTTTGAGGCCGATTCCCCGGGAGCCCTCCTGCTCCATCGGGCACTGGACCGCTATTGGGTGCAGATTCGAAATGAGGAAAACCACCGCCTGATTTTTAAGTCGAAACTGGCTGAACAGATGGCGCTTCCTGCCCTGTCACCTGGGAAGCGTGCCATTGAAAAAGCCGTTTTTCCAAATCTAAACACAAAAACAGACGACAAACAGGAGATGACCCTCCGAGTCCGGTCTTTCAGGATTTCACTGAACGGGCAGACCTTTGCAGTCCAAATCGCCCGGCCCATAGAAAAACTGGAACAAGAAATCGTGGAAATGATTTTAGGTTTTTTTGCCGGCCTTATTTTTTCGGTCCTGGGACTGACCGCCGTCAGCCGCCTGCTGGCGGGCAAAATTCTTAAGCCCATCGCCCGGATGAAAGATCTGACCCAAATGATCTGTGAAAAGAATCTGGATCAGCGCATACCCACCGGAAATGCCCCGGATGAGTTCAACGATCTTGCCGGAACCATCAACGGGATGCTGGACAGACTTCAATACTCTTTTGCCCGGCAAAGAGAATTTTTATTCAATACCTCCCATGAACTGAAAACACCGCTGGCCACAATGCGGCTGGTCGTAGATGATCTCATTGTCTCTGATCTGGTGGGGGAAAATTTCGCCGGGGAGGAGAATCTTCATCGCCTCAGAATCCAGGTCCTGCGCATGGATCGGCTGGTCAAGGACTTGTTGAACCTCTCCCGGCTGGAAACGCTCTCAACCCTTGATTGGGGGCCTGTCTATGTGAGACGCCTGGTATCATCACTGGCCGAAGAGTACCGGTTTCTTGCTGAGACACGGGGAATTACAATGACCCTTTGTTTTCCCGAAGCCGTTGAAATTCAGGCGGATTCAGCGATGCTGGGCCGAGCCTTTTCAAATATCCTGGACAATGCCGTCAAATATAATAAAGACGGGGGACATATTGAACTGACCGGGGAAAAATCGGCTTCGGAAGTTGTCATCATCTTTGCCAACACCGGGCCGGGGATCGCCCCCGAGCAGATCTCACGGGTATTTGAACAATTTTACCGGATCGAACAATCCAGATCCACCCAACATGGCGGTTCCGGACTGGGATTGGCTATGGTCAAAAAAATCATTGAACTTCACGGCGGAAAAGTGACCATTGAAAGCCGTATTGACGAATGGACACGGGTCATGGTTCAGCTGCCGTATTCCCGGCAAAAAGGTCCGGCATGATTTCGGTCCACTTTTTTTGATTCAGCGCTCCTTTGTTCATGCTTCCTTCATAATGCGTAGAATATATTAGGCAAAACGGCAGCCACCAGGTGACGGACATCCGGTGATCCTGCTGCCGTCGCAATCTGACAACAGGAGATATCATCATGAAAAAAAAATTAATTGTTATGGCTGGCCTAGGGACATTATTTATCAGTATCACAGCGGCCGGGGTGAGTTTGGCCGGTTCCGATAACACTGAGATCCACAACGGCACCATCCGGATCGAAAAGCAGTCTGAATCCGAATTTCCCTCAATGGCAAAAATTTCGATGGATCAGGCTGTTCAAAAAGCCCTGGCCTCTGTTCAGGGCCAGGTTTTGAAAACGGAACTTGAGGATGAAAACGGTTTTCTGGTTTACGGCATTGAAGTGGTGACCGCTGACAAGGCCGTCATGGACGTGAAAGTGGATGCCGGTTCCGGCAAGGTGCTGGCCATGGAGCGGGATCACAGAGATGATGATGAGGATCATGATGTCGGCGAAGACAATGACCGGGGTCGTGAGGATTAATCCAACGCGTTGTATCAAAGGAGTGTAAGATGTTTCACCAATTTGTCGCCTGGCTTGCACATACTGTTGGGCAGTGGGGATATCCCGGTATCGTGATGCTTATGGTTTTGGAATCCTCGTTTTTCCCCTTTCCCAGTGAGGTGGTCATTCCGCCGGCCGCATATCTTGCGGCCACGGGAAAAATGAACATCGGCATGGTTCTTCTCTGCGGAACACTGGGAAGTCTGCTGGGTGCTTTGTTCAACTACTGGATTTCCATGAAGTTCGGCCGGCCGTTTTTTGAAAAGTACGGGCGATACCTGCTGGTCAGCCCCGGCTCCCTGGAAAAAGCCGATCGTTTTTTCGAGCGTCACGGCAATATCAGCATGTTCATCGGGCGCCTGCTGCCGGGAATTCGCCAATATATTTCCTTGCCGGCCGGCTTATCTCGAATGAATATGTTCTCCTTTTGTGCGGCTACGGTTCTGGGGGCGGGGCTGTGGGTGTCGGTGCTGGCCGGTCTGGGGTATTGGTTCGGCCGTAACGAGCAGCTTGTGCTTCAACACCTGAGCCGGATCACCCCGTTTCTGGTTGTCGTCTGCGTCGGCATCGTCTTCTTTTATTGGCGCAAGTGGCGAAGTCGTCAACGGCGGACATTCGTGCCGAGCAATGATGGATGCCAATCTGAATATAGTGATTTACCGGTGGATTCACGCCAGGGCGGTGCAGTGTCCTGTCTATCCGAATTGAAAATCGAGCAAAAATGAATCAAGAAAGAGAAGCGCGACCTTTTTTACATAAATACAATGATTTTAAAGGAGACGGAATGAATTCCCTTGAAAAAAAGCAATTGGGACAATTGCTGAGTAAAGTTCCGGAGGTAACCGTTTACTTCTGGATTATCAAAGTGCTTTGTACGACGGTTGGAGAAACAGCTGCCGATTTTCTTAACATGGGGCTCGGGTTTGGTCTTGGCGGAACCTCCGCCGTCATGGGCGTATTGCTCGCGATCGTTCTTGTTTTCCAATACCGGGCGCCTAAATACGTTCCCGGCATATACTGGCTGACGGTTGTGCTCATCAGTATTTTCGGGACCTTGGTTACCGACCTTCTTACCGACGCACTGCAGATCCCGCTTGAAACCAGCACACTTTTTTTCAGTGTGGCGTTGGCTGTCACCTTTGCGGTCTGGTATGGGGTTGAAAAGACGCTTTCCATTCATTCGATTTTCACAGCACGAAGAGAGTCGTTCTACTGGATTGCCATCCTTTTTACGTTTGCCCTGGGAACCGCTGCGGGCGACCTTATGGCCGAAGGGCTCGGATTGGGATACCTGGTTACCGGCATCCTCGTCTGCTCTCTGGTTTTCGTCATTTCGGTCGCCTGGAAATCAGGACTTGATTCAATCCTCTCTTTCTGGATCATTTACATTATGACCCGACCGCTGGGCGCATGTCTTGGCGATTACATGTCCCAATCGACTGCCAACGGCGGGCTTAATTGGGGTCCGACACTGACAAGCGCGATCTTTCTTTCAGCCATACTGTTTACCGTTATCTTTCTGACAATTACCAAACGGGATATGATTGCCAAACGTGATGACGGCGACAAGAAAGTCCATTCCTCCCCGAGAACTGTATTCGCCCAGGTTGTGGTGGTTCTGAGCGCGCTGGTTTTTATTTGCTGGGGCGGATACCACTGGCTTCGTGCAGGCCTCCCAATGTCCACCACGGCTGAAGCCACACCCGCTATAGGGCAAACTCAGGCATCAGATTTTCGTCCCCTGGGGGACTTATCGCCTTTCAAAACCATAACCATGGCTACCCTTGAGCTCGTTGATTCCGGAAATCTGTCCGCGGCAAAAACAAAGGTAAGAGATCTGGAAACCGCTTGGGACAATGCGGCTGGCGCACTTAAGCGCATGAACAAAGAAAAGTGGACAAATGTTGATGATTCAATTGACACTGTTCTGAGGCAGCTTCGGGCATTCCATCAAAACAGCGCTGCCTGTCAGGACTCTCTTCATTCATTGCTTACGGTCATTGATACATTGAATCCTACGCCGTCACAGATAAGGGACGGTCATACCCATGGATAGACGAATCTGCGCCATTGCCCTCTCGGTGATGGCGCTTTCGGCGCTCTTTTTTTCCATTGCAGATGCCCAAGGGTTATCCGGAATCAATTCTGCGGCGGTTGAGCAAAAGATCATGACACTCCCCCAGGCCATCGTTTTGGGGGTTGTCGAAGGCGTGACCGAATACCTGCCGGTCAGTTCCACCGGCCATCTGTTGCTGGCGGAAAAAATTTTGGGCATCAGCCGGAATCCGTATTTATCTACGGCCCAAAGGCTGCAAGTCAAGGACGCTTTGGATGCGTATACCATCTGCATTCAAGTTGGGGCGATTTTGGCCGTACTTTGGCTTTACTTTGGCCGGCTTAAACAAATGGTGCGGGGAATATCGGGTCATGATGCCGGCGGGCGTCGTTTGTTGATCAGCGTGGCGGCAGGATTTCTGCCTGCGGCGGTTATCGGTCTGTTGTTCAATCGTGCGATTAAAACATACCTGTTCGGGCCCTGGCCGGTGGTGGCTGCCTGGCTGGTCGGCGGCATTGCCATTTTGGCTGTGAGCCGGGGGAATCGAAGAAAGCTCCAGGAAAAACGATTCAGCATCACGGTAGATGATATGACCTGGAAAATGGCCTTGGTCATCGGTTTTGCCCAATGTATCGCCATGTGGCCGGGTGTCAGCCGCAGTCTGGTCACCATTATGGGCGGTTTGCTGGTCGGTCTGACCATGGAGGCGGCCGTTGAATACAGCTTTTTGCTGGGCGTCGTAACGCTTGGGGCCGCCACGGCGTATGATGTTTTGAAACATGGCCGGATGATGCTGCAGATCTTTGACCATTATTCGCTGATTGTCGGCGTGACGGTTGCCTTCTTCGCCGCTCTGGTCTCCGTGAAGTGGATGGTGCGTTACCTGTCCCGGCACGGCCTGGAACTCTTTGGTTATTACCGGGTGGCCATTGCCGTGGTCACGACGGTATTCCTGCTGACGGCGTAGAAGAGATGGATTCAATAACGGCCATAGCCCGATCCGTTCTATCAACACCCAGGCTTAACCCCCACAACAAAACATGAAAGTGATTTAACAACTTACTGATACGTTCACATAGAGGCTTTACCGCCGTTCATTTTTATGGACGGCATCTGGATCTGAAACAATAATCGCTTATTGCAATAGGAATAAATATGAAATCACTTGATTTAAATATACATAGATGGGCCGGCTGGACTTCCGTTTTGACGGCCTCCTTTGACCGGTTGGCCGGTGCTGTCGTCCGGGTTTTCACCGACAGCCGCATGGTTCTTCATGGCACCGGAAAGATCCGGCGCTTCCGGCTGGTTCATTTCAAAAAACAATACGTTCAAACCCAGTTGTCTATCCGCCGGGGCAACTGCAGGCAATGCGGAACCTGCTGCAATTTGCTTTTTACCTGTCCCGCACTGACAACGCAGGGAAAATGTCTTGTCTATGGGGTGTGTCGCCCCGGTGCCTGCAAGGTCTTCCCGATTGATCAGCGGGATATTGAGGAAGTTCGCCTGTGCGGCAGCCATTGCGGCTATCGGTTCGAGGATAAAATGCTCACCCAAGGACAACGTATCGGCGAAGACAACGACCGTGAGTGTTAATTTGATTCGGGGTGTGCCCTGACCTTGCGGACCACGGCCATGACGTAGTACGATATTTTTGATAGGCATATTATTCAATGATCAGTATTGAGAACCTTTGATTAACTATCGAAGGCAGAAGAAATTCTTAAAGGCACTGATATGCACCTGGAGCCATAAGGTATGATTACGAATACCCCTTTTAAGCGTATGCCGGTCAGTATTTGGACCCTTGGCCTGGTGAGCATGTTCATGGACATCTCATCCGAGATGATCCACAGCCTGCTGCCCCTGTTTCTGGTCGGCACTCTGGGCGCAAGCACGTTTACCGTAGGCCTGATAGAAGGTCTGGCTGAGTCCACAGCCCTCATCGTCAAAGTATTCTCAGGTGCCCTAAGCGACTATCTGGGCAAGCGCAAGGCCCTGGCTGTACTGGGCTACGCTTTGGGGGCGTTGACCAAGCCGTTGTTTGCCGTCGCACCCACCGCGGGTGTCGTCCTCGCGGCGCGCATGCTGGATCGGGCGGGGAAGGGTGTGCGGGGTGCGCCGCGGGATGCACTGGTGGCCGACATCGCGCCGGCCGAGATTCGGGGCGCCGCATTTGGTCTCCGGCAATCGCTCGACACGGTCGGCGCACTGCTTGGCCCCCTTCTGGCTGTCGGCTTGATGTTGCTCTGGGCCAACGATTTCCGTGCAGTATTCTGGGTCGCCCTCGTCCCCGGCGTCGTTGCTGTTGCCCTGCTGGTATTTGGCGTACGCGAACCGGAACGGCAGGTTGGTGAAAAACGCGTCAATCCGATCCGCAGTGACAACCTCAGGCGATTGAATCGCACTTACTGGTGGATAGTCGGTATCGGCGCGGTTTTCACATTGGCACGATTCAGTGAAGCATTCCTTGTGCTCCAGGCCCGGCAAGGCGGGATTCCGGTCGCCTACGTTCCCCTGGTAATGGCCGGCATGAACCTGGTCTATTCGGGATCAGCCTATCCCTTTGGCCGACTCTCGGATCGCATGAAACACGGCACGTTGCTGGCGTTGGGTTTGATTGTCCTGATTGCTGCTGATCTGATTTTGGCCACAAGCGATCATTGGTTAAGCATTGCTATCGGGGTCTCTTTTTGGGGGCTTCACCTGGGGATGACCCAGGGATTGCTTGCGACAATGGTTGCAGATACCTCCCCGGCCGATCTGCGCGGTACGGCCTTTGGCTTTTTTAATTTAGTCAGCGGCATCGCCATGTTGATCGCCAGTGCCGCGGCCGGTCTGTTGTGGAATCGTTTCGGCGCAGCCTTTACGTTCTATACGGGGGCGGCATTTGCCGCTTTGGCAATGGTGGGCCTTGCCCTTAATGCATGGCGACAGAGGCGCCTTGGCGGGGAATCTTGTGGATAAATTATTGAGCGGCGGATTGGCATACTTGGTTTCAAGATTTTTGATGCCCTTGAACAAACGGTTGATTCAGACGATCAACCCGATCACCGATCGGCTGCTTCAACGGATCAAAATTGATGCAAAGGAAAAAATTCCATGCACAATTATCTGAACACATTACTGGGTTTGATCACCCAGCATGCCATGTCGGCCTACGTCGCCGTTTTTCTGGTCTCCTTTTCCGAGTCCCTGGCCCTGGTCGGTCTGCTGGTGCCCGGTACGGTGATCATGTTCGGGGTGGGCGCGGTAGTGGCCTCGGGCAGCCTGGGGCTTTGGCCTGTCCTGATCCTGGCCATGTCCGGAGCCGTGGCCGGAGACGGGGTCAGCTACTGGCTGGGACATCACTATAAGGAACGGCTGGCATCTATCTGGCCCTTTTCCCGTTACCCCGGAATGTTGAACAAGGGTAAGGCGTTCTTTCACCGGCACGGGGGCAAGGGGGTCCTGTTCGG
The DNA here is from genome assembly GCF_963666145.1 of uncultured Desulfobacter sp. Classification (NCBI taxonomy): domain Bacteria; kingdom Pseudomonadati; phylum Thermodesulfobacteriota; class Desulfobacteria; order Desulfobacterales; family Desulfobacteraceae; genus Desulfobacter; species uncultured Desulfobacter sp. The sequence continues at coordinate 1,593,365 of NZ_OY762614.1, read as the reverse complement.
CCGCTTTGTGGGACCGGTGCGTCCGGTGATACCGGTGGTGGCCGGGATGTTGGGCATGGCGCCCATACATTTTACCCTGGTCAATGTGCTTTCAGCCATCGGATGGGCACTGGTCTATATCCTGCCCGGTGTTTTCTTCGGCTCGTCCATTGCCATGGCCGGGGCGGTGAGCAGTCGTCTGGCCGTGGTTGTTTTTATCCTGGGCGCAGGCATTTGGGCGGTGATCTGGGGGACGCGCCGGATGGCCTTCCTGGCTGCCCGAAAAGGCCCTGTCTGGTTTGACGATTTCAAACAATGGGCCACCATGAAACCGTCCGCTCACGCTGTTTTGCGCCCGGTTCAACGTTTTTTTTCCTTTCTGCTTTTCCGGGGCCGGGCAGAGGCTCTGCCTGCGGCGGTTTTATTTTTGGTGTTTTTTATGGCGTGCTGGGCGTTTCTGGCCGTCCTGCAGGATGTTATGGCCCGGGATCCACTGGTGGTTGTGGACCAGGCCGTTTACCATTTTTTTCAGTCCCTGCGGACCGTGTGGGGGGACAGGATCTTTGTGGCCATAACCGAACTGGGCGATGCGGTTGTGAATATATCCCTGGCCTGCACCGTCCTGATTCTTCTCCTTGTTCGACGGTGCTACCGCACAGCCGGATTTTGGGTGCTGACAGCCCTGGGCGGGGTGATTGGGGTTCAGCTACTCAAGTGGATCATTCATCTGCCGCGCCCGGTGGAGATATACCATGGGGCTTCGGCATACGGCTTTCCCAGCGGACACACCACCATGAGTGTGATTCTCTACAGCTTTCTTGCCATTCTGTTGGCCGGAAAGCTGTCCGGAATCTGCCGGCTGGTGTTGTTTTCAGGGGCTTTGTTTATCTCCTTTGTGATCGGTTTTTCCCGTCTTTATCTGGGCGCGCACTGGCTGTCCGATGTCCTGGCAGGCTACTTCATCGGCATCAGCTGGGCAGCCTTTATGGGGATCGCCTGGCTCAGGGGGGCGGACGAAAAGATTCCGAACCGTTTGCTCGCGTTGGCGGTGATCCTGGTTGTGGTCATTGCCGGGAGTCGGCATGTGGCCCAACGTCACGAAAAGGACCTGGTGTTTTATGCCCCCCGCCTTGAGGTCAAATCCATGACCCTCTCTTCCTGGCAGAGCCGGGGATGGCAGGACCTGCCTGCCGAACGCATTGACATGGAAGGGGAACTTGAACAGCCCCTCATTATTCAGTGGGCCGGGACGCCTGCCAGACTGGTTGGTTTGCTCAAGGCCCAAGGCTGGCGGCAACCCGGGCACCTGGGTCTGAAACGTGTCCTGGGGATGTTTTCCTCGGACACACCTGTTGCAGACCTGCCGGTTCTGCCCCGGTTTCATGATGGTAGAACGGAACGGTTGCGCCTTGTCCGGACCATCGGCGCCCATCGTTTCGTGTTCCGTCTTTGGGATACCGGTGTGGAAATTAATGGGGATGATAGGTGGCCTATTATGGCGGGAACCATAGAAGAACAGCAACGTCGCAGTTTGGCCGGTCTAATCTTGATCGCTGAGGACACCGGAGATTATGATCGTCCTCTGGCTTTGCTGGTGCAGACACTTGCCAAAAGGGTTTCGGTGATGCAGGTTCGCCGGGAGGATAAGATACTTCAAAGCCGACTGGAGAATCAACAAAGGTGGCGGGGCGGGGTGCTGCTGGCGTGGTAAAATGTGGATTCAGTAAAATGGATTGAATTTTAAACCGGCAGTTCAACCATAATTTGTATCATCCGGTTCGGGGCATTTTGGATAGCGATGGTGCCGTTATGAAGACTGACAATTTTTCGGGCAATTGCAAGACCAAGTCCTGATCCCCCCAGGGCCTGGGATCGTGACTTTTCAACACGATAAAACTGGTCAAACAAACGCGGGAGGTCCTGCTCCGGAATTTTAAGGCCGGTATTTAAGATTTCAATGCGGGCCAGGGTCCTGGATTGGGTCAGGCTGATTTTTATAACACCCTTTTCAGGCAGGTTGTATCGAATGGCATTATCAATGAGATTAACAACAAGGCGAAATAATTTTTCCGGGTCGCCTATCATCGAACAGGGGTTGTCAATCTGATTATGGACCTCGATCTGTTTTTCAGCCAACACATCGGCATAATCATCCAGAACCCTTTTGATCAGTTCGGACAGATCTATGTTTTCCGTGCGCAATTGATCTTGCTGCTCCATTCTGGACAGATCCAGCAGATTTTTAACCAGATGGCTCATGCGGCGGCTTGTTTCAAGCTGTTTTATCAGGTTTTCTTCTGCCGACGAAGACAATTGTTCATTGATGAGCATGTCCTCCTGGGCCAGCATCAAAAGGGTAATAGGGCTTTTTAATTCATGGGATGCATTGCCGATAAATTCCTTTTGGCGCAGAAACGAGTGCTGTATTCTGTCAAACATCTTATTTAGTGCCACAGACAACTCATGGAGTTCATCTTTGGTCTTGCCCAGGGGAATCCGTTGATCCAGGGATTTTTCACTGATCTCCCTGGATTGATGGATGATGGCTGAGATCGGCCTTAATATTCTGCCCGCCAGGACATAGCTTAAAATAAAGATTCCCAGTGCGCAGAGCAAAAGACTGATCCCGATGGTTATGCCAAGTCTGATTAATTCTTCTTCAAGGTCTTCAATGGGTTTTGCAATACGAATTTCGAGCAAGCCGCCGTTTATCTTTTTTTGAACCACCATTCCCCTGAACATGACATCATCATGGCGATCCTGTCTTAGCCAGATCCGGGTTCTTGGGATATGTTTTTCAACGATAAATCGGCTTTTGTCCATGGGCATGGTAAGATCGGTAAATTCCGTCAGCTTTGACCGGTAACGCACCTTTTTTTGATCATCTTCTGCCACAATCCAGTATTCGTTCGGATCATACGGCATATCGTTCAGGTTTAGCGCCTTTTTGTGATCTATGCTGTCTTTGACCCTTTGGGCCAGAACCGTGGCCATATGCACGAGTTCTTTATCGATCAGTTTGAACGGTTCCTCGGTCAGTTCAAAGAAAATAAGAGATGAAAACGCCAAGGTGGAAAAGAGGGCCGCCCCGGAAATCCATATGGTTATTTTTTTTCGGATTTTCATGTCTGCTCGTCAATGATAAAACCGATGCCCCTGATGGTTTTAATGACAGGCTCTTCCCCGTGTACCGTAAGTTTCTTTCTAAGATTTTTGATGTGGACATCCACATAATTGGACATGGAAAAGGGGTCAAACTCCTCTCCCCAGATATGCTCGGCAAGATTGAACCGTGAAACGACGTTTCCTTTGTTATGTAAAAGAAATTCAAGGATTGAGAACTCTTTGGCCGTTAAATGGATCTGATCGTCATCTTTAAAGACAATTCGTTTGACCGTATCCAGACGTACTGTCCCAACTTCCAGTATCGGGTTTCTGTTACCTTTTCTTCGAAGCATTGCCCTGATCCGGGCCATGAGTTCCGCCATGGAAAAGGGCTTTGCAAGGTAATCATCCGCACCGTAATCCAGCCCTTTGACCCTGTCCTGGACATCGCTTCGCGCCGTCAGCATGAGTATGGGCATGTCCATTCCGGCGTTGCGGACCTCTTTGAGTACACTCAGTCCATCCATTCGGGGAAGCATGATATCCAATAAAATCAGATCATAGGGGACATCAAATATCTTGTCCAATGCCTGCTCTCCGTTTTCAGCAACGTCCACCGCGTATCGTTTTTTTGTTAAAGCGGTTTTCAGCTGATCCAGCAACCCTGTATTATCGTCAACTATTAATATATGCATCCCAAGATTTTTCCGTAAAGGTCCTATGATTTTGAGAATAACCGGATACCGGATAAATAACAAATTTTATGTTGGAAATGGTCTTTGAAATTCTGAACATTTAAGTATTATCAGAACACAAAAGATAAAATATCCAGCATGCCGCCAGCCGTTTTGGGTCCGGTGTTTCTTCAATGCCGTTATCCGCAACAGCGTTTTTGCTTGCAACCGGACGTTTAAACGATCTGCCCCATCGATTCATCCGGTGGGTGAATACATAATCCGCGCCCTGATAATATGCCATCAGGTCTTTGACGCCCGGATAGTCCATGGAGATTTTATCCAGGCCGGAATTTTCCGGATCAAGGCCCATCCGATTGATTTGCTTCTCCGGAGACAAAAACAGCAGTTTTTCATTATCGAGCAGCCCAAGTTTCTGGTAGTTTGCGATCAGGGCACGGCCTTTAAAGTCGTCAGATAGTATGTCCTTCCCAAAAAAGAAACTGTCATAGGAGATGTTCAATAACGCCAGAAGGGTGGGGGCCAGATCAATCTGGCTTGCCAGGGTATCCACCTCTGCTGCCTGGATATATTTCGGCGAATAGACAAACATTGGAATATGGTATTTATCCACCGGAAGTCCGACTTTCCCGGCGCTGGAAGCGCAGTGGTCCGCTACAACGACAAATACGGTATCTTCAAACCAGGGTTGTTTTTTTGCCTGGGTAATGAACCGGGACAGGGCATAATCGGCATATTTCACGCCGCCCGATCTTCCGCTTCCGCCCTTGCCTTCGCCGGGGAGCAAATCAATTTTGCCTTCAGGAAAGGTAAAGGGTTGATGGTTGCTGGTTGTCATAAGGTGAAAGAAAAAGGGTTTTTGGGCTTTGTACGATTTGTCGGCCTCGCGGATAGTTCTGTTGTAAAGATCTTCGTCACATACGCCCCAGGCATTTTTAAATGTGACCTCGCTGCTGCTCAGGCAGGTCTGATCCACAATCCGGTATCCGTTCCCTGAGAAAAACGCATTCATGTTCTCAAAGAACCCCCTTCCTCCGTATAGAAAGGCCGTGTCGTATCCTAAATCTTCGAATACTTTTCCCAACGTGTACATCCGTCGATTGTCCGGGCGTTTTACAATGGAGCGGCCCGGTGTGGGCGGGATGGACAGGGTAATGGCTTCAAGTCCTCTGGTGGTTCGGGTGCCGGTGGCATAAAAATTGGTAAAAAGCAGTCCCTGTTTGAACCATTCATCCATGAACGGCGTAATATCCTGCTTTTGTCCGAATCGTGAAAAGAATTCGGCACTCAGGCTCTCTACGGTGATCAGCACCACATTCAGTTTTTCAGCAGGTGCCTGGGCGGTGATATGTCTGCCGATATCATAGGTGCCGTCGCCGGGTGTCGTATCCTCTCTTGTCACCATCTCTTTTAAACGCGAGGAGAGCGCGTTGTCGTTCTCGGTTGCATAAAACTGTCTGTAATCCAGCCGGTTGTTCCGAAAGGCGGCAAAGAGCTGATAGGGGCCGTTGGAAGCCAGTTCATTTACATAATTGTTATTTGAAACACGACGCTGGGATTGATCAAGAACCGTAAATGCCAATAGTGGAATCATCAGCAGGAGGCCTGCGATTACGGCTCTTTTTTTAAAGGCGTCTTTAACGCCCAGAGATCTCATCATTGAGGGGCGGATGAAGTAGAAGACGATACCTGTAATAACGAAAAGAATCGGCAGTATAAGAAGGACCGGATAGGATTGCAGAATATTGTCGGTCACCTCCCGTCTGTATACCAGGTAGTCCACGGAGATGAAATTGAATCGCACACCAAATTCGCTCCAGAAATACCATTCGGCCACCATGGAAAACCCAAGCCCATAGAGAATCAGGAAAATCCCGCCCTGGATCAGGTATTTTATGGCGCGTGAGTTGATTAACCATCTGTTGGGCAGAACAAGAAGGAATAGGACAAAGGGAATATAAAAATAGCCGATAAACGCAATGTCATAAATCAGCCCCTGACCGAAAATGTAAAGCCAGACCGACGAAAAATGATCAAGGTGGGGCCAGGCGCGAACCAGCAGCACCCCCCGCATCAGTGCAAAACAGATAATGGAAACCAAGGATAATTGAAACACGATCATGAACCGTGTTCCGGCAGATTTAACAGGTATACGTGCCATTGCGTATTGTACCCCACTATTATGGATTCACAAGTTGTGGGGTACGATACCACCGCTATTGTGAAGAAAGTGTGAAGACTATTAAGAAAATGCTCAGGTGCAGCGGTGTGGAATTATTCCGGTTTTGGGATCTGATTACACGCCGCAGAAGGCCATTACATTGGCCCAGATAACCTTTATCGGAAATTGCCAGGGAATCTTGGCCTGGGCCGAAATTCGGTTCGAGGACAGGATATCAAGGCAAAATTCTTTGGTGCTGACGGGTGAATCCTGGCCGGGAATCATGGTTTCAATCACGGCGTAATACCGCTGTCCGACCTCAAAGGGATTGTCGGCTGACAGGCCTTCAAGGGTCAGGCGGGTCGCCTTGGTCCTGAATTCATGGGTGTAATGGCCGGAGTGACTGCCGATGCGCAGGATATATCCCGTTGTATCAGGGTTGTTTTTTTCCCAGGAAAAGGTGACCCGGTCTCCGTCGATGGCCGCTTGGTATTTCACTGGTGCCGCCGCTTTGTCTGCCGTTATGGCAGACAAATTGTTTATACCATATATCCTGGCCGGATTGGCATGGGCCGCCAGCATGCGTTTCATCTGCTCCGGGATATGGTCCCCGTCAAAGAAGCCGATCATCAGGGCAAATCGACTGGTGGTGCCGTTATAGGTCGGTGCTGCACTGTGATATTGTTCGCCCGAAATCAGGGATGCCTCGTGGCCCTGTCCGTTTCCCCAGGTGGGTCGACGGTTCTGCTTGCCGTGGTAAGACCCGAAGGGATTTATTTCTGCCTTGAATTCATCTTTGTTTTTGTCATATTTTACCTTGACCGGGGCGCCGGCAAAGTTGGCAGCAACGGCCTGGTCCATACTCAGGGCCAGTCCCTGGCCCCCGGCCTCCATCCCCACATATCCGGCAGTGATATGGTTATTGACGTTGTCTATGTTCAGATTTTCCTCTGAATGTCTGAAGTAATCAAGATCGTATGCGGAATCAACGCCCAGGTAGTTATGCTTTAAGATACGGACGGGCTGGCGCTTGGTGGCACCGGTTTCCAAACGCAGCTCAAGCGGTGCAACCTCCTGCCATTCCAGGTCGGTTGGAACAGCCAGTCTCTGGATATCGGCCTTGATCAGGTCCGTGTTGACCGTGGCTGGATACCGGACTTCGCCCTGGACAAATAGATAGGGAAGATCTTCCACCAGGCTGAAGGTATAGTTGACCGATCCCGGTGATAGGGTTCGGTTTTCCGGTCCTGTCCAGTCTCCGGTCATCCGGACCGTAGCGGTACGATCATTTTGGGCTGTATCGGCGGTTAGTGTACCGGGAGATTTTTTCATGCCCCCATAGCGAATGTAGGGCATCAGGCTTCCGGATGAGAGCATCTGCTTGCCGTTCCAGATGAGATCTGATAAAGCACCCGTTTGGTCGAATTCCAATGAAATATTTTTGTTTTTCAACGTGGTAACTGCTTGGAGTTTACTGACCGCCGGCGCCGTGTCCAAGCCTTCAGATTGAGGTCCCAGGGTCAGGGTATAAAGGCCGTCCGGTGCCGGGTCTTCCCCTGAAATGTAAAATCGTCCGTCTGTGGTGCCCGGGACAAGGATCAGTGGATAGGCCCTGCTGCCTTGTGCCGTCAGGTAAAGCCCTTTGCCGGCAGTGACGTTTGCCATCTTCTCCCCAAGTATTACAAAACGGTTTCCTAAGGGGGCTTCGTGTTCTGTTGCCGACCCTATCAGCATCAGATTTTCCAAGACCTTGTGTCCGGCAGGCACAGGGGATGTGGTCAGTTTGTTTTGAACCGCATGGTTAATGGCCGCCTCAATTTGATTGTCCAGCCGGTTCATTTTGCTTAAAATTTTTTCCATGGCCTGGCGGCGCTGGGGGGCCACATAAGGGGTGGCCATTCCAAAATTAGTGGTGGATAACGCCGTCATCCTCAGGAGATAGGCCTTATCCATCAGGGGGTGGACCTGGGATTCGAATTCGGGGTCATTGAGCAGGGAAATACATTTTTCAGCCGTGCTGTGGATGCGTCTGTCTTCAACAATCCGGGTCCAGTGATCCGTTGCCGCCCGTTTTTCCGACCAGGAATTATAGCCGTCAAAACTGCCGTCAGCCGTATCCTGGCTGAATGAGACCGTGCCCGCCGGATCGTGGTCCGCAAGATAGTCGTTAACGGTGGTAAACCTGACGTAATTAAGATCCGCCACCTCTTTGATCAGCCCTTCAAGGCCTCGGGTGTTGGGCAGCTGGTTCAGGGGCCATTTCAGCCGGTTTGCCCCGGTCCAGAATTCGGAATCGGCATCAAAGTTGATGTAGACCAGCACATCCCGGCGAATCTCCCCCTGGTCCTGCATCTGGTGAAGGTTGCGGACCCACTGGCCCAGGCTGACGTTTTCAACCAGGTCTCCGATGTTGTATGTGGGAATCACCAGGATTTCTTCGCCGGTCTGGTCATTTTTATAGGTCAGGGGATTGTGGGCCTCTTCCCGGGTCAATTTTCTGGAAAAAACCCGGAAGGTATCAAACGGGGTGGCACTGTAATAGAGGGATATGGCCTTTACCCCCGATTTTTTGTAGATCTCAAAATTTCCAGGGGTCGTCATCATTTCCTGGGGGCGGACAATGGGGCTGTAACTGCCGAAAACGTCTTTTACCCCGCTGCCCCAGGGATTGGATATGGACCAGTTCACTGCATCGGTGAACTCCTCCCGGGTCATGGCGGATGCAAGCCCGTTGTTGTAGGACATCAGCATCACCTCGTCTCGGCCCTGGGAGACCCTGCGTTTCACATTCTTGATGATATCAGGTGCATATTCAGGCAGCAGGTGTTCCAGGGAAAAATGATTGTCAAATTCCCAGGAGGCTCTGACCGGAACGCCCTGATCATTAAACCGGTCCAGGGTGGCAAGGATATGGCGGATAACCCGTATGTCCCTGCCAAATCCGCTCTCATCGTTGGTGTCTCCGCGAAAGGAGTGGTATAGATTGCCGTGGAATCCAAAGGCCACATAGACTTTGTTGTTCCAGCGGACCGTCGGCTGTGCGTCGACAGGCGCAAGGAGAGATATACAGCGCAGTCCCGCCGATCCAATAATGAGGATGAATATCAGCCATCCGTATGTTCTTTTTTTTAGTTGCATACCCTTATCTTTTCCAAATATAATTCTCATAAAAGCCTAATAAAAATATAACATTATGCTCGTGCTCTCAATGATATTATTGAAAATACAGGAAATTCTAATAATACAGTTGCGGCTAACTTATCTGGGGTGCGTAGGGAATGGTGCTTTGGGGATAGATTGTAAAGGCGGGGGGGCTTAGACAGAAAGCAGGGCAAGAATCCATAGAATGACAGTGAGTGCCAGGCTGATGAACACCGCAGCACTGCCCATGTCCTTGGCCTGACCGGCCAGTTTGTGAAATTCGGGAGAGGCCAGGTCCACTACGGCTTCAATGGCGGAGTTGAGTAGCTCCGTGATCAACACCAGGGCCATGGCGGAAAAAAGTATTCCTTTCCACAGCAGGGACAGGGGCAAAAAGATCAGCACAAGAGTCAGTACACCGGCCAGGATGCTCTCCTGCCGGAAGGCGGCTTCCTGGGCAAAGGCATGCCCCAGTCCCTTGAGTGAATAAAAAAAGGCTTTCCATATCCGGGTCAGTCCGGTTTTGGGATCTGGCTTGGTTTCCATGGGCATTGTCTATCAAGTCCTGGGTTTATAGTAAAGCCCAACATTTCAAAAATCGTCAGAAATATGAGACCGTCCATGTTTCATTCCTTTCATTTACAAAGCCGGGCGAGCCATTAAATGGGATGGCCGACCGGCTTTAATTGTCTTTCCGTGGTGTTTGATTTTATAAAACGGCAAAACCCGTTTCTTTCCAACCATTGATTCCTTTGTCCAGCACTTTTGCGTTTTCATAGCCGTCTTCCAGGTACTGAGCGGCAAGACCTGCCGCTGACGAATCGCCCACTCAGCCTCAGTAGAAAATGATATCAGCATCCTTAGCCAGGCCGGGCTTCATCTCCATAAATTTGCTCATGGGAATGGCCCCTTCCAGATGGGCCTGGGCCTGGAATCTGTCGTCGTCGTATATGCACACCAGCAGCGCCAGACCGCTGTCTATGCGTGCTTTGGTCTCTGCTGCCGAAATTCGGGTCAGTGTTGCCATGGGAACCTCCTATGGGGTTGAGGTAATTCATTTCCTATGTATAATAATCATGAAACCCGAAGTTTAAACGTAATGGATATGTTTTTTTAGTTTTTCCTTATTTTATTTATAGTATCGTATGAAATGAGCCTGTGCGTGAGGCTGAAAACCTCACCGTTGTGTGCAAATTCGACTAAGGCCTCGATAAAATTCTCGGTTGTCTGTTGAGTTCTATTTTGCATCGGCCCTGTAAATTTGAAGGGTATACGTGTCGACAAAATGGGCCGAAACATACAGTCCCAGCCGCCACATATCCTGGCCTATAATCCGGTATTTTTGCTTTGCAAGTGTATTGCCCCGGGTTGACCATACCGATCCGTCATTGAGAACCAGAACTGCGGATGCCTTTCCCTGGGCAGAAACGATTGACAACTCGTAGGCAGCATCCTTGGGCAGCATGAAATAATATATGTCTTCATGCTCTCCGCCAACGTCCCGTGTCGTCTCAAAATGATCTGCCCGGCTGTTAAATTCCAGGTTAACGTAGGTTCGGCTGAGCCCTTCTTGGTGAATGACCTTGGCAGGCATACTGCAGCCCCAAAAAAATATTGAACAAATAATTAAGATTAAAATGGATCTCATGTTTGGCGCGTCTGTATTGATTCGTATTACGGTTGCACTAAACCTGCGGCCTTCCGGAGCCAGTCATTTACAATATGGGCCTGTTTGATGAGCTTGTAGTTTTCATCGCAGGCCTAAGATAACTGAACCTGATCAAAACGGGCTAACCGGCTGCATAGCTTCTTTATGCCAAGGGGCGAATTTATATGTGCAATCATATAAGGTGCTTCATTTTTGGGCAAAGCGTGGATCTGGACTAAACCTGATGCGCCAATGGACGATAGGGCCGCTTGCAGCCACCCTGGATAGGGATGATATATTTCCAAACGATCCAGAGTGCAGCCAAGGTGCGTCATATTTTTTGATGGGTGCGTGTCTGTTTGCCATTGGATCACATAGGGCAGCATGCCACCGGCTAAAAGACGGCCATCGTTAGGGAGTCCGAAGTACCAGTTTAATTTTCCTCGACTGATTAGCTCTGCGTTCCCAAGTGAAACCGTTGATCGCTGTATCAATGACTGTATATCGTGGGTATTGACAACCCATGTCAACAAACATGGCTGTGTTTCTATTTGCTGTCGGATAAATGGGTCATCTAAACCAAACCATCTTGGGCGATCCGGTGGTTCAATATCATGATTTATGGCGATGATTTCGATAAAGATATCTTTTCCGGCACGCATCAGGTGGTTATGGGTGCCCATTTTTGTATGCACACCGCCAAAAGGCATCTCAACGCCCAATAGGTTTTTTACATAATTTACACCCTGTGAAAGGGTTTTGGCGCCTATGACGAGATGATCGATTTGGGTTTCCATATGTTTTCTCTTAAGTATAAAAGTACATTGCCGCGCGTTTGGTGTTCGCCCAATTTTTCCGGACCTCACTGAATAATTACATGTGGATAAATGTTTCTGCGGTTTTTTGTTCACGCCTGGGAGTGTAGTCGTATCCCATTAAAAAATAGAATAGTATTCCAATAGCAACCAAATAACCGGATGTAAATATGAAACCCCACGTATCTTTAAAAAACAAAATTGTAGGCTTGCTGCCAGATTCAGGCTCGCCGCACCATTTTTTGATCAAACAGGAATAACAAACATAGTCAACGCCTCTCCCCAAAAAATAAAGAAAAATAGCCTTCAATCATCGTTTTCTTCACGGGTTTTTCATAATAGCGCTGCTATCTTTCCCGGCCATAAGATGTACCGATAATAAAAAACTATTAATCCCCAAAAGGGGGAATGATGCGGGGGAAAAGCGGCCGAAGTTTTTTTGCCAGCAAAAATTTGTTGTTCTGGCTATCCATCTCACTTTTTATCTTCTTGTCTGGTTGTGTCATAAGGCCTGCATACCGCGCTGTGGATCTATGCATGACACCGGGCGATAATGATACCAAGTTGAATTTTGCCTGGTACTCATCGTCTCGGACAAACAGCCTGGTGCAGATCGCATTAAAGGCGGATATGTCCGATTCAAGCTTTCCGGAAAGCTCCGCTGTAAGTTTCTATACAACAACCACGTCAGCGGCTTTCGGATACTACAGCAACAAAACGACGGTCACCTTCCTGGCGGCGGACACAGAATATGTCTACAGGGTAGGGGATGGATCGGGGAACTGGTCTGACACCTATTCTGTTATCACTTCTCCAAAAACTGGTTTTAGTTTTTTGGCAGTGGGTGATCCCCAGATCGGTGCCTCCAATGTCCATACCGATACGTCCGTCTGGACTGATACGCTCAATAAGGCTTTATCCCGCTTCCCTGATATGGCTTTTATAATGTCTGCCGGCGATCAGGTGCAGACAAAAAACAGTGAAAGGCAATTCGATGACTTTTTTGAACCTAAGATGTTGAGGCATATTCCAATAGCCCCGGCCCTTGGCAACCACGACAATGGTGCGGAAAATACCGAATGGCACTTCAACTTGCCCAATCTTTCTGCTGTTTACGGCGTTACCTCACCGGGGGGTGCTGATTATTATTTTACACACGGCAATGCGCTGTTTGTGATTCTGAACAGCAATAACAACAATGGATCCAGCCATAAGGCCTTTATCAACAGCGCCGTTGCTGCCAATCCGGATGTGAAATGGAAGATTGCCATGTTTCATCATGACATTTATGGCTCCGCCTCCCATGCACGGAAATATTATGTCAAAAATCTTCGAGCGGCGCTTTTCCCGATTTTTGACGCGTATCGATTTGATGTGGTTATATGCGGCCATGATCATTCCTACTCAAGAAGTCACGTACTGAACGCCGATGTTCCACAAAAAGATCAGACCTATGATGAGAACGGGGCCGTCGTCAATCCCAACGGTACAGTTTATTTCACCCTTAACTCGGCTTCGGGAAGCAAACACTATGATCTGAATGCGTCCAAGGCCAGGTATTGTGCTTTCAGGTGGCAGAATTATAAACCAAGCTTTTCACGAGTCACGATTAACGGTAATACCCTGACTTTTAATACTTATGAATCCGACACCATGGCGTTGATCGATTCCTTCAGTATAGCCAAAAGTCCGGTGTCTGGCGTAACAGACGCAGAATTAAAACGGTGAAATTCTGCTGTCCTCAAGTATTCCAAGACGCTACCGCAATTGCTAACATCCATTGTCGTAATGTTCATCAACTGGGGGGCAGGCTATTTTTTATAGCGTATTGTACCGTCCACCATCACAAAAAGGGCATCCGAAGCCCTTGCGGCATATACGATTCCTGAATAGGGATCATGCATAGGGGTCATGTGAAGGCCGCTTGTGTCCACCACAATGATGTCCGCCGCCTTCCCCGGACGGATGGAACCTGTGACATCCCCAAGCCCCAGGGCCTTTGCCCCGTCAATGGTGGCCATTTTCAGGCAGGTTCGGGCATCCATGACGCATGGATCCAGGCGTATGGCTTTATGCAGTTTGGCGGCGGTGTCCATTTCCGAAAAGATATCCTGATCGTTGTTGGACGCGCATCCGTCCGTGCCAAGGCCCACGGTCAGACCGGCTGCGGTCATGTCCGGCACTGGTGCCACCCCGGATGCCAGTTTCATGTTGGATTCCGGGCAGTGGATGACGCCGCATCCGCGTTTGGCTATGATCTCAATGTCCGTGTCATCCACCCACACGCAGTGGACCAAAAGGGTGGCCGGATCAAGGATGCCCAGGCTGTCCAGATAGGCGATCACGGACAGGCCCGTGTTCTCCTGGATCATTCCCGGTTCGGCCCGGGTCTCTGCCGCATGGATTTGAAACAGGACGCCATTGTCCCGGGCAAGGTTCTTTCCTGCAATAAGCGTCTGTTTTGAGCAGGTGTAAGGAGCGTGACAGAACACCGACGGGGTCACCCGTGGGGAGATGGTCCGGGTTTTGTCGATAAATTCCTTTGCATGGCTAATATTTTGGCTTGGATCAGGAATGCCCGGGGCAGGGTAGTCAATCACGCCCTGGCCGGCCACGGCACGAATTCCCGCGTCTGCCATGGCCTGGGCCGCATGGCTTTCAAGAAAATATCCGTCACAGCAGGTGGTGATGCCGCAGGCCAGCATTTCCTTGCAGGAGTGGGCCGTCCATTGCGCCACGGATTCCGGGTTTACCTCCCTTGCCTCGGCAGGGAAAATATGTTCATGGAGCCAAACATCCAGGGGCAGATCATCGGCCAGACCCCGGAACATGGCCATTGGGGTGTGGGTGTGCCCGTTCACAAGGCCGGGCATGATGATTCCGCCGCAAGCGTCAATCAGGCTGGAACCCTCCCAGTTTTGGCCGGGGCGCACCGGTCCGCATTCCGCAATTTTATCTGCCTTGATACGGACGAAGGCGTTTTCAATAACGGGTAGACCCGGTTCCATGGTCAAAAGTGTACCGTTATGTATGACAATTTCATTTTCCATTGTATGACATTCCTAAGTTTATCTTTAAGATGACGCGTGGTCGCCATATACTGCATGCTTTATCTTGAGCTATGACAGGCTTTCGGTTATATACATCACTTTTACCAGGCCCCAAGGCAACCATAACAAACATACCAGTTGAAATCATATGAAAATAAAAAAAGTAACAGTTTTCAGGGAAAATCTGGAATTGATAAGGCCGTACACCATTGCCTATGAAACGTTTACCCATGTGGAAAATCTATTTGTTCACATTGAAACGGACAAGGGGCTTGTGGGCATCGGGGCAGGGTCACCGGCCGAAGATGTCACTGGCGAAAGTATTGGTGACTGTGAGCAGGCGCTGAACGAAAACGCCTGCTCCCTTTTTGAAGGTATGGATCTGTCTGAAGCCTTTTCCCGGCTTAAAATCATGGAAACAAAGATGGCGGCTACGCCTGGGGCCATGGCTGCCATGGATATTGCCCTGCACGATCTCATCGGCAAAGCCCTGAACCGCCCCCTGGCCGCGATCCTGGGGCAGGTGCACACCAGTATGCCCACATCCATCACCATCGGCATCAAAAGCCTTGACGAGATGCTGGCCGAAGCGGACGAATACACAGGTCGGGGATTTAGGATTCTAAAGGTAAAAACCGGAATGGATGTGGACCAGGACATCGAACGGGTCTGCCGCCTTAAGGAACACGTCAATGCAGATGTCCGCATCCGGGTGGATGCCAACCAGGGATACGATGTGGATCAATACAAAAAATTTCTGGCAGGCACGAAGGGCACCAATCTGGAGTTTGTGGAGCAGCCCCTGCATGTGGAGCGGACAACCGCCATGGCCGCCCTGTCCGAAGATGAACGCAATTCATCCATGGCTGACGAAAGCCTGCACAAACCCGCCGACGCTTATAACCTGATCCATCAACCCCGACCCTTTGGCCTGTTCAATATCAAGCTCATGAAGTGCGGCGGCATTTCCCAAGGCCTGGAAATCGCCCAGATCGCCCGGCGCTGCGGCATCGGCCTGATGTGGGGATGCATGGACGAAAGCCGTGTCAGCATTGCCGCAGCCCTGCATGCCGCCTTTGCAAGCCCTGCTACGCGGTACCTGGACCTTGACGGCAGCCTGGACCTTGCCAGAGATATGGTTGATAAGGGATTTGTCATTGAAAACGGCGTGATGCGCCTGACGAACCGGCCGGGATTGGGTGTGCGCATTCTTTAACAATTAACGAGAAAAAGATGAAATATCATGAATCAAACCCAGACAGAAAATAATAACCAGACCTATATGGGAACCGCCGTGGTTCTGACCCAGGGCCTGTTCCACCTCAATGACGCCAAAACCGCCCACGGCCTTGTGCGGGGAACCGAACGGTTCAAAATTATGGCTGTTATTGATGAGATCAATGCCGGAAAAGATGCCGGGGTTGTGCTGGACGGTATTCAACGGGACATTCCCATTTTTTCAAGTGTCCAGGCTTTCACCGACGCCACAGGCACCACCCCCGATTATGCGGTCATCGGGGTCGCCCTGTGCGGCGGACGGCTGGATGACGATTGGCAGCGGCTTGTTCTGGATGTCATGTCCCAGGGGATTTCCATCGTCAATGGGCTGCACATGCCGCTGTCCGACATTCCCGTATTTAAAGTCTCTGCCGAAAAATATAAAGTTGAGATCATTGACTTCAGGCGCAGCAAACCCTTTGATCAGCTTCAATACTGGACCGGGAAGGTGTTCGAGATCACCACCCCCAGAATTGCCGTGCTGGGTACGGACTGTGCGTTGGGTAAACGAACGACCAGCCGGTTGATCGTTCAGATGTGCCGGGCAAACGCCATAAAAACGGAAATGATTTTCACCGGGCAGACCGGTTGGCTTCAGGGGTCTCCCTACGGATTTATTCTGGACGCCACACCCAATGATTTCGTCTGCGGCGAGCTTGAAGCGGCCATTATTGAATGTGCGGAAAAATCCAACCCGGATCTCATGATTCTGGAGGGCCAGTCCGCCCTGCGCAATCCCCTGGGACCCTGCGGTGCGGAATTGATCGTCTCCGGCAATGCAAAGGGCGTGATCCTGCAGCATGCACCGTTCAGAAAATTTTTTGATACGGTGGAGGCCTTTGGCTGTCGCCTGCCCTCGGTGGAGGATGAGATCAAGCTGGTTGAGATGTACGGGGCAAAGGTGATTGCCGTGACGCTGAACGGTGAAGGCGGCAGCCGGGAGGAACTCGTTCGGTACGCACAGCAACTGAAAACAACCACACAACTGCCTGTGCTTGATCCTTTGAATGATGACCTGTCAGCTTTGTTGCCGGTCATCAGCGCCTTCATCGACAACTGCGACACCAAAATGCCATAGGACATTCTGCAACAGCCTGTTGACACTTGATGGCCTGTTCAATAGGATTGGCGTAACGCTGTCCGAAGGCAGCCATTGCAGTAAGCGTTGTTCGACATATAAAAATTTAAGCCACGAAGGCATACCGAAATCCTTTTTAAAAGGCGTCGGACCTTTGTGGCTTTTTTATTTTAAGGAGTGAAAATGAAGAAAACACTTGCATTGTTGTGTGTGGGCTTAAGCGTAATGCTGTCTGTGTTTCCGGCAAATGCAAAAAATATTGTGGACGGCACGGGTAACACCGTGGTGGTACCGGACCAGGTCAGCCGCATCATCTGCTCGGGTCCGGGGGCCCTGCGCCTGATCTCCTATTTCAATGCCCAGGATCTGGTGGTGGCTGTGGATGATATGGAAACAGCCAGAAAACAGTTTGATGCGCGGCCCTATGCCATTGCCAATCCTCGGTATAAAACGCTGCCGGTGTTCGGATCGTTCCGGGGCAACGATGACCCTGAAAAAATTCTGGGGCTGGCAACACCGCCCCAGGTTATTTTTAAAACCTATGCCACCATGGGGTATGACCCGGTTGAATTATCACAGAAAACGGGTATCCCGGTGGTGGTCCTCGGATATGGTAATCTTGCCGTTCAACGGGATGTTATTTACCAAAGCCTGCGGATTATCGGCCGGGTGCTGGACAGAGAAGACCGGGCCGATGCGCTGATCCGTTTTTTTGACGGGCAGATCGCCGAACTCAACCAGCGCACCGCAGCCATTGACAATAAGAAAACGTGTTTTGTGGGCGGTATTGCAAACAAAGGCCCCCATGGCTTTTTGAGCACAGAACCCAATTATCCCCCTTTCGCGTTTGTGAATGCCGCCAACATTGCAAGGGCTTCAGAAGTCAAGGTGCAGAACTTATCCCACTCCATATTTTCCAAAGAAAAACTGCTGGATGAAAATCCCCAGGTGCTGTTCCTGGACCTTTCCACCCTGCAGATGGGAGAAGACCATGGCGGGCTTTATGAGTTGAAAACCGACCCCGTATTCCAGGCATTGGATGCCGTGGCCGACGGCCGGGTCTACGGGGTGCTGCCCTATAACTGGTACACCCAGAATTTCGGCTCCATCCTGGCCGATGCCTGGTATGTGGGAAAAGTGCTGTATCCGGACCAGTTTGCCGATGTGGACCCGGCGGCCAAGGCCGATGAGATTTATGAGTTTCTGCTCTCCGCCAAAGTTTATGCCGCCATGAACAAACTGTTTTATAATAGAGCGTTTAAATCGGTCGATCTCGGGGCGAAATAAGAGATATGCATTTTGATCATGGGGTTGTCCCCAAGGCGTATGTGGGGTATTTGCGCAAAAAATCGTGGTTGCTTTTCGCCCTGCTCAGCCTGGTAACAGGTCTGTTTCTGGTCTCTTTGTGCAAGGGGGCCGTGCAACTGCCCCTGCTGGATGTGGTTCGGACATTGATACTGGAAGCACCGTCCCGGAAGGCGGAGCTGATCGTTTGGAATATTCGGCTGCCCCAGACCGTGATCGCGATTTTAGGCGGGGCGGGCCTGGCGGTTTCCGGTGCCGTGATGCAGTCGGTATTAAAAAATTCGCTGGCGGCACCGTTTACCCTGGGCATCTCCCATGCCGCCGCATTCGGGGCGGCCTTGTCCGTGATCATCATGGGTACCGGGGTGATGGCGTCCTCTTCGGGAGATGCCGTAGCCATTTCAAGTCCGGTGATCACCGTGGCAACGGCATTCTCATTTTCCATTCTCACGGCGTTGATCATCATCTTTATCTCCGGCAAAAAATCGGCCTCCCCCCATGTCATGGTGCTCACCGGCGTGGCATTGGGCTCCCTTTTCACCGCCGGGACCATGCTGCTGCAGTTTTTTGCCGATGATGTGCAGCTGGCGGCCATGGTGTTTTGGACCTTCGGGGACCTGGCCCGGGCGGACTGGAATGACATTGCCCTGGTGGCCCCGGTTGTACTTGCGCTGCTCGGCTTTTTTCTGGTAAACTCTCGAAATTACAACGGGATGGCCCTTGGGGACGAAAGCGCCAAAGGCATCGGCATCCGGGTTGAATGGGTCCGGCTCTCGGGCATGCTGGCCGCCTCTTTGATGACGGCGGTGATCATCAGCTTTGTGGGCATTATCAGTTTTGTGGGGTTGGCTGCCCCCCACATTGTCCGGCGCATCATCGGCGATGACCATCGATTTTTGCTGCCGGCATCCATTCTGGCAGGTGCCCTGATTCTTCTGGCAGCAGACATGGTCGCCCGGCTGATCATGCTGCCCCATGTGCTGCCGGTCTCTATTTTTACCGCATTTTTAGGGGCACCGGTTTTTATTTACCTCATTATTAAAGGCAATCCCAGATGATCTTGAACGTAGACCAAATTGGTTTTGAGTATAAATCCGTTAAAATTCTTGAAGAGATCAGTTTTTCCATCCCCCGGGGAGAGATCACAGTGATTCTGGGCCCCAACGGCGTGGGAAAAACCACATTGCTCAAATGTCTCAATAAAATTTTAATCCCTGCAACAGGCCGGATTCATGTGAAAAACAGATCTTTAAAGGCCATGGACATCCGACAGATTGCCAAGGAAATCAGTTATGTGGCCCAATATAATGAAGCGGGTAAAATTACGGTGTTTGACGCCGTGCTCATGGGGCGCTACCCCCATATCCGGTTTACGGCCACCAAAGATGATCTGACAAAAGTCGGATCGGTGCTGGATCATCTGAACCTGACCCACATGGCCCTTAAAAATCTCTACGAGCTTTCCGGCGGGGAATTACAGCAGGTGGCCATTGCCAGGGCCCTGGTCCAGGAGACCGATATTCTGCTGCTGGACGAACCCACCTCCAGTTTGGATTTAAAAAACCAGACCAGGATTTTAACGCTTGTCCGGCATATTGCACAGGATCACAACCTGGCGGTGATTATGACCATGCATGACCTGAATTCAGCCTTGCGGTATGCGGACCGGTATATCTGCCTGAAAAATCACACCGTGTTCGGGGCGGGTAAAATTGATGAAATCTATTCGGACCTGCTCACAAAAGTGTACGGGCTGCCGGTTGAAATTATCCGTCATAAAGGCTACCCTCTGGTGGTGCCTGTCGAAGATTCATCCAAAGCAGCATAGGGCTTTTGGGACACTGTGTTAGAATTGTATTAGAAGTGTTGGTTCGGGGCTTTTTAAGGGTGAATCAGGGCTGCGCGACGTTTTCCTTTCCCATGAAATGTGGTACACGTGACTGCAAAAAAATGGATTCGACCATTGAATGCGCAGGATATTCACATCAATCCATATGGATAACATTGTGTAACAAGGTGCTTTTTGAAATCAATTCACCCGGACATACATGAAGAAGATCGGCAACGGTTTAATATCTGTATTACCACTGAGTTAAATGCCACACAAAAAAAATGGATCACCCACCCAGAAAGCGTTTATCCCAGGCAGTCTGCAGTTCTGGCTGTACACTGGCATCCGGAGTTTATTCCCGTTGAACTTGTCGCAGAGCGGGTGAATAACCTCTATCCCAACAGGCAGGACGAGCTGCTCATCCCCACCCAGCACAATCAGATCATGGAATATGGCGCCCATGCCGGCGTGGAAGTCGACTGCTATGCCAGTGGGTTTCACAGTAAAGTTCAACTGTTGATCCATTTGCGAAAAGAGAAGCTGGAACAGGCATCGGTATTTAAAAATATTCTTAAACATACCTTTACATACAGATCTTCTCAGCTTTTTAATTTTTTGCGGGCACTGACCCAGCCCGATGAGCAGATCATGCAATGGGCTTCCAGGGAAACCGGTGCCACCCCAGAGGTCATTCAATTGGCCAGATACCAGGCCCGGCAACTGGAAATCCTGCTGGACGAAAATTATGATACGGTGCCGCCTGGGTTTATTAAAAATAAGCTCATTCGCGATTATGTGGATCTGTTGAGAACAACTCATGACGGTGATCTGATTGATCGTGTGCAGACCTTTCTGCGGGCCGTAAAATACAAGATCAAAGAAGGGTTTCCCCTAAGTTACTTTTACCGCACAAGTGAAGTGATCGAAGAGGCAAGGGCGTTGGGGGCGGGTATTGTTATTCCCCATCCCGAACAGTTCTGGCCCATCCTGCTGGCCGACTATGATGTGGACGGATATGAGGTGTGGAATCCCCAGTCCCAGGAATATACGGAGTTTTTGGTGACGGTTCTAAACCGGCGCAACAAGCAGGTGAATCATTCAAGGCCCTTGCTGGTGTTCATGGGGGATGACACCCATTTCAGTGAAAAGGTCCGGGCTCCTGAAACCCGGGACCGTGAAAAAGCCGCTAGGGAGATCGGATTTCAACCGGCCTGGGAAGATATGCAGATTCAAAAACAATTGCTCAAGGCCGGTATGGACAGGGCCTGGGTCATCCGGGAGTATACTGCGCGGTTGAAGGGGTGACGCACCAAAACACCCGTTAAATAAAAATAAACATGGAAAAATATATATGGCTAAACAAAGATTTTCATATGACTCGATTCAGGATGTCGCATCTGTGCGAAGATATCTTAAATCAATCATCCGCTCCATTGATGAAGGCAAAATCACCCTGACTTCGGAGGATGACTGCATTGATCTTAAAGTCAGGAACCTGCTTCATTTTTCCATTGAGGCACGCAAAAAAGGGGATAAAAACAGGCTGACTTTGGAAATGCGCTGGACGGATAAAAAGGAATTCCCCCTGGAAGATGATACCAAGTCTGTGAAAATTTCTTCCTGATGAATAGGACCTACCATGGCCATTGAGCCCAAGACAAACCAGGATATCCATTTCCTTATTATTGAGGTATTGGGACAGGTCGCAACCACCGAACTTTATCTTAACAGCTTTGACCAGATTCACGGGTTGCGGGTGCTGGAGCGGGAAGGCTATATCGACAACCTGAAAGTCACTGTTGAAAACAGTTATTTTTCATTGATCCTCACCGAGCCGGACCGCGGACAAAACGAGGTGAACCGGGCCCGGGCGGTTCATGCCATCAGTACCAACCTTCAGCAGATTTCAAGCTTTAGCGTGAATATCGTACGCCAGGTGGAATATCTGTTTGACCGGTCCCTGTGGCTGACCTTTGATGCCCGCGACATGTTTGACACCATTAAAAACTGCCTGGAACAGATACTGCCGGCCCTGGATGACAAGGACATCGGCCTTGCCTTGAGTATTTGCCACTGCGAGTATGAAATAGACCGGCTTTATTTGAAAAATTTTCAGCGCATCATGGCTGAGCTTCGTGACGGCGTATCCATAGAGTCATATATCACCATCCTTTTTATTTTCCGGTATCTGGAACGCATCGGGGATGCACTGCTCAAGATCGGGGAAGCCGTTTTATTCGCCATCCTTGGCGAAAAGATCCGTATCCGGCAGTTTGAAGCGCTGCAGCAGACCCTTGCCAAATCCGATATGGACATTTCCCTGGACCGTCTCAGCCTGCACTCCTACTGGGGGACAAGATCGGGCTGTAATATCAGCAAAGTTGCCAATGAACCCTCCAGTGTGGCAACCGGTCCTGCCAAACAGGCGATATTTAAAACCGGCAGTTTAAAAAAGATTGAGCTGGAAAAGGATAATCTTGACAGATGGCAGGAGCTTGCCCCGGGGCTTGCGCCCAAGGTCCTGACCTTCCACAAGGAGGATGAAAAAACAGGCGCGTTGCTGGTGGAATTTTTTTCAGGTAATAATTTTCAGGAAATTGTCCTGGGTGACAACAGCGATTTGGCAGACAAGGCCTTGAACGCGCTGCACCGGCTGCTGGGAGAAAAAATCTGGCCGATGACCAAAAAAATCGGCGCCGGGGAAACATCGTATATGGATCAGGTGTTAAAGCGCCTTGATTCCATTCTCCAGGTGCATAGTTATCTGCGAAGACAGCAGACCTTAGGAGATCTTGAGGTCGACTCCACCGCCACCCTGGTGGAAAAGTGCATGCGCATTGAACGGTTGCTGCCTGCCCCGTTCAGTGTGTTCATCCACGGTGATTTCAATGCCAACAACATCATCTATGACGAAAAAAAAGATGCCATCCATTTCATTGATGTCCACCGGTCCAAGAGCGCGGACTATATCCAGGATGTGGCCGTTTTTTTGATATCCAATTTCCGCCTGCCAGTGTTTGAGCCGCCGATGCGGGACCAGATTAATATGGCCATTCGTAATTTTTATGGGTTTGCCAAAGAGTTTGCCCATGAACACAATGACACTACCTTTGATGTGCGTCTGGCCCTGGCCCTGGCACGTTCCTTTTATACGTCCACCCGGTTTCAGCTGAATTCAGAATTTGTCAAAGAGATGGTGATGCGCGCCAATTTTCTGCTTGAAAAGGTGATTGTTTTCAATGAGGGGCAAGAAAATTGGCAGGCATTTATTTTCCCGGAGGAGGTGCTGTACCTGTGATTGTTCTGTGGCAGGAACGGAACAGTGGGCGGCAATGGATGGGGCCCGAACCGGCGACTAACGTGGTAAAACAACCGGAACTTGGACGGATAATAAAGCGGCTGGAACCGTTTTTACGTGAGGAGTTGAAATGAAAATTGGTGTTGTGGGCGTAAAGGACGGATGGTCTTCCAAAGCGCTGGTAAATGCGGTGGCCGAAGCCACCGGCTATGGATTGCTCATCGATATGGCCCAGGTCCGTCTGGATATGCCTTCCGGCAAAGCGTGGTATAAAGATACCGATTTAAGCACATTGGACGCGCTGATCATAAAAAAAATCGGAAAGACCTATTCCCCCCAATTGTTGGACCGCCTGGAAATCCTAAGGCTTTTAGAAGAAAAAGGCCTGCCCATATTTTCTAGTCCGACTAAGATTTTAGGCGTTCTTAACAGGATTTCGTGTACCGTAACGCTCCAGTCCGGCAATATTCCCATGCCGTTGACCAGTGTGACCGAAGATGTGGATATGGCGGTGGATGCCGTGAATAGATATGGCCAGGCCGTGTTTAAACCCTTGTTCTCCACAAAGGCCAAAGGCATGTGCGTGATCAATACAGGCGATGACTGCCGTGGCGAAATTTTGGGGTATCAAAAGAAGAATCCGTTGATGTACATCCAGCAGAAAATTGACCTTGGAGAACAGGACCTTGGTATTGTGTTCCTTGGCGGAAAATATTTGTCCACCTATGCCCGTTGCCGGGGCGAAGGGACATGGAATACGACCATTGCTTCGGGCGGCCGGTACAAGGCATTTGATCCTGATCCCCAAATTATTGAACTTGCCCGCAAGGCCCAGGCATTGTTCGGCCTTGATTTCACCTGTGTGGATGTGGCCTTGACGCCCCAGGGCCCCATGATTTTTGAAGTCTCTGCCTTTGGCGGTTTCAGGGGACTGTTAGAGGCCAGGTCCATTGATGCCGCAAAGGAGTATACCGATTATGTCATCAACACCATTTCAAAATGAGCCTGCCGGCAGTCTGACCGATCTGGTTACGGCGTTGTCATCAGATGTCGTATATACAGAACCGTTTTTGCTGACCCTTGATGACTGCACCATTGAAATCAAATGCAGCAGTGAGGCGTTAAGAAAAGAACTGACCCGTTACTTTTTGCCATTGCTGGATGCCCCCCATGGCCGGGTAAAGATTCATATCCAGGTCATTGACGGGCCGGAGACCAGCCTGGGCTGCCCGTTAACCCCCCAGAAACCGGGGTCGGGCAAGACAGAAGTCAAAGAGGAATGGGCTTTGCTGGACGTTGGGCGTGTGGTGAGGAAAGTGAATTCGGGTATCATCATGGTGTTCGGCGGGGATCAGAATCTGGTGTCAGGCCCCTGTCTTGACTACCCCAATCAGGTGATCAACTTTATCAATAACCGGTTCATTGAGTATAAGCTCAATAAAGGCGCGCTGCTTGGACATGCCGCAGCGGTTTTTACCACTGGTCTGGGGATTGCCGTGGCCGGATTTTCAGGTATGGGAAAATCAACACTGGCCCTGCATTTGATGAATGCCGGGGCTGATTTTGTATCCAATGACCGGCTGGTGATGGAAAACACGGGCGGGCATCTTAAGATGTCCGGTGTGGCCAGATGGCCCCGTATCAATCCGGGCACCGCACTGAACAATCCTTCCCTTTGCGGGGTGTTGACGGCCCGGGAGCAGGAAGAGTACAAAAAACTGCCCCTGGAAGCGTTGTGGCGTTTGGAGCATAAATACGATGTGGTGATTGACCAGTATTATGGCCCAAATCGCTTCCGGCTGAATTCGCCATTGGACCGGCTGGTGCTGCTCAACTGGCAGCCGGATGCAGGTCCCATGAAAGCCGAAGAGATAGTCCTTGCCCTCCATAAACCGTTGCTCCAGGCCATCATGAAAGATACCGGGTTGTTTTATCTGCCGGATAATGGCCTGCCCCAGAATCCATCTGAAGATCAGTATTTTGATCTGCTTTCGTCCTGCCGGGTCCTGGTCCTTTCAGGAGGAGCCGATTTTGACCAGGCTACCCAGGCGGTCATGACGTGGTTATCCTGACATCCCAGTCGGTAAAAGGCGCAATGGTGTAGGGCTCTCTTCGGGTTATGAATTGTGGAAAAATTATGGGGATCGGGGCTGTGTCTTGATTCCTTTGTACCGGCCGGTATAGTTGTCATGGGCAGTTTTTTGTATTACCGGCCCATAATTTTTTTTGTGTTATGATATGATAGTTCAATGAAACTTGCCCCATAAAATATTTATCTCCAACCTGTTGGTCTCTTTTCTCCTTTTTTTTCTGATTATGATCTGCCTTCAGGTTTACACGAGCCGGCAGATGACATTATACATCAACAAGATGGAAATCCGGGGGCTTGATCTGATGGCGATCCGGCTGGCAAAGATCTATGAAACCGATCAGGGGTGGGCGCAGTTTGTCGCTTCACCGGGCAAACTGGCCGCACTTGCCCACAATGTTTTTAAAACTTTGGTACCGTTTTCCATGCATCCCCCGCCTCCGCCCGGAATAGGCCTACCCGGCAGACCCCATTTCAAGCCGCCGCCAAAATCGGACGGAATGGATCAGGCCCAACGCATAGCAATTTACACCAAAGAAAAGGTTCATTTTGCAGGCCCGATCCTTGATTCAGACAAGGTGGTTTTCAGGCCTGTTATTGTCCTGGAGACGATTGTGGGATGGCTGGGTATCAGCCGTATGAAACAAATCCGCCATCACATGGATGCGGCAGGGATCTCCCGGGAACTCAAAAGATTTTATATGGTTGCCTTTTTTGTCTTTCTGATAACAAGCCTGGTCTCCTTCTACCTTTCCCTGCGGTTTCTCCGGCCGGTGAAAGATTTGGCTGACGGGACCCGGGCCTTGGCGCGGTTTGATTTCAGCGCCCGGATAACCGTGACTTCCCGGGATGAACTGGGTTGTCTGGCAAGGGATTTTAACGCCATGGCAGATACCATTCAATCCTACGAGGCCATGCAGAAGCAGTGGGTTTTGGATATTTCCCATGAACTGCGAATCCCCTTGTCCATTCTCAAAGGAGAGATTGAGGCCATGTTGGACGGGGTCCGGCCCACAAACCCAGCCGGGATTCGTGCCTTGTTAACGGAAATTCACGCCTTGGAACGCCTGGTCGGGGACCTTCACTTTTTGTCCCAGGAGGACGCCAGATCCCTGGAAATGAAAAAAGAGTTGGTCTATCCTCTCCTTATCCTGCACGACGTGGCAATTCGGTTTGAATCGCGGTTGATGAACGCAGGTATCCGGGTTGACAACCGTCTCTCTCTGGAGAACCGGTTGGGGATTAGCGGCAATAAAGAGCGGTTGGCCCAGCTTTTTTCAAATATCCTGGAAAATTGTTTGAAGTACACCGAAACGCCCGGGTGTCTGACCTTAAGTCTGAAAAAACAAGGTGACAGCCTGATCATTGATATTGATGACTCAGGACCTGGGGTGCCTGAATCATCTCTGCCCCATCTTTTTGACCGGCTCTACAGGGTTGACCGGGCAAGAACCCGTGAGAACAAAGGTACCGGCCTTGGATTGTCCATCTGCAAGACTATTGTCCGGGCCCATAAGGGCGATATCCGGGCTGAAAACATCCCGGGCAGTGGGTTGCGTATTTCCATTAGTTTGCCTCTGGAGGAGAATTTATGAGCAAAAAATATTCTGATTGTTGAAGACGAGGAAAGAATAAGAGCGCTTCTGGTCGATTATTTTAGGGCCGCCAACATGACGCCCATTCCCATGGGACGAGGGGACGAGGTTCTTGCCTTCCTTGAGACACGCGCCCCTGACCTGATTCTTCTGGACCTCATGCTACCCGGGGTAGACGGTAAGACCTTGTGCCGGAAAATCCGTTCATTTTCCAATGTCCCTATTATTATGCTTACGGCCCGTGTAGAAGAGGAGGATATCCTTGACGGTTTAGCCGGGGGCGCGGATGACTACATCTGCAAACCCTTCAGTCCAAAGGAGGTGGTGGCCAGGGTGCAGACAGTGCTGCGCCGGACCCGGAATGAGTTTGCGATCACAACGCTGAGAAAAGGCCCCTTTCTTTTAACTTTTCTGCAAGGCAGGCCTTTGTTTCAGACCGGCCCCTTGGCCTCACCCCGACTGAGTTCGATATCCTTAAAATGCTCCTGGAAAAGCCGGGCCAGGTATTTTCTCGATCCCGGTTGGTGAAAAAGGTCCTGGGATACGAACACGACGGGTACGACAGGACCATTGACAGCCATATTAAAAACCTGCGTAAGAAAATAGCCGTCCATATTCCCGATGCAAAACCCATTGAATCGGTTTACGGAACAGGATATCGATTTTCCGTTTCCATTTTCTGAATGGTCTTCAAGTTTTTAAGTCGATACGGACATCCAGGCGGCGGCCGGAAACCTTTATGCTCAGCTCGCCTTCAAAAGAATATTAGCTCACTTTTGACGTTAATGTCCGTATCTCATAGCGGTCATATTTCAGGCTTTAGATAAATTATTACTTTTTTTTCTTAGAATTCCTAATAATCCGAGGCCCGCCCCAAACAGAAGCATAGAGCAGGGTAAAGGTACAGGGGCGGCAGATGCGGCTGTGGTGGCTGCGCGTATTCCAAGGCCTAAAATTTCGCATATAGAGTAACTGCTGTCACCGTAACCGTCGAGATACCATGCTCCTGAATCTGGTGAATCTGAAGAAAAGATTAGATTATAGTAGAGCAGAGCTTCCTCTCCGTCATCGGAATCTGTGATATAGATGCCGATGATATCTCTGCTGGCGTCATCTGTTTCATACCCCCAACAGGTTATGGCATGTCCGGTTGATCCTGTTAGGCTCAGGGTTACTCCGTATCCATTTCCCAAAAGTATGACAGGGCCGATAAGGCAGTGGATGAATTGTAATAATAGCTTGACCAATAATACGCATTAAAGCTTGAGAGGTCCCAGAAACCGCCGCCTCCGTTTATTTCAACCTGGGCCCATCCGTCAATACCATCTGTCAAGTTTGTTCCGGTAAACCACCAGTAGTATGCATAGCGTGGGTTTCCGCCCTCATCCGACCAGTAGTACTGGAAATAGTCAAAGATGTCCTGGCTGCTGTCAAAGATTGCACCCTCGACATTCCCCCGGCCGCTCCAGTATAAGATATTTGAGGCTGCCGCCGCCCAGCACAAATAATTATCGTCACTGTTTGAAGATGATTTGTTGGCATCGGACCAGGTACTGCTCCAGGTGTCATAATAATCATAAATATAGTAAGACGATGCTTTGACAGGAGAACTACATAATACTATCCCCTGCATTAGTAATAAGTATAACAAAAATATTTTTTTATTTTTTATCATATTTCCCCTTTGAATTCGTTCGTGTTGTTAAACAATAAAATCTTGCAATTTGGGCAAACAAACTATCATCTTAGAAATTCGTATAATATGACCAATGGAAAAATTTCAAGTCAACTCAAGTGGTTCCATAATTTCTTCATAGTTGTTGACAGATAAATAGTCTATTGGCAAATCATACCATCTGAATGGATAAATGGGCCACAGGTGTGTGGTGCCAAGCATAAGGATAGGTTGTCGGGAGTGCACGCTGCGTTTTTGAGCTGTTCAGAGGATAAACACAGCGCCTCAGTCTGATGGGAACCGGGCGTTAGTCGCATTTGCGGGATGTTTTCATATACTCACTGATGTAGTGCAATTGACCCGGTACAACAGAGGCGGCGATCTCTTCGTGGCATTCTCTGATCAGCGCTGATATAATGCTTTCGTCGGGTTCCTGGCTGCCGCCCGGCAGGGTATAGAGCCGTTTTCGTAGATTTTTTTAGTATCAGAATATCATCGTTGTCATTATAACAACAACAACAACAATGATAATAATAATAATAATAATAATATCTATAATCGATATGGTTTTCATTATTTCAGAGCAACGATGATCTTATATATTTTATTTAAATTAAGATAGATATAATTAAGTGTTGGAGGCGTATGATTGTTTTTTGATCAAATATTTAATCAGATTTATCTTGACCGGGTTTTTATTTTACGTTAGTGCTATCTACATGGAAAAGCATTAATAAGCCTCAATACAGGCCAGGGAGAAGAAAATGGATTTTGAATTAAGCAAAGAACTGCAAATGCTCCAAAAGGAGCTGCGAAAATTTGCCCAAAAAGAGATCGTTCCCTATGCAGATCAGTGGGATGCGGAGCACTACCTGCCCATTAAAGAGGTGATGCGGCCTCTGGGTGATATGGGATATTTCGGCACCGTCATTCCCGAAGAATACGGTGGTGAAAATTTGGGTTTTCTGGTTGCCATGATCGTGACCGAGGAACTGGCCAAGGCCTCGTCTTCTTTGCGGGTCCAGGTGAATATGCAGGTCCTGGGCTGCGGATACACCATTTATAAATACGGCAGTGAAGAACTCCGCAAAAAATATGTGGAAAAGCTTTGCACTGCCGAATACATCGGCGGATTCGGCATCACTGAGCCGGATGCCGGTTCCGATGTCATGAACATTGCCTCCACCGCCGAAGACAAAGGCGACCACTGGCTGCTCAACGGCAGCAAAACATGGATCTCCAATGCCGATGTGGCTGACTGTCTGCTCTACTATGCCTATACGGATAAAGCTGCCGGTTCCAAGGGGCTGTCCGCCTTTGTGATCGAACCTAAAAATTTTGCCGGCATCACCACCTCTTCGTTGGATAAACTGGGGTCCCACTCTTCTCCCACAGGGGAATTATTTTTGGATAATGTGAAGGTGCCCAAAGAAAATATCCTTGGCAAACCTGGCGACGGTGCTAAAATTGTATTTTCATCGTTGAACCAGACCCGACTCTCCGCCGCTGCCGGCGGCGTGGGCCTGGCCCAGGCCTGCCTGGACGAAGCCGTCAAATACTGCAATCAGAGAAAGCAGTTCGGCAAAAAGATCGGCGAATTCCAGATGAACCAGGACATGATCGCCCAGATGGCCACGGAAATCGAAGCCACCCGGCTGCTGGTTTATAAAGCGGCCTGGGCCAAGGACCAGGGCCGGCTGAACAACGGCATGGATGTGGCCATGGCCAAATACATGGCCGGCGAAGTGGCGTATAAATGCGCCAACTACGCCATGAGAATCCTGGGTGCCTACGGCTATTCAACCGAATATCCGGTGGCCCGCTATTACCGGGATGCGCCTACCTACGCCATGGTGGAGGGGTCCGCCAACATCTGCAAATGGATTATTGCCCTGGATCAATTGGGTATCAGAAAAGCGAACAGATAGCGTTTCAAGTCGTCTGTAAATGCATAACCGGAATATCCGGAGAGGTGGCCGAGCGGCTGAAGGCCCTGCTCTCGAAAAGCAGTATCCCGGTAACACCGGGATCGTGGGTTCGAATCCCACCCTCTCCGCCAGCATAAATTAAATAATAAGGAGATACGCATGTCTGAAGACGTATTGGCCCCCCTGTCAGGAAAAATTGTCAGCTTAAGCGTCGAACCGGGTACGCAGATAGAAGAGGATGACGAAATTCTGGTGATCGAAGCCATGAAAATGGAAACCCCCATCTTTGCACCTTGTTCCGGCACCGTCTCAAAGATCGTCGTCAAGGAGGGGGATGCGGTGGAAGAGGACGATTTGTTAGCCATTATTGAATAGGACCAAAGGAAAAACAAATGAAATCCTATTTTGAAAACATGGCGCCTTTCGGCAAAGCACTTAAGACGGGGACAATAAAACGTACCCAGAGTAATTACGAACAGGTGCAGGCGGCGGAAAAAAAGATTTTGGCCGCCGTTGACGCGGTTAAACACCTCGGTCTTCCCGAAGAGAAGATTAACCAGCGCGGCCAGATGACCGTATGGCAGCGTCTGGAATACATTGTGGATCCGGGCACCTGGACCCCGCTTCATACGCTCTATAATCCGGCGGATAATGTTGAGGGAACGACCAATGTCATTGACGGCCTTGGAAAAATTGCAGGCAAATGGGCCGTTGTGATCGGTTTTGACAATAAAGTCATGGCCGGTGCCTGGCTGGCCGGCCAGTCCGAAAATATTTTGCGGGTCACGGACCTTGCAGAGCGGCTCAATATTCCGCTGGTCTGGCTGGTCAACTGCAGCGGGGCAAAGCTCACCGAACAGGAAAAATTTTATGCCAACCGAAGGGGTTCCGGCACGCCGTTTTTCAGGCATGCGGAACTTGCCCAGGAGGGCATCCCAGTGTTGGCAGCCATCTACGGCACCAACCCCGCCGGCGGCGGCTACCAGTCCATCAGCCCTGCAGTGCTGTTTGCCCATGAACAGTGCAATATGGCCGTGGGCGGGGCAGGCATTGTCAGCGGCATGGCGCCTCAGGGCGGGTTTACTGTGGATATGGCCGAAGCCCTGGTCGAAAAAGCCAAAGAACACCGGGAAAAGCCCCCCGGTTCCGTGGCCACTCATTATGATCACACCGGGTTTTTTCGCTTTGTTTACAAAGAGGAAAAAGAGGTGCTGGACGGCGTCAGGGATTATATGAAAAAGCTGCCGGCCTATGATCCTGAATTCTTCCGAGTGACCGCGCCTAAATCACCGATTTTTGAGGCCGAAGAGATCATGCGGCTGCTTCCCATCGCCTCCAAAACCGTATATGATTTTGACGATATCCTGGCAAGGCTTGTGGACGGTTCCGAGCACATGGAATTTCGCCCCGATTACGGCCCTGAAGTCTACACAGGACTGTGCCGGGTGGATGGATTGCTTGTGGCCTGCATCGGAAACCGCCAGGGCTATCTTGGCAAGGGCTACCCCGAATACGCCGATTATCCGGGCATGGGGGGAAAGCTGTATCGCCAGGGGCTGCTGAAGATGAACGAGTTTGTGACCCTGTGCGGCAGGGACAGAATCCCTGTGATCTGGTTCCAGGACACCTCGGGCATTGATGTGGGTGATGTTGCCGAAAAAGCAGAACTTTTGGGCCTGGGCCAGTCCCTGGTCTACTCCATCCAGCAGTCAGGGCTTCCCATGATGCTTGCCATTTTACGCAAGGGAACGGCCGCTGCCCATTATGTCATGGGCGGGCCCCAGGCCAATAGGAACAATGCCTTTACCCTGGGTACCTGCGCCACGGAAATCTGTGTGATGCACGGCGAGACGGCGGCAGTGGCCAATTACGCCAGACGGCTTGTCAAGGAAAAGGACGCGGGCCGGGATCTTGAACCCGTGGTGGAGAAGATGAACGCCCTGGCACAAAAATACAAGGATACCTCAACACCGCTTTATTGCGCAAAACACGGCATGGTGGATGAGGTTGTCAGGCTTGCCGATCTGCGGCACTATATGCAGGCCTTTGCCGGCGCAGCTTACCAGAACCCCAAATCCATCTGTCCCCATCATCAGATGATCCTGCCCAGAATCATTCGGGATCATTCGGCTGCAAAGAAAGAGGCATAAACCATGGCTGATGGGGTAGGGGTGTTTGTCACCGGTCTTTTGGGCGTGTTTCTGGGTATGGCCTGTCTTTACCTTTCCATTAAGATTACCGGAAGGGCGGTCGCCGCACTGGAATCAAAACGAAATGCCGGGGAAACAGCCGGGCCGGGAGTGGATAAATGAGCGCATTGCATGCCTTGTTCCAGACCACGGGATTGTTTTATGTCACCCCAGGCATTGTGGTCATGTGGATCATTGGGCTGTCCTTGATCTACCTTGCCGTCGCAAAATCCTACGAACCCCTTTTGCTGCTGCCCATAGGGTTCGGAATCATCCTGGTAAATCTACCTTTGGCAGGTCTCATGACCCCCCATGAAGGATTGCTCTGGAAATTTTACGAGTATGGTATTCACTGGGAGATTATCCCGCCGGTGATTTTTTTAGGATTAGGAGCGCTCACGGATTTTGGGCCGCTCATTGCCAATCCCAGGCTGATTTTCCTGGGTGCGGGTGCCCAGGCCGGGGTGTACATTACCTTTTTTGCGGCCCAGGCCTTTGGATTTGACCTGAAAGCCGCGGCAACTATCGGCATTATCGGCGGGGCGGACGGGCCCACCACCATATTCCTGGCATCCAAACTGGCCCCTTCCCTGTTAGGCGTCTGCGCTGTGGCCGCCTATTCCTACATGGCGCTGGTGCCCATCATCCAGCCACCGGTGATGAAGCTTTTGACGACTCCGGACGAAAGACGTATCCGCATGGCCAAGGGCAGAAAGGTGGGCAAACTTGAAAAAACCCTGTTTCCCATTGTCTCAACCTTTGTCGTCATCCTATTGGTTCCGGCATCGGCACCGTTGATCTCCATGTTCATGCTGGGTAATCTGTTCCGGGAGTCCGGCGTGGTGGAGCGGCTCCATGGTGCTGCCCAGAATGAACTGATGAATATTGTTACCATCTTTCTTGGGGTGCCGGTGGGTGCAACCATGAATGCGGAAAATTTTTTGAGGCCCCAGGTGATATTTGTGTTTTGCCTGGGGCTGTTTGCCTTTGTGGTTTCCACCATGACAGGGGTGCTTCTGGCCAAGCTCATGAACCTTTTTTCCAAAAATAAAATAAATCCGCTGTTGGGCGCGGCCGGTGTTTCGGCCGTGCCCATGGCAGCCAGGGTTGTGCATAAGGTGGGCATGGAAGCGGACAAGAAAAATTATCTGCTCATGTATGCCATGGGACCCAATGTGGCGGGGGTTATCGGCACCGTGATTGCGGCGGGTATCTTTTTAACCCTTTTGGGGGGATGAGCCTGTCATTTCTTTGCCTTCTTTGAACGCCTAACAGGAAATCAAAAAAGTCCCCCGCTCTTCATAGCGGTGGACTTTTCTGTTTTTCCATGGACTTTATTCGGGAGCCGGACAAGAGAGCATCCTCTCTCTGATCACCTCAAATAAATCACAGAACCTAAGGACACCCGTGACAGTGTCGCCGTTTTTTACGATCAGGGGCTGGTGAACGCCCATGACATATTCATGCAGCGCTTTTTCTAGAGAATCGTTCTCCTGGAGGTATTCAACGTCACTGGGGACATGCATGATCTCTGAAATTTTGATGTCGGCACCCCGCTCGCAGAGGTTTTGAATCGGTTCCATCCAAAGGTTGAAATCCCGGATGGCATTAATCACATACTCCTTGGTCAACGTCCCGTCTTTGTAATCTTTGAACAGTTTTTTATAGTTCGGCTCAAGGCTTCTGAAAATATCCAGCATGGTGACTTTTCCCTTGAATTTGCCATCGTTATCAACAACAATAACATCCCTGTGGGCTTGGCGGTTTTCGGATTTATTTTTTTCCAAAACCTGGAATACATCATAAATCGTGTCCGTCTCTTTGAGTGTTACGTAATCATGTAAGGGGGTCATAACCGTTTTTATCAAAATTTCTTTCATGGCATTCTCCTCTAAAGGGTTTAAATAACCTTAAATTATGATGATGACTTCTGTTGATAAAGTCTCTGTGGCGCCAAAACAGAAGATTACAATCTTATGTTTTGGGCTGAATCCTATGAAAACTTAGGCCAGCCTGGTGCCGGTGTATGAAAGTAAATAAGCGGTTGCTGAATTGTTATCTTTTTTGAAGGCTGGTGTTCGGTGTCGACAGATCCGATCAGCCCCGTCATATACCTAATATAATATGAGAAAAATATGGGAAGTCAAGCTTTATAGGTGCTTAGGTTTCGGCAAAAAGGGGCGCAGCAATATTTTTTAATTATGAGCAACTGTTGTATGATCATCCCGCAGATGACGTTCTTTTGATCTTGCGTCTTTCAAGGGAATCTATTAAAATAACTCCCTTTTGAATATGGCGATTATAACAGCTTTTTTTAAGATAGGCATACTGTTGAAAACGGTAGTGAAATAGACAAAACTAAATGCGTCCGACCAATGAGCCCATCCCCGGGGCAGACCCGGGACCGTCCGGGGACAAGCCTGTTACCCCGGTATTTACCACGGATATATTAAACCAGAGCACAGCCATTGATTTGGGCCGCGGTGAAATGCCGCTCCATTGGGCCGGACTGGCTAAATATCTTAACAGCCTGGGGACTGCAGAACTCTCCCAGCGCTGGAAAAAAGCGCGGCAGATTATCCAGGAACACGGATCTGCCTACAATGTTTTCAATCCGAAAACCGCCACAGAACGGCCCTGGACCCTTGATCCTATTCCTCTGCCCATTTCAAGCCGCACCTGGCAACTCCTTGAGCACGGTATCCAGCAGCGTTCAAAACTTTTGGCGTTGATTTTTAGGGATATTTACGGTCACCAGGAGTTGATTAAAAACCGGGTAATCCCCGCGGAACTGATATTTGGCAATCCAGGATTTTTGCGCCAATGCCGGTTTGGTTATGAACGGGGTATCCCGGATCATCACCTCTTTTCTTCGGATCTCATCTGTCGGGCTGATGGCCGTTGGCAGGTGGCTTCCCACGGCACCCAGGTACCGGCAGGTATCGGATATGCCCTGGAAAACCGCGTGATCCTTACCCGGATTCTGCCCCGGATGTTTCACTCCAGAAAAGTCCAGCGCCTGGCGCCGTTTTTTAAATACCTGAGTCTCTCCCTGATGGAAATTTCAGGCCAAAAACAACAGGAACCCCGCATTGTGATGCTCTGTGAAGGCCCCTTTGGTGCCCACTATTTTGAGCAGGTTTTTCTGGCAAGGTATCTGGGCTATACCCTGGTGGAGGCCAATGATCTGACCACTAGGGGAGACTGGGTGTTTCTCAAGACCCTGGGGGGGCTCCAGCGGGTGGATGTTATTTTGCGGCGGATTCCCGATTATGGCTGTGACCCTCTGCTGGACGCCAATTCAAGCTTTCCCGGTATTCCCGGCCTGCTCCAGGCTGCTAGGGCAGGTAACGTGGCCATAAGCAATGCGCTTGGATCGGGTATCCTTGAATCTCCGGGGCTGTTTGCACTGCTGCCCAAGTTGTGCCGG
This sequence comes from uncultured Desulfobacter sp., assembly GCF_963666145.1. Lineage (NCBI taxonomy): Bacteria > Pseudomonadati > Thermodesulfobacteriota > Desulfobacteria > Desulfobacterales > Desulfobacteraceae > Desulfobacter > uncultured Desulfobacter sp. The sequence goes on along the minus strand of NZ_OY762614.1, from coordinate 1,557,075 downwards.
GAGATCCTGGGCGAACCGTTAATTCTGGAAAATGTGGATACATTCTGGCTGGGGACGCCGGAAATCATGTATCGGGTGCTTGAAGATATAAAAAGCAGTGCCCGGCCCATGACCCTTTTCAGCGCATTCAGCCCGGCCCATGCCCAGGTGGTGAATACCCGGTCTTTGACTGGGCCTAAAAAACAGGCCTTGATTGCCGCCATCCAGAATATGCCCTATGCCTGGGTCGGACGTTATCCGGTTGAACCGTCCACTGTACCGGTCTGGTCTGAAAAAGGCGTAAAAAACAGATACACGGCCGTGCGCCTGTTTTCTTCGTCCATCACGGAGAATGGCGGCACCGCACCTGTAAAAGCGGCTGACCTGGTTGAAACCGCTGTCATGTCCGGGGGCCTGGCCCGGGTGGCCGATGATCCGGAAGCCCTTGCGCTGTCCGGTACCGGGGGGAAAGGGCAGGGGGCCAAAGATGCCTGGTGCCTGTCCGAGCGGCCCACGGAATTTAAAAGTATGCTCCACCGCTTTTCCACTCCCTTTGAAATTCACAGGGGAAGTGACCTGCCCAGCCGGGTGGCGGATAACATGCTCTGGCTGGGGCGGTATATGGAACGTACCGAAGGGATGCTGCGGGTGATCCGAAGCGTCTTAATGCGTGTGCACAGCGAGACCCAGCTGAACAAAGTCAGCGAAATGCCGTTTTTTCTCCGGGTCATGGCCAATTTGAAAATCGTCTCTGCCGATCTTGGCCGGCCGGATGCCTCGTTTTCCGTAAGTATCCTTGAAAAAGAGTTGTACCGCTCCATCTATGGGGTTCAGATACAAAGCAGTATTCTTAACTGCCTGAGCAACGCCATCCAGGTTGCGGACCGGGTAAGGGACCGGCTCTCGGATGATTCATGGCAGATTCTCGGGCGCATTGAAAAAGGGTTGGTTAAGATTGATCCTAAAACCCAGAGTTCCGAAATTCTGGAAATGCTCAGCGATATTATCCTGAACATGTCCGCCTTTGCAGGACTTGCTCTGGAAAGCATGACCCGGGGAATGGGATGGCGGTTCATGGACATGGGCCGCAGGATTGAACGGGCCCTTCATATGACAACCGTCATGGCAAGTCTGATCCAGGGCAATTATGTTCCGGACCCCAATGATCTTGAGGCGGTACTTGAGGTGGCGGACAGCCGCATCACATATCACACCCGGTACCGGACCACCATTCTCATGGAACCCTTGGTGGATTTGCTTTTGCTGGATGAGATCAATCCCCGGTCTGTGGGGTTTCAATTGGCGGTTTTGCATACACATTTGGAAAATTTACCCAAATCCCAGCCTTTTCCTTTCCGGACAAAGGAGGAAAAAATTATTCTGGATCTGACCACCCGGATTCGCCTGGCAGATACACAGGAGTTGATGGTACGTGGTGAAGAACATGTTTTTCCCAACCTGGATACCTTACTTGAAAATTGTACAAGGACTTGCAGGGCCTTGCCGACAGCATCACCCAGCACTATTTAAGCCGGATTGAAACGGAGAAACAGCTCAATGGTCAGTTTGAGGGTATGGGATTGCCTGTGGCGGGAATTATGGGCGGGGCGGTAAACAATGAAATATAAAATCAGTCACCGGACCCATTATCAATACGAGTCGCCGGCATCACTCTCCCATAGTGAACTGGTGCTGATTCCCAGAAATTCGGAGTATCAGACCTGTACACAAAGTCGGGTTTGCATGAAGCCTGAACCGTCCGTCCGGTCCATGCGTTTGGATTATTTCGGCAATACCGTGATCAATATCTGTCTTGAAAGTCCCCATACCGAGCTTGATATCCTGGCAGACTCCGAAGTGCTCCTTCATCCGCCTGTTTGTGTGATGCCGGATCAGACCCCGGCCTGGGAGCAGGTCAGAGATACCATCGGTCAGTATAAAACGCCTAAGGATCTGGACGCCTTTGAATTTGTTTTTGCCTCTCCCATGGTCCAACCCAGCAATGCGGTTGCACAATGGGCGGCTGAGGTCTTTGCGCCGGGCGTCCCCATACTTCGCGCCGCCCTGGATTTGACCCACAGGATCTTTACCGAGTTCGCCTACGACCCCAATGCCACCTCAACCTTTACCCCCCTTTCTAAATCGTTTGAGATAAAACGGGGTGTGTGTCAGGACTTTGCCCATGTGGGCGTTGCCTGTCTTCGGGCCATGGGGCTTGCCGCCCGGTATGTCAGCGGTTATCTGAACACCCAGCCCCCGCCGGGGAAATCAAAGCTGGTGGGGGCTGATGCCTCACACGCCTGGTTTTCCATTTATGTGCCGGGTGCCGGGTGGGTGGATCTGGACCCGACCAATGATGTCATGCCCATTGATCAGCATGTTACCCTGGCCTGGGGCCGGGATTATGGGGATGTGACTCCGGTTCGGGGTACGGTGCTTGGCGGCGGGAACCACCGTCTCCAGGTGGCTGTGGATGTGCTGCAACAGCCTTAAAATAGGTTATCCCAGCAGGTTCGTCAGTCTATCCTGGGAATCATTGGACTGATTCAGGGCATAGACGTTTGCTTCCCTGAGCAGTTTCATCTGGTTTAAGACAATGCTTTCTTCTGCGATGTCCACATCCCTGATTTCAGATTCCGAGGCCATCAGGTTGATCTGGGTGGTGGCCAGGTTGTTAATATCTGATGTGTATTGATTGGTGCTGGCCCCCACCGAAGACCGGTTCTCGGCGATCTGGCCCAGGGCAAGATCTATGGTCTCAATGGCTTTTTTGGCACCTTCCTCGGTGGTGATATCAATGTCGGACAACCAGCCGCTTGCCTGGGAGCCAAGGCTTGAGGTTGCCGCAGACGAGATTGAAAGCCCGCTGCTGCTGAAAGAACCGTCCAACAGATTTAGTCCATTGTAAGATGTGGTGCCCGCAACATCGTCGATGGCCTTCAGTGCGCCTTCAATATCAGACTGGATGGCGGTCAGACTTGACGTGGAATTGCTCCCGCCTGAGGCTTCTATGGCCTTGGTTCTGATACCCTGGAGCATATCCGTAATCCGGCCCAAAGCGCCGTCGGCGGTTTGGGCTAGGGATACTTTATCATTGAGGTTTTGGAATTCCTGTCCGGCCGCCAGAGACTGGCTTCTCAAGCTGTTGGCAATGGTCATACCGGCTGCGTTGTCTGCGGCTGAGTTGATTTTCCGGCCGGTTGCGATACGTTCCAGGGAATTCGTCAAACCGGTGTTGTTTCTTTCAAGCATTTTTGCGGCGATTAATGCCGTGGAGTTTTGGTTAATGGTAAGTCCCATGGTACCTCCCAGCGTTTGATGGTGTTACATTGTCTGCCTTGTAATATCTAAATAATACAGCAGGATAAGTTCTGTTTCAATGTAAAAAAATTCTATTAATCCATTTTAAAACGTTATTATCGGCATGTGTTCAAAAAAACTTGAATCTGAATGGGCTGATGCTTGGGTAAATCCCCTTGACACATATCTTTTCAACTCGATATAGTGAAGTAAAGTTCAAATCTGCCTTTAAATACGAAAGTTCTTAATCCGGCAAAACAGGTTGAATCGTCGGCTTAAGTTCCTAAAAAGAACTTAAGAATTATACTTCCCTATTTGGATACGAATGTTTCGTTTTCGCTTCCGACTTGAAATCTGTGTGGGCAAAAAAGTTGCCCTGTGAATGATTAACATACCACTTGATCCGTGACCTGCTGCCATTTGGATTCAACAGGTTTTTACGAAAAGGAGTATTTCTATGTTTAGTAAAATTTTACTGGCAACCACACCCGCAGATGAAAGCAAAGGGGCTTCTAATGTATCTTTTGCCCTGGCAAGGCCCAGCCGCTCCAAGCTTTATATTTTTCATGCCTATGGCCTGCCCGAAGAAGGATGGGGCGCCATTCGGTACCTATTGCCCAGCGGCAAGGTGGAAGAGGTGAAAAAAGAGCTGGAAAATTATTTTTCGCCCCAATTGTCAAAAATTGAAAATTACGAAGTGGACGTGGTGCCGGGCATTCCCCATGACGAAATTTTACGGTTCGCCCGGAAAAAAAATGTGGACCTTATTGTCATGGGGCCCCACCGGGTGGCCGAAAACCAGCCCAGGATCTGGGGACTGACCGGGTCCACATTGCAAAAGGTGAGTTTAAAGGCACGATGTCCCGTGATGATTGTCCCTCCGGATGTTCCCCGGATTTTTCCTGTGGATGATGTGGTGTTGTCCGAACAGGACCGGAAAAATTTTTCAATCCTCATTGTGGATGATGAATTGTCCATGCGCGATTCCTTGCGGGAATGGCTTGAAGAAGAGGGCTTTAGTGCGGACATGGCCGGATCTGGCCCCGCAGCCCTTGAGATGCTTGAAAAAAAACAATACCAGCTTATGCTTTCGGATATCAAAATGCCGGAGATGGATGGGGTGTCCCTTTTGACCCAGGCAAAACAGAAAGATCCGGCCATGGCCGTGGTCATGATGACCGCCTATGCCACCATTGATACAGCGTTACGTGCCATGAAACAAGGTGCCCTGGATTATCTGGTTAAACCCTTTGATCCGGGGGCGCTCATTCCCACTGTGATGAAAATTCATCAGGATTATGAAATGATCCAGGGCCGTCTTAAGGTGGCTTTTCAGAGTATTGTTCTGGCCATGGATTTTTCCGAGCCCGCCATTTGCGCCTTTAACTATGCCTTTGAAATTGCAAAGGGTTACAATGCCTCCCTGCATATTTTTTATGCCATGCCCTTAATGGAGAATGACGAATATCCATCTGCAGAGCAAATTGAATCCCGTATTCAAGAGGCCATTGAAAAGATGAAGACCATGTTTGGAACAAAGCTTGCCGGTGTGGTGAATTATACCATAGGCGCCTGGGAAGGGGCTCCCCATGTGGAAATCTTGAAATTTGCCAGAATCAGTCATGCCGATCTGATTGTCATGGCCCACCATTCCAAAGAAAAGGATCCGGAAAAAGCGGTGATTGGGTCGACGACCATGAAAGTGGCAAGCGGTGCGTTTTGCCCGGTGCTGAGTATAAACCGTGATTTTGTTCCCAAACCCGTTGGCTAGTGTTTGAACGGAAAACCACCCACCTGCGGCGTTGCTGCACAAAGCTTCCAAACAAATTAGTCAAATGCAAAGACAGAGATTCCGTGCGCAGCACTGAATCTCTGTGCCGTATTTATGTATTAATTAAAAATTTATTGACGTGTATACTTGTCGTTGATACACGTATAATTTATGTTTGTTTACTTATGTGCAGGAGATTTTGGGATGAAAAATGGGCTGAAAAAGTTGTTGGTGGGGCTGGTGTTGGTTGGTATCTTTTTGTTGTTTATTCTTGAAGCCGGGGCCGAAGAACTGTTCCTCTATGCCGGTGCCGGGCTGAGAAAGCCCACAGATAAAATCATTTCACAATTTGAACACGAGACCGGCCACAAGGTAATCGTGGATTATGGCGGATCAGGCAAGCAGATGGTCAAATACCAGACTGTCCGGCGCGGAGATCTGTTCATGCCCGGTTCCTATTTTTATATCGATAAACTCAAGGAAAAGGGTCTGGTTGTTTCGGACAGCCGGGTGGTCCTGCACACCCCGGTGATTGCCGTGAATAAGCAAGGAAAGCATTCTGTTAGGACTTTGAATGATATGACCGCACCGGGCATTAAACTGGCCATGGGTGACCCCAAAGCCATGGCCCTGGGCCGGACCAGCATGGAGATTATCAAAAATGCGGGTCTTGAAAAACAGTTTCTGGATAATGTGGTCGTCTATGGCGCCACGGTGAATCAGCTCTCCCTTTATGTGGTGCAGGGTGTCGTGGATGCCGCCATTGTGGCCAGGGCCAATGCGTTTATGCACCAGGATACCCTGGATATGTTTGACATCCCCGCAAACTATTACACCCCGGATATCATCGGCATCGCTGTACTTAAAACTGCGAAAGATACCGCCCTTGCCGAACAATTTAAAGACTTTGTTTCAGGCCCTGAAGGAACCGCTTATTTCACCGGGTGCGGTTTTGTGGCCCTGTCCCGATGATCCGGTTGTTTTACGGCGTTCTTGCCGTATGCTGCCTCGGCGTCCTTGGCGTTTTGTTCGCTCTGGCAGCCCAGGTTGGGTTTTTCGATATTTTTGAAATCCTTTTGACCCCGGAGGCCCGGTTTGCACTGAATTTAAGTCTGACAACCTCGGTATCGTCGGTGGGCATTGCCATGGCTCTTGGCCTTCCTGTGGCTTATCTCATGGCCAGACGATCGTTTCCCGGCAAATTTTTCGTGGATTCTTTGCTGGATATCCCCATGGTCATGACCCCGCTGGTCACGGGTATGGGCCTGCTTTTTTTGCTGGGGCCCAATATTGCCGGGACGTGGCTGCAAAAGATGGGCATTGATTTTCTGTTTACCCCGGCAGGCGCCATCCTGGCCCAGACTTTCATTGCTACGCCGCTTATTATCAGAAGTGTGCGCGCCACCTTTGAAGGCATTGACGAAAAATATGAGCAGGCCGGCGCCATGCTGGGCTTGTCCGATGTCCGGGTGTTTTGTTCCATTGTTCTGCCCATGGCCCGCAACGGCATCCTTGCCGGGGCCGTGCTGGCCTGGGCCAGGACCCTGGGGGAATTTGGCGCCACCCTGATGGTGGCAGGCGCCTCCCGGATGAGAACCGAGACCCTGCCTATAGCGGTTTACCTGAATTTGACCAGCGGAGAGATTGAACTGGCCGTCACCTGTGCCTGGCTGTTGATCTGTCTTGGGGTTGTGCTGCTCATGGCGCTTAAATGGCTGGGTGTGCGCCAGAAAGCCATGAATTATTGAAAGGGTGTATGATATGAACCATCTGGTCGTCGATAATCTTGTCTCCCGGTTTGTAACTGTTGATCGTCTTGAAATTAAGAAGGGTGAATTGATGGTGCTGATCGGACCGTCGGGTGCCGGGAAGTCCTCTTTGCTGAATGTTCTGGCAGGCTTTATACCCCATACCGGCCAGATTCATCTGGGGGGGCGGGCCGTTCACGCCCTGCCGGCTCACCGCCGTAAAATCGGCTATCTGTTCCAGGACCTCTATCTGTTTCCCCACATGACCGTTTTTCAGAATCTGAAAATTGCCATGCAGGCCCGGCGGCTTAAAAAAAAGCAGCTTCTGGCAGAGATCGACACCCTGCTTGAACTTTTTCGAATAACCGATCTGGCCCAAAGCTACCCGGGTCAGATCAGCGGCGGAGAAAAACAGCGGGTTGCCATGGCCCGGGCCATGGCGGGCAAGCCGGAGCTTCTGCTGCTGGACGAGCCCTTGTCACACCTGGATTACCGGACCGCCCGGTATCTGCGGGAACAATTCAAACGGGTTCAGCAGCAGTTCGGCCTGACCACCTTATTTGTGACCCACGACCTGCATGAAGCCCGGGAACTTGGGGACCGTATACTTGTTATGGAAAAAGGGCATCTGCGATTTTTGGACCACGACAGCCCCCCGGTAAAAGGGGCTCTGCTTCAGATGCCCCGGGATTTTTCCACTAATTTTTTCCAGGAACCGTTTGCGGTTTAGACCCTTTCTACGCCGCTTTTACCCGATACCAGGCCGCCGCCATGCAGGGCAGCACAAACAGGGTCAGGATGGTGGCCCCCAAAAGTCCGCCGCCGATGCTGATGGCCATGGGACCCCAGAACTTGTCCACGGCCAGGGGCACCATACCCAGGATGGCGGCGGCGGCCGTGAGCATTATGGGCCTGAACCGGAACACCGTGGCCCTGATAATGGCGTGGTACCGGTCCTCTCCCTCCGCCACCTGGCGGTCGATCTGATCCATGAGGATCACCGAGTTGCGGATGATGATGCCGGAGAGGGCCAGAATGCCCAGCTGGGACAAAAAGCCCATGGGCATGTTAAACATCAGCAGAGAGGCAATGACCCCCATCAATCCCAATGGTGCCGTTAGAAGGGTCAGGATCATGTTGGGGATATTCTGCAGCTGGATCATCAGCAAAATGACGATAATCATGAACATGGCCGGCACCATCTGCATGATATAGTCCGTTGATTTTTTGCTTTGCTCAGAAAGCCCTCCGATATCAACGGTATAGCCGTCCGGCAGGGCTTTTCTGACCGATTTTAAGGCATTATACACATTCTGGGTGGCATCGTTGCCGGTGACGCCGGCCACCGTGTCTGCCTGCACCGTAATGGTGGGTAGAAGGTTCCGGCGCCAGATTTGACCCTCTTCCATGCCGAAACGGATATCGGCAATCTGTTCTAAAGGAATGGTTCTGCCTTGGGCCACATGGATGGGTAGCGTCCGGATATCCGCCAGATTCTGCCGGTCCCGTGCAGACAGGCGCAATTCGATATCCACGGTTTTATCCTTTTGTCTGAACTCACTGACCGGGATGCCCGAAAGCTGAGACTGGATGGCCAGGGCCAGGTCAGTGCTTGTTACCCCAAGCGCCCTGGCCTTGTCCTGGTCTATGTTTAATTGAAGTTTTTTGGTCTTTTCGTACCAGTTGAAATTGATTCTTTGTAAATCCGGGTTTGCAGCCATCACATCTTTGACCCGGCCTGCAATCTGACGCACCTTTTCATAGTCACGGCCGGATACCCGCAGCATTACAGGGTAGGGCTCCGGCGGTCCCATCTGCAGCGTCTGCAGATGTCCCCGCACATTGGGAAAGTCGTTGTCCAGAAGATCCTGGATCTGATTTTCAAGCTGTTTTCGTTGTTCAAGCCCCTTGGCCACGATGATAAACTGGACAAAATTGGACTGGGGCATCACCGGTTCAAAGGTGAGGACGAACCGCGGTCCGCCGGACCCCACATAAGCGGCAAAATGGTCGATGTTCGGGTTGTCGGAGATGGCATTGAAAAACCGCTTGGCCTGTTTGTCCGTGGCCTTCATTGAGGCCCCTTCGGGCAAGGTCAGGTCCACCACCAGTTCAGGGCGCACAGAACCCGGGAAGAATTCCTGTCTGAGGAATTTAAAACTGTACAGGGAAAACACAAACGCTGCGGCGGTGACGATCAGTACCACATACTTGAATCGCAGGCACCAGACCAGAATTCGCCTGAACACCCGGTAAAAGGTTTTATCATAAATATCTCTTTCTTTTTCATGGTCAGAGGTGGGGTCGGCCTTGATCAGATAGGTGCCGAACAGCGGGGTCACCATCACCGACACCACCCAGGAAATGATCAGGGACAGGCCGATGACCGGAAAGATGGTCCGGCAAAATTCCGAGGAGATGCCGTCTGCAAACCCGATGGGGATGAATCCGGCACAGGTGATCAGGGTCCCGGTGAGCATGGGAAAGGCGGTGGCGGTGTAGGCAAAGCATGCCGATTTAACCTTGTCCCAGCCCTGTTCCAGTTTTACGGCCATCATTTCCACGGAGATCATGGCATCATCCACCAGCAGACCCAATGAGATGATCAATGCCCCCAAAGAGACCCGGTGCAGGTCAATGCCTGCCATTTTCATGGCCAGAAAAGTGGCGGCAACCACCAGGGGGATGCAAAGGGCCACCACCATGCCGGACCGAAGGCCAAGGCTTAAAAAGCTTACCGCAAGGATAATGGCAATGGCTTCGGCCAGGGTTTTGACGAATTCGTCGATGGCGTCCTTGACCACCATGGGCTGGTTGGCCACCTGGTGGATGTCAAACCCCAAAGGCATGTTCTGCTTGATTCGGGTAAAGGTAGATTCAAGCTCCTCTCCCAGATTGAGAATATTGTCTCCGTTTTCCATGGACACGGCAATGCCGATGGCAGGTTTCCCGTTATAATACATTTTGGGGTCCCCAGGCTCGGCATAGGCCCGCCGGATCGTTGCGATGTCCCCCAGCCGGAAGGTGCGGTCCAGCACCCGGATGGGAAGCTCCCTTAGCGCAGCAACATCGTCAAAAAGGCCCGTAACCCGGATATATACATTGTCTGTGGACGTTTCCAGCATACCCGACGGGGTTACGGTATTCTGTTTTTTAATGACAGCGGCTACAAGCAGGGGATCAATACCCATGCGGGCCAGCTTTTTGCTGTCCATTTCAATGTATATTTTTTCCGGTTGAACCCCTTCCAGCGTCACCTTTTTAACGCTTTTGATCCCCAGAAGCTCCTGGCGAATGTCTTCGGCTTTTTCCCGCATCTGTTCATAGGAAAATCCGTCCGCCGTCAACGCGTAAATATTGCCGTAAACATCATCAAAGCGGTCATTGTAGTAGGGGCCTAAAATGCCCTTGGGCAGGTCGTCTTTCATGTTGTTGACCATATTGCGCACTTCATACCAGGTGGATCGAATGTTGCCGGCATCAACGGTGTCTTTGATGTTGACATAGATAACAGCTTGTTGAGGTCTGGAAGAACTTTTCAGATAATCCAGCCCCGGGATATCCTGCAGTTCCTTTTCAATTTTATCGGTGACCTGCTGTTCCACCTCGGTGGCCGAGGCCCCGGGCCAACCCACGCCGATGACCATCCGGCGTATGGTGAAATTGGGGTCTTCCATGCGCCCCATGCCCTGGTAGGCATAGGTACCGGCCAAGGCCGTTAAAACAATACAGAACCAGATGAGCTGCCGGTGGTTCAAGGACCATTGGGTGAGATTGAAGTGTTTCATTTTATATCTCTTTATCCGGGGATTGGGTGCGAACTTGCTGGTCTTGTGAAAGCTTGTGTACGCCGGTGGTGACGATTTCATCGCCCGGGACCAGGCCCTCAGCGACCTGGATCTCTTCGCCGTGAGCCGCCTGGCCGAGTTTGACTTTCTGCATAGTGGTTTTGTGATCTTTAATTATCCATACCATGGGCGAATCGCCGGTCTGGTAGACAGCTGACAGTGGGATAAAAATGCTGCCGGTCGTCTGGGGTTCAACGTTGCTCGCAGATGCCGTCATGCCCAGCCGAACCGTGTCCGGGGGATCAATAAGGGTAATGCGGGTTTTGTAGGTCCGGGTGATGGGATCTGCCACAGGAGAGACATACCGGAGCCGGCCTTTGAGCTCAAGATCGGGAAGTGCCCAGAATTTGACCTGAAACATGGCGCCTGGAGCAAATTGTGCCACCTGGTTTTCGGGCACAAAGATTTCGACCTCCCGCAGGTCTCCCTTGGCCATGATGACCACCGGCATGCCTGCGGCCACCACTTGTCCCGCTTCAGCCCTGACATCCAGAACCACACCGTCTTCGTCTGCCCTAAGATCGCAATAGGCCAGCTGGTTACGTGCCTGGGTCAGCTGGGCCCGGGCTTGTTTTAACACCGCTGCGGCCGAGTCCGCACTGTTCTGGTAGCGGTCAATTTCAGCCTTGCTCATGTAATCCTGCTTATAAAGGGCTTTAAAGCGTTTAAGCAGGTCCGCGGCCAGTTTATATTGACTTTCGGCTGCGGTGACCTGGGCGCTGGCCGCCGTTACCGCCTCCTGGATATCTTTGGGGTCCACCTGCATGAGCAGATCACCTGCCTTGACCCGGGTGCCGGTTTCCACATGACGGGCAATGATTTTGCCCGGGCCCCGGAATCCCAATGCGGTTTCGTACCGCCCCCGGACCTCGCCCGAAAATTGATGCGCAGGTTGCCTGCTCTGGGCGGAAATGGTCATACTGGTAACGAGAGGGGGCGGTTCAGATACATTTTGCTTGGCGTTTTGATCCGACGCGTTATCACATCCGGCCAGGGTCATCAGGGCCGGAACACAAAAGAGCAACGCCGTTATAATAAAGATTTTTCTGCCTTGATTCATCGGGGATTACTCCTTTCCCATGGCGCGTTCCAGTTCCGCAACTGCGATGTTATACATACTTAACGCGTGAATATGATTGGTTTTGGCCCGGGTCAGTGACACTTCGGCATCCAGACGTTCCAACGAGGTGCTTAGTCCCACCCGGTAACGGGTCCGGGCGGCATCCAGGGCCTCCTGGGCCGTATCCAGGGATTTTTGGGCCACATCAATGGATTTGAGTGCGGCCTGGGCATCGTGGTATGCTTTTTCCACCTCCAGGCGGATGCCCCTGGATAACTGCTTTTTTGCGGTCAGTGCCTTTTCAAGCTGTCGTGTGGCCTGGGCTTTTTTATGGCTTGTACGGCCGCTGTCAAACAGATCCATGCTGGCCACAATGCCGATCTGGGCTGTGGGATCTTCCTCTTCAGGTTCAGTCCGATGGACTTCTCCCACCAGGGCCAGGGTGGGCAGGCGATCACTTTGGGCGATGGCAATCTGCTGTTTTGCCATCTGGATCTGGGCGTCCATTGCGCTGATTTCGGGTCTGTTTTCCTGACCGGTTTGAATACAGGTCCCAAGATCGTGGGGCATGGGCAGGGTCTGCGGGGTATCATCATAGGTATACCGGGTATCCATGTCCACGCCGAGCACATAGTTCAAAGAGGTCTGGGCAAGATCCACATTATTGTGCGCATATAACTGCTGTTGCCTTAAATCCGCAAGTTTCTCCTCGGCCCTCAAAAGATCCAGTTTGGGCACAATTTCCTGGTCGTGGTAGGCGGTGGCCTCTTGAACATGTTCGGTCATGCTTTCCACCGCCTCGTCCATGGCCCTGGCCATCTGGCGGCTCAGGATCACAGTGTAAAAGGCTTTTCGGGCAGACAGCGCCAGGTCGTTGTCCGAAGCATCCAGATTGCTTCTGGCATGTTCAAGGTTGGCCTGGGCCAGGCGGCGGGTGGCCGTCAGTTTATTGCCTGTGTACAACGGTTGGGTCACCTTGAGTCCTGCGCCGTAATAGGTTCGGCTGTCACTGGGCAGACTCACTTCGGGCATCAGGCCGGTCGCGGCGGATAGCGCATTGTTCAGCTTTGCCAGCCCCTGGTTTGTCTGCACAATCGTGGGGGTGTCATTGTACCGGGAAAGGCCGCCCTGGAGTGTCAATGTTGGCCCGAATTCAGCCCGGGCCCGGGCAAGGCCCTCATCGGCAATTTCCACATCTTTTGCCGCCATACGCCGCTGCAGGCTGTTTTCAAGGGCAATCTGTACGGCCCTTTCCACGGTCAGTTGTTCCTGGGCCCGGCATGTGTGTGGCGGTGACACCAGAATCAGAACGGCAGATAGAATCAGAAAAAAAGAGAGCGTTTTTTGTATTGTCTTATGCATCATTGATCTCTTAAATGGTTGGCTTACAATTATACTTCACGGGAATCAGCACCGGGACGCAGGGCCGCGATAACAAGGCACTGTACCTGGGGTACAAGCTGGTTAAACCCATCAATGTCAGATGGGACTTCTGATGTATCCAGGGCCGCCATGATTTGGGGTTTGACCGGATGGGTCAGATGGTTCAGAATCAGCGACCCAAGAATCATGGTATGAACCGCCAGAGGATCGGTTTTCTTAAAAATACCTTTTTCCACGCCTTCGTCAAGTATTGCCTGGACAATCTTAATGGTCACACTGACCTCTTCAAAGATTGCCGGGCCGAAATTTCCCCATCCGGAAACCATCTCCCGAATCATGATCCGGGTGAAATGGGGATGGGCATCCATGATGGCCGCAACGCTGGCAATGTAAGTGTTTAATTTTTCTTCGGGGGTGGTTCTGGACTGGATTTCCCGGCGAAGCTGGGCTGCCCGGTCCTGGTAGATGTCCTGAATCACGGCCTGGTACAACGCCTGTTTATTTCCGATCCGGTAATAGATCATGGCCTTGTTTACCCCGGCTTTACGGGCAATGGCATCAATGCGGGCGCCATTGAATCCCTGAGTGCTGAACACCAGCAGCGCCGCATTTAAAATTTTACGCTCAGACTGGTCTTTTTTATGTTCTCTAATACCGCCCTCGGCCATTGCCGCCTTCTGTTTGCCTGAATTTTTGGGTATCAGGCTTTAGAAAAGTTTAACTATTTGTTTAAAATAAACAGTTGGTTTAAATTTGTCCAGAGTGCAGGGCAAAAAGAAGAAACATTATATGCTGCCGTGATCAGCGCGATGGTCGATCGAAAAGCAGTTGCAAGCAGATAATCGGCATTTAAGGATTGACATTGTTGAATACGGCTGGTTAGTCTTTTCTTGGAAGTGCATGCTATGAATGAGATTTAATTGAGGTAAAGGAGCAACTGCATGTTTGAATCTGCCGAGTTGGGACATAAGATATCCAAATCCGATTATAAGAAAGAAGTGCCTGTCCTGCGTGAAGAACTGCTTCATGCACAGTTTGAATTAGGGGAATCCTCCGCGTTTCAAGTGATTATTCTGGTCGGCGGATTAGACGGTGCAGGGCGCGGTGCCACAGTGAATTTGTTGAATGAATGGATGGATCCCCGCTTTATTCAAACCCACGGCATGGGAGAGCCTTCGGACGAGGAACTGGATCGGCCGATGATGTGGCGGTTCTGGATGGCCTTGCCGCCAAAGGGTAAAATCGGTGTTTTCCTGGGATCGTGGTACACGTGGCCGATGCTGAACAGGGTCTATGGCAAAACAAAAGATGCGGATCTGGAGCAGAGCATGGGCCGGGCCATAAAGTTCGAAAAAATGCTGGTAAATGAGGGGGCCCTGATCATTAAATTTTGGTTTCATCTTTCCCGGGAAGAGCAGAAAAAACGATTGCAATCCCTTGAAAAAGATCCATTGACCCGTTGGAAGGTCACCGAACGTGACTGGGAACACTTCAAGGCCTACGATAAGTTTCGTGAAGTTCATGAAAAGGTGATTCGTCAGACCTCAACCCCTGAAGCGCCATGGTTGATCGTTGAAGGCGCAGATTCCCGCTACCGGGACTTAACCGTTGGAAAGCTTATTCTAAATGCGATTCGAGAACGGTTGAGCAAGGAAGCTCAACCTTCTCCGGAAATCCTTGCGCCGCCTCTTATGCCGTCCATTGATAATGTCAACGTGCTGAAAACGTTGGATATGACCCAGGCACTGGAAAAGGATGAGTACCAAAAAAAGTTGAAAAAGTACCAAAGAAAGCTGAACCTGCTGATCAGGGATCCAAAGTTTAAATACACGTCAGTCATCGCCGTGTTTGAGGGCAACGACGCCGCAGGGAAGGGCGGAGCCATACGTCGTATCACAGGGGCGCTTGATGCCCGCGGGTATCAGGTGATTCCCATTGCCGCACCTACGGAGGAGGAACGAGAGCAGCCGTACCTTTGGCGATTCTGGCGGCATTTGCCCCGTAAAGGCCGGGTAACGATGTTTGACAGATCCTGGTACGGCCGCGTGCTGGTGGAACGGGTCGAACAATTTTGTTCCGAAGCCGACTGGATGAGGGCCTACAGTGAAATCAACGAGTTTGAGTTACAGATTGTCCGCCATCACATGGTGGTGGTTAAGTTCTGGTTGACCATCACCAAAGAAGAACAGTTGGAAAGATTCCATGCCAGAGAGCAAACCGCCTTCAAGCGGTTCAAAATCACAGACGAGGACTGGCGTAACCGCAAAAAATGGGAACAGTATGAACAGGCGGTTACGGATATGGTCGATAGGACCAGCACGCATTATGCGCCCTGGACCCTGATAGAGGCGAATAATAAATACTTTGCCCGTATCAAGGTCCTCAAGACATTATGTAATACAATCGAGGCCAAGCTCCAGGAAATCCACGAGGAAGGCGTCGATTATCTGGAAAAACCAAAGAAAAAGAAATAAAGAGACGGATTGTTTTTTGACTTTGATTGTTAACGCTTTGCCTTTTTTTCTATTCTTTTTTTGAAAATGGAGTCTTATTCGATGGGCACCACAAGAAGAAATTTAAAAACTGGCATTGTGGTCCGATTTTTTTTGCTGTCGACAGCAGTCCTGGTGTTCGGCACTTTGGGCAGCAGTGCTTTTTCTTCCCAGACCAAGCTTAAGATCCTGCATCTTAACGATGTGCACTCCTTTCTGGCTCCCCAGACCGTTGAACTGACTTTTGATGGGCAGTCCACCACCTGTGAGGTCGGCGGTATGGCAAGAATTGCCGGGTTGGTGGATGTGCTGGCAGTCAATCCTGAGCAGACGCTGCTGCTGCATGCCGGCGATGCGGTCCAGGGAACCC
The DNA here is from genome assembly GCF_963666145.1 of uncultured Desulfobacter sp. Classification (NCBI taxonomy): domain Bacteria; kingdom Pseudomonadati; phylum Thermodesulfobacteriota; class Desulfobacteria; order Desulfobacterales; family Desulfobacteraceae; genus Desulfobacter; species uncultured Desulfobacter sp. The sequence continues at coordinate 1,541,124 of NZ_OY762614.1, read as the reverse complement.
TGTACTTTACCCTGTTTGACGGCCGGGCCGATGCCGGGGTGATGAGTGCCATGCCCTTTGATGCCATGGCTTTGGGCAACCATGAATTTGACAACGGGGATTCTTGGCTGGCCGGTTTTATCCGGTCGTTGAAGGTGCCGGTGGTCAGCGCCAATATCCGAGTGACTCCCGGGCATGTGCTGGAACATCTGTTTGCCCCCTATGTGGTGAAAGAAATTGACGGGCGGCCGGTTGGAATCATAGGCATGACCATTTCAGAGGTGACGCGCCGCTCCTCCCGTTCCGGTCCCGGGGTGGTGTTCGGCGATGAGGTGCGATGCGTTCAGGCCGCGGTGGATGAGCTGTCGGCCAAGGGGATTGGTCGGATTATTTTGCTGAGTCATTACGGGCTTGAAAATACCTTGTCCCTGGCGGGGAAAGTCAGCGATGTGGATGTGATCGTGGATGGACACAGCCATACGCTTTTGGGTGATTTGGCCGCTTACGGGCTGGCCTGTGACGGTCCCTATCCGGTGATTGCCGAAAATAAAGACGGTGATCCGGTCTGCATTGTTCAGGCATGGTCCAACGGCCGGGTGCTGGGGGAGCTTGATGTGGCGTTCAAGGCCGATCGGCTGGTCGCCTGGTCCGGACGGCCTCACCTGGTGTTGGGGAATCAATTTCGGCGAAAAGATGCCGCAGGCGATCTGCAACCGGTCACCGGTGTTGATCGAAAAAAAATTCTGGACTGTATCAGCCGTGATCCAACTCTTAATATTGCCCCTGAAAATACAGCAGTTGCCAGTGTTTTAGGTCAGTTTTCCAGCCAGGTGGCAGAAAAAGGCGAGACCATTATTGGAACCGCTTGTCAGGATCTTGCGCATGTGCGCGTACCGGGCCAGGTTCATGGTACTCAAGCAATGCCTTTGGGCAGTTGTCTGGCTCCTTTGGTGGCCCAGGCGTTTTATGAGCAGGTGCCCCATGCCGACATGTGCATTCAGAATGCCGGCGGGGTCCGAACGGGTATTCAAAAGGGGGCGATTCGTTACAGCACTGTTTATGGGGTACTGCCGTTTTCAAATACCCTGTTTGAAATCCAAATGTCCGGTCACGGTATCCGGCAACTCCTTGAACAGGCCCTGGCGTATGTGATCCAAAACGATGCAAAAGGGGCGTTCCCCTATGCCTACGGCCTGCGGTACGATATTGATGCGCGCAATCCATTCGGCAGCAGGTTTTCCGGGCTTGAGGTCCGGGAGCGCGCATCCGGTCGATATGTTCCCCTTGAAGATGAGCACATTTATGTGGTGGTGGCCAATGACTTTATCGCCTCGGGTAAGGACGGGTACAAAGGGTTTGGCGCGGCCTCACAAGTGCCTGGAAAAACGGTCGGCACATATCTGGATTATGCCCGGGCATTTATTAACCATGTTCAGAACCTGGCGAGTTCCGGTAAAGGCCTTGCCGAATTGCCGCGCCGGGATCACTGCATCAAAAGCTTCATTCCGCCGGAGAAACCTATCCTTTTTTAATTTACATGTTCCTGCGATACCGGCCCCCCACATCGTAAAGAGCTCTGGTGATCTGTCCCAGACTGCAGACCTTAACTGTTTCCATCAGTTCTTCAAAGATGTTGCCCCCGGAAAGGACCACCCGTTGAAGTTTTTCCAGAGCCTGGGGTGCTGCCTTTTCATGCCGTCGTTGAAAATCGGCCAAGCGTTTTAACTGGGATTGCTTCTCTTCTTCCGTGGCCCTGGCCAGTTCACAGCAGCCGCTACCTTGGGGCGTTGCCTCGTCTTCGGAATTGTTTTCACGGAACATGTTGACACCGACAATGGGAAGCGCGCCATTGTGCTTCAACGTCTCATAGTAGACTGATTCTTCCTGGATTTTGCTTCGCTGGTATCCCGTTTCCATGGCGCCCAGCACACCGCCCCGTTCCGAGATCCGGTCAAACTCCATCAGCACGGCCTGCTCCACCAGATCCGTCAGCTCTTCGACGATGAAGCTTCCCTGATTCATATTTTCATTTTTGGCCAACCCCCACTCCCGGTTGATAATCATCTGGATGGCCAGGGCCCGTCGCACCGACTCTGCTGTGGGAGTTGTGATAGCTTCGTCAAAGGCATTGGTGTGCAGGCTGTTGCAATTGTCATATACCGCGCAAAGTGCCTGTAAGGTGGTCCGTATGTCGTTGAACTGGATCTCCTGACTGTGAAGGGATCTGCCGGATGTCTGGATATGATATTTGAGCATCTGTGAACGTGCCGACGCATTGTACTTCTCTTTCATGGCAATGGACCAGATTCTGCGGGCAACTCTCCCGATCACTGTATATTCGGGATCCATGCCGTTGGAAAAAAAGTATGATAAATTGGGCCCGAAACTGTCGATGGGCATGCCCCGGGAAAGGTAATATTCCACATAGGTAAAGCCGTTGGAAAGGGTCAGGGCAAGTTGGGTAATAGGGTTGGCACCGGCTTCGGCGACGTGATAGCCTGAAATGGATACCGAGTAAAAATTGCGGACATTGTTTTCCATGAAGTACTGCTGGATATCGCCCATCATTTTCAGGGCAAACTCAATGGAAAAAATACATGTGTTCTGCCCCTGATCTTCTTTTAAAATATCGGCCTGAACCGTGCCGCGGACATTGCTGAGTACTGATTCTCGAATATTTTGATATACCTGGCTTGTCGGTACTTTACCGTTCTGTTGTGTGTATTTGTCCACCTGCTGATCAATGGCCGTATTCATGAACATGGCAAGCATGACAGGTGCCGGGCCGTTGATGGTCATGGAGACGGAGGTTGACGGTGCACTAAGATCGAACCCGCTGTACAACACTTTGACATCGTCCAGGGTACATACACTGACCCCTGCGTTGCCGACCTTGCCGTAAATATCGGGCCGAAGCTCCGGGTCACATCCGTAAAGGGTGACCGAATCAAACGCCGTGGATAGCCTTTTGGCCTCGTAGTCACCGGAAAGCAAATGAAACCGGGCGTTGGTTCGGGCCGGATCTCCTTCTCCGGCAAACATTCGGGTCGGGTCTTCCCCCACCCGTTTCAGGGGAAATACACCGGCCGTAAATGGAAAGTATCCGGGAAGATTTTCCCGCCGCAGCCATTGGTATATCTCACCCGGGTCCTTGAATTTGGGCAGACTGATCTTGGGGATTTTCTGGTGGGATAAAGACCGGGTATACAATGGCACTCGTATTTCCTTGCCCCGGACTGTGTATACCAGTTCGTCCTTTGTATAGGCATCTTTCGTGTCCTCCCATTGGGTTACCAGATCCTTGGCTGCTCCATCAACGTTTCTTCTCGCGGCATCAATTGCTTTTTTCAGATTTTCGATCAGTTCTGTTTTATCCCCGTCAAGCAGGCTCTCATCAATGGCCTTGGCCGTCTCTTCCAGGTGCCACACCTTGCGGATGGCCTGGGCCTGTATTTGGGTATGCTTGTGGTAGTCCCGGACGGTGTCGGCAATTTCTGACAGGTAGCGCGTTCTTTCCGGCGGGATGACTACGGTTTTTGATGAGGATGTCTTGACTTCAATTTTAGAAAGTTGACTTTCAAACTTAACCCCGGTCTTCTCAGAAATCGTTTCCAGCAGGGCCTGATAAAGGGCCGTCACACCGTCATCGTTGAATTTGGAAGCAATGGTGCCGAATACCGGCATATCGTCCGGCTGCATCGCCCAGGCATTCCGGTTTCTTTGCACCTGTTTGCGCACATCCCGTACGGCATCTTCGGCCCCTCTTTTTTCGAATTTGTTGACCACAATCAGGTCCGCGTAATCCAGCATATCTATTTTTTCCAGCTGGCTTGCCGCTCCGAATTCGGCCGTCATCACATACATGGCGCAATCCACCTGGTCGGTGATCTGGGAATCCCCCTGGCCGATGCCGGCGGTTTCGGCGATGATAAAATCAAATCCGGCGGCCTTGACCACGGAAATGACGTCTCCCAGAGCTTCCGGGATTTCCGAGTGGGCTTTTCGCGTGGCCAGGGAGCGCATGTACACCCGGTCATTGTCGATGGCGTTCATCCGGATGCGATCCCCCAACAGGGCTCCGCCGGTTTTTCTTCTGGATACGTCCGAACTGATGACAGCTATCCTGATGTCTTTTACATCATGGATCATGCGAAGCACCAGTTCGTCAATGAGCGAAGACTTTCCAGCTCCGCCGGTACCGGTGATGCCCATGACAGGCACGGTTCTGCTGCCGATTTTTTTAGACAGTTGGGCCCTGAAATGATCCAAATGGCCGTTGCCGGAATATTTGGCCTGTTCCACTGCCGTGATCGCCTTGCCCACCAGACGTTTGTTTTTAAAAGACAGAAGGTTAACGTCAAGGGCGTCATCCGTGACCGTGGAAAAATCAACCGCCTTGACCATATGGTTGATCATTCCCTGCAGTCCCATCTTTGTACCGTCTTCGGGGGAAAATATCCTGGCGACACCATAATCATGGAGCGCCTGGATTTCATCGGGCACAATTACGCCGCCGCCGCCGCCGAAAACTTTAATGTCAGAGGCATTGTGTTCTTTTAAAAAATCCACGATATACTTGAAAAATTCGATATGCCCGCCCTGGTAACTTGAAACGGCGATGCCCTGGGCATCTTCTTCAATGGCCGCGTCCACGATTTCTTTTACGGAACGGTTGTGCCCCAGGTGGATCACCTCCACACCGGTACTCTGAAGCAGTCTTCGGAACATGTTGATGGAGACGTCATGTCCGTCAAACAGGGACGTGGCTGTGATAATACGGACTTTATGCCGGGGTGTGTATACGTCTAAAGCGTCACTCATCTTTCCTCCTTCATGAAAATCAAGATTAGGGATATGCCAGCGCTTTCTTAAAACGGATATTTACTGTGCTAATGGAGCGTATTGTGAGAAATTAATGGGGCATGACCGCCCCGTACTTTAAGGAAAAGTATAACAAAGGATCTAAAGATTAGCAAGAAACGGACATATGGATTCCAACCCCCCATAGGGGCTGGAACCCATTGCTTGGCAGGCCTATTCGGATGAACCGGCTTCCGGAACGAACCACTCTTTTTTTCGATAAACCAGGTCCTGGCTTTTGGCAACGAGTTCGCCTGTTCTATTTGACTCCATTTCTATGGGTATCTGTTTGAATAAAATTCGGTCATTTTAGTTTCATCCATGCGTATCTTTCAAGACAAAAATTGAGTCGTTCCCCCTAATCTTTGGGTACTATAGTAAAATGATCTGATGGCACGGTATTGTACTGGAAAAAGAGGTGACAAAAGCGGCCAAAAAAAGTTAAAAACAGCAGCAATACTGGTGTGTGCCTGTCAGTGGGCAAACAGAACTGAATGGGGCATGGACCGCAAGCGCTGGGATGAAACCAGCCAAAGGAGCAGTGATACATGAGTCTTAAAAAAGATCTTCAAGCGGAAATAATTCATGCCGTTGAAACCGTGCAGCAGACCAATCCCATGGCCGGGTCCGTGACCAACACGGTGACCATCAATTTTGTCGCCAATGCCCAGCTTGCCGTGGGCGGTTCGGCAGCCATGGTCTACATGCCCGATGAGGCGCAGTTCCTGGCCCATGCGGGCGGGGCTGCCTACATAAACGTGGGCACCATTGAACCTGTCTATGAAAAGACCTTGCCGACCATGGCAAAAACCTTGCACACCGGCGGAAAACCATGGGTTCTGGATCCTGTGGCCGTCGGCATTGGAGAACTTCGCACCCGGCTGCTGCTGGACTTTAAATCTTGTAAACCCAGCATTATTCGTGGCAATGCATCTGAAATTATTGCCCTGGCCGGGTTATGGGCGTTGGCTGGCGGCACCGAAACATCCAATGTCCGGGGAGTGGATTCCCAGGACCCGGTCACCGCAGCCCGGGCTGCGGCGGTGGCCCTGGCCCAATGGACCGGCGGGGCGGTGGCTGTTTCGGGCAAACAGGATTTGGTTACCAACGGGTCCATTGTCGCCCTTTGTTACGGTGGCTCTCATTTTATGGAAAAAATTACCGGGTCCGGCTGCTCTCTGGGTGGTGTCATGGCAGTCTATGCCACTGCCGCTTCGGCCTTTATCGCCGCATTGACAGGTACGGCGGTTTATAATCTGGCCGGACGCCGGGCCGCTGAAAAAACAGATGCCCCGGCAAGTTTTCAGGTTCACTTTCTTGATGAACTGTATCGGGCAACCCCCGAAGAGATTGCAGACAACCCTTTTGATATAGAGGAGATTTAACATATGAGAAGTAAATTGGATATTTCAGCATATTTTGTGGTGGGTCCGGAAAATACCAAAGGCCGTCCTGTGGCACCCGTTATCCGTGATGCGATAAACGCAGGGATTACCTGCGTTCAGGTTCGGTCAAAAACGGCATCTGCCCGGCAATTGATCGAACTCACCGGCCAGGCGGCCGACGTGATTGCCCAGACCGGTAAATCCGGCACGGTGACCCTGCTGGTGAATGACCGCCTTGACGTGATTCTGGCGGCAAGAAAACAAGGCATAAAGGTCGACGGCATCCATGTGGGCCAGACGGATATCCCTGTGGATGTCTGCCGGGAATATCTGGGGCCCGATGCCGTTGTGGGTTTATCTGCCCGAACCCATGAACTGTTCGAGTATATAAAACATGCCGATGTCAGCCTCATTGACTATTTTGGCGCAGGCCCTTTGCATGAAACCCAGACCAAACCCGACAGCGGACTCGATATCGACGGAAAAAGAATAACAAGAAGTATTGAAGATATTAAAACGCTTGCCCAACTCAGTTCCATCTCTGTGGTGGTGGGCGGCGGCGTCAAGCTTGCCGATATCCCGGCCCTTGCCAAAACCGGCGTTGCCGGTTTTTTTGTTGTCTCTGCGATATCAGAAGCAGATGATCCAGGGTTCGAAGCCTCAAAGCTGGTCAGGGCCTGGAACCAGCATAAGCGGTAATGCCCATGGCAGCAACAGCCCATCTGTCTGTTTGGGGCGGCATACCGATCGCGTGCTGATATTTGCTTGTTTTCAATAAGGGTGTAAAGCAGTATAGTAAGCAGTTAGATTTTTTGACAGGCCTGGAAAACATAATCATAATATGCCTAACACATAGAGATGGGTTGCTCTTTGGCCTGAACATATATAAGGAAATAAAATGAATATCAACGACATTTACATGCAACTGAAAGACGCCCTGAAAGCAGAAATCGTCCGCCACGACCTGGCAGACAAAAGAATTGACATCAAGTGTAAGCCTTTGACCGTCAAAGAGGCCATCGGTACCCCCGAGCATGATGACTACCCCATTGTCAAAGGCAAAGAGGTGATGATGGCCGCAACATTCAACGGCGCTGTGGGACAGTCGTTTACGGACGAATATACGGATGTCTCTTTGTCCGTGGACGGCCTGCTTGAACTGGATCACACAAAAACCAGTGACCGGGCCATTTTTATCGCCGGGCTTAATGCGGTTTACAGGTCCTTGAATCTTTGTGAAAAGACAATACATTGTAAGGACAAGGAGCCGGTGCAGTGCGCCGAAAACCTGATCGACCTACCGGAGTTTTCAGGCAAAAAGATTCTTCTGGTCGGCCTTCAGCCCAGGTTTTTGGAATACCTTGCCAAACAGAATACGATGCGGGTTCTGGACCTTGACCCGGACAATGTAGGCACCGAAAAGTTTGGTGTGAAGATCGAATCCGGTGAGAATGTTGAGGAGCCCCTTGAGTGGTGTGACATGGTATTTGCTACTGGGTCCACCATTGTGAACGGCACCATTACCACGTTTTTAAATTCGGGTAAACCTGCCGTGTTTTTCGGGGTGACCATCAGTGCCCCGGCTAAAATTTTAGGGCTATCAAGTTATTGCCATTGCGGGGCGTAAAACGCGCTGCCGGGATTCGTCTGACGGTGGCGATACTTTTATAAAATCAAATAGAAGGGGGATAAAAAATATGGGTGACAACCAATTGATTATCCGGTGTACCAAATGCGGGGCAAAAAACCGTGTACCTGAAAACAGAATTTCAGAAAACCCCAAGTGCGGCAAGTGCGGCACCATTTTGAAGATTGAAGTTTTTGATGCCCCCGTCAACGTGACGGATGCCGATTTTGACCGGGAGGTCATGCAGTCGTCTTTGCCGGTGCTGGTGGACTGCTGGGCACCCTGGTGCGGTCCCTGCCGGGCTGTGGGACCTATACTGGACGGCCTTGCAAAAGCGTACAAGGGGCGGCTTAAAATAGCCAAGGTCAATATCGATGAAAATCCGGGAACCGGCTCAAAATACCGGATTCAAAGTATTCCCACCATGCTTTTTGTGAAAAACGGTGCTTTGGTTGACCAAGTTACAGGCGCACTACCCAAGGAAGCGTTGGAAGCTCGAATCAACTCATTTATATAGGGAATGAACGTCTCTGTTCAGGCACTAAAATAGAAAGCGGCCTTGCCATTCATTCATGGTGAGGCCGCCTTTTTGTTTTAATGCCGTCTGAACTATCTGCCTGGATCTCTATTTTTGACTTTCATGCCACGCCACCACCTCCTGGTAAGGAATGGTGCCGCCAAAGACGTCCAGGGCTGAACCAATGGTCAGGTCCACACGGCCATTGCCAAGGCTTTTTACAAGATCCAGGTCTGAAAATTGGCTTGCCCCTCCGGCATAGGTGGCCGGAATGGGGCTGTGTTCGCCGAGCATGGTTACAAGTTCCTCCTGGATGCCCTGCATTTTGCCTTCCACATCCACACCGTGGATCAAAAATTCGTCACAGAATGCGGACAGATGTTCAAGCGTGGCCGGGGTTACAGCCATCTCGGTGAAATTTTGCCAGCGGTCTGTTACAATCCAGAATTGGCCATCCCGTTTCCGGCAGCTCAGGTCTAAAACCAGGCGGTCTTTGCCCACGGCATTAACCAGGGCGTTGAGCTTGTCCATATCCATGCGGCCTTTGGAAAACACATAAGATGTGACGATGACATGGGATGCCCCTGCATCCAGAAAGGTGTGTGCATTTTCAGGATTTATACCACCACCCATCTGAAGTCCGCCGGGGAAGGCCTGCAGTGCTTCAAGGGCTGACTGCGTATTGCCGGGGCCAAGGGCGATGACGTGACCGCCGAAAAGCTGGTCTGCCTGGTACATCTGTGCAAATTGTGCCGGGGTTCGGGCGCTTTCAAAATTGGTGACAACGCTCTCCTGGGCGTTGTCCGACAGGGTGCCACCCACAATCTGAACCACCTTGCCGTTTCGAAGATCAATACAGGGTCGAAATTTCATATAAACTACGTCCTAAACAACTATGGGTTGTCTGCCGGGATCGGCAGGTTTTGGTAATCCGACAAAATATCTTTGACAATTTCGGCTAATCCTCGGTTCAGGGCCGTAACGTATCCTTGGGGGCTGGTATCGTTGCCCAGGGGGATTTGCCGGGAATAGGTTTTTGACAATACCTTTGTAAATCCCGTTTTATTCAACCGGTCAAGGTTGAGCGCCATGGTCACCACAGCCGATACGTGGGATGCATTGTGCCGGTCACAATAAAGTGACGTGATTTTGCCCCATAACTGGTAAACGTTTTCGGGAACCCGGTTGCTGGGAGCCGGGGCAAATTGGGGGGATTGGACCAGGGCTTCAAACATCACATCACTGATCATGCGGTCCGGTGACGTCATGTAATTATTATAATAATCCTGGGTGAATCTGCTTTGACCCAATCGGTAGACAAATCCCGCGCCGCTGAATTCCGGGGCAATGTCCAGGCGTTTGACCACCAGCGGAACGCCTGCTGACCGATTACTTTCATTGGCAGGGGCGTTGCCGTCGGCATAGAGTCTGAACATTTGTTTTTTGGTGTAGTCATTTTTAATCCCGCATCCGGTCAAAAAGGCCGTTGCAGTCAACATGAAGGTGAGCATCATAAAAATGGACAAACGGGTTAAAGGCTGGAGACGCTTCATGGCAAACTATTTCACCTCTCCTGATGTAGATGTTTTGGGTGGCGCGTTCATGAGAATGCTGCCCGGATAATCTCGCAGTTCCCGGGTAAACTGGTTGAGGTTGTCGGCGGTATTTTCCAGGTTGCCGATGGTTTTTTCAATGACGTCAGCATTGGTCCAGACCATGTTCTGCAGTAATTGGGATGTTTTTTCAAGGCTTGCCAGAACCGTATCCATTTGATCGGCCATTTCAGCTAATTTCCCTTCGTAACCTTGTTCAAGCCCGGTGGTCATGCGCTTGAAACTGCCCGATGCCGTATTGATATCAGCCAGGGTCTGCTGGATGGGAACTTTCGCCGTTTGAACAATCTGTTTTAGGTCTGCCATGGATGCGCCGGCATCGGCCAGCATCTGTTTAAGCTCGCCTGATGTTAGGAGTTTGGCCAGATCCTTGTTGGTCCGGCGGAGCTCTTTGAGCAGGCTTTCTGCCTGGTCGGTTACCTTTGTGATATTCAGGCTTTTGAGAAGGGCTGAAAAATCCTGTTTCATCTCTTTGAAATCCATGGACCCAAGCGTTTCCATGGCCCGGGTGATGGCATCGGAAACCTGTTTGATGTTGCTGGGACGGGACGGCACATAAAGATTTTCCGGGGTCCAGGGAATTTCAAGTTCATCCGGTTCGTTCTTTTTGTAATCGGTCTCCAGGTATGCTGATCCGGTGAGGCCGTTAAATGATAAAAAGATGGAAAGTCCGTCGTCAACAGCCTTTTTCATGCGCTCTTTTGGGCTTTCTCCGGTCTGTCCCACGTAACAGTCTTCGGACAGGGAAAAGGTGACCAGCACATAGTTTGAGGCGATATCGTAAACTTTTGTGGGGGTGGTGATGGATTTCACGGCACCGATTTTTACCCCTTTGTATTTCACTTCCGATCCGACATTTAAGCCCTGTACCGATTCGTTAAAATAGGTTTCGGCCAGGGTTTCGGTCTTCAAAAACTGGCCTGCACCAAAGGCGATCAGCATGGCTGCCGTCAGGGCAAAGGCCAGGATAACAAACAGGCCGAGTTTAAAATAATTGGTTTTCTGGGTCATGGCTCGGGTTCCAAAACATTATGATGGGTTCCGGTTAAAAAAATTATATACATACGGGTTTGACGGATCGGCTTTGAGCTTTTTGGGGTCGCCCTGGGCAATGATGCCTTTTTTCTCTTTACCCAGCATGATGACCCGGTCGGAAATGGTCAGGATGCTTTCAAGCTCATGGGTGACAATGACAAAGGTGATGTTAAGGGCTCTTGCTAATTCCAGGATCAGGCGGTCCAGTTCGGCCGAGGTGAGGGGGTCCAGTCCGGCAGAGGGTTCATCTAAAAACAGGATGGCCGGATCAAGGGCCATGGCCCTGGCAATGGCCGCTCTTTTTTTCATGCCGCCGCTCAATTCGTCGGGCAGAAGATAGAGGGCGTGCCCCATGTCAACCAGATCCAGCTTGACCCGGGCAATGGCTTCAATGGCCTGGCGGGGAAGATCCGTAAATTCGATCAGGGGTAGCATGACATTTTCCAGAACAGTCATGGAGCCAAACAGCGCGCCGTTCTGGAAGGCCACGCCAATACCCGCAAGCAGTCGGTTTCGCTCTTTTCCCCGGGCAGCTACCATATCTTTGCCATGAATGAGAACCTGGCCGGATACCGGCGGCACCAGGCCGATCATGTGTTTGAGTACCGTGCTTTTGCCGCAGCCCGAACCGCCCAGGATAACAAACACCTCACCGCTTTGGATATCAAAGTTGAGATCCTCCATGATGGCGTTGTTGTTGTACCCAGCAAAAAGGTGCCTGACGTTGATAATGGTTTCGCTCATATGCCCAGATAAAAGAAGATGATGGAAAAAATACCGTCAAACACGGCAATTAAAATAATCGAGGATACCACCGCCCTTGTGGTGGCATCGCCCACGGCAGAAGGCCCCCTCAATGTCTGATACCCTCGGATGCAGCCGGTGGCGGCAATGAGAAGACCGAATACAAAGCATTTGGCAAGGCCGCCGGCAAGATCCTCCCAGGAGACAAATCCGACCACCTGATTGTAATAGGCAATGGGCGGATAGCCAAGGGAAACAATGACAACCATGCCGCCAAGGATGCCCACAAAATTGGAGAACACCGTTAAAAGCGGCGTAATTAGGGTGGCGGCAATGATCCTGGGAACGATGAGGAATTTGACCGGCTCCATGCCCATGACCGTGAGCGCATCAATCTCTTCGTTGATCTTCATCGTCCCGATTTCCGCGGCAAAGGCGGAGGCTGAGCGGCCGGCCAGGACAATGGCAGTCATCAACGGTCCAAGTTCCCTGACCATGGCAATGCCGATGAGGTTGGCCACATATATTTCTGCGCCGAACATGCGCATGGGAATGGCGGCCTGGAATGCCATAACCAGTCCGACAATAAAAGAGATCAGCGCCACAATGGGCAGTGCGTTCACCCCGGAACGTTCCGCCACCATCCAGGTGTCGGCCCACCGGACACGGCCCGGATTTTTCAGGCAGGAAAACAGGGCGGCCGTGATCTCTCCGACCATGGTGATGAATACCCTGGCATCTTCAAGGGAGGCCACCAGATCTTTACCGGTTTTTTCAATGTAGGAGTCCTTGGACGGGGGGACGGATGACTGGTCTTTGGATTTTTCAGCCAGCTCCAGAAGCGGAGCAAACTCTTTTTTGACGCCGGTGAGAAAATCAGATTGTTCTGTGGGCGTGCGGCCTGCCAGGCGGATCAAATGGGAGATAAAGGTGGCACCGGCCATGTCCATGTAATCAACGGAAACAAGGTCCATTCGGATTTTTGTCTGCCCTGGTTTTTTAACCGTTTTAACTGCGGCATCCCAAATCCTGGCCACGCCCGAGGCGTCCAGCCGTCCTGAGAAAAGCATTACCGTGGTCTGCCCTGCGGTTTCAATGGTCAGCTCAGGCAAAATATCCCCTTGTCCGTTAAATTTGTCTTCAAAATCAATGGCCCTGCGGGGCTCCATGTATATAGCACCAGGGATTAAATCATATTGGTGTCAGGGAATCAAGGTGTTATCAACGCATTCACCTGCAAAGAAAAAGGAGCCGGATAAAAATCCGGCTCCTTTTCAATTTCAACTATTATATTGAAAAAATTTAGGCTTTACGGCGTAGTCCGACCAAACAGCATAAACCAGAACTGATAAGCAGTAAGCTTTGTGGTACCGGGACTGCTGCAAATACTTCACCACTCATAAAATAGGTAGTTTCGCTGTTATACTGATTCGAAAAATTAGATGCGACAATCAGGGCTTCAAAATCAGAAGTATCGCTATCGATAATTGATGAACTTATCAGGTTAAGGTAATAAGTTTGGGTCACGGCATTTGATACGTCTCCCCCTGAATTCGCTAACAACTCAAATGTTGCAACGGTATCAGTACCATATTTAAAGTAAACATACTGGCCTTCGGTAAACGAGATGGTGTCGTCCGCCGCTATGGTTCCGGTTAGATCTTCAAAGTAAAGGCTCAACCCTACAGTACCCAGACTCAGTATAGAACCTGCAGAACTTTCCGTATACAGGTAAATTGGGATTGAGCCGCTTTCTGAAAAGGTATCATCATCATAGACTGTCAATGAAGGAAAACCAGTAAAAACAAGCGAATAAACATCAAGGTCATCACTTCCGCCATATTCAGAAAGGTCCAAATTAAAAGTTGCGGCCTGTGATGCAGACGCAATAAACAAAAATACAACAACACTCATCAAGATCTTAACTGACTTTTTCAATTTCATCTTCTCCTTTTCTTTAATTTTTTTATAAGAAAGTCTGTGTAACCTGCACAGATCTTTCAACTTTCGTTGTGGGCTGAACCACGGTGAAAACCCGGGTCAGCCCATGGCTGTTATATGAAAGCTTTAATTGATTTATTGAATTGCTTTCATACGTTTTTGTGCGTTTGAACCTGGATGTTGATAATCGACCAAGTTCGCCCATAACTGTTGGTGGTCGCGGATTTTCTTGTCGACCACCGATTCGATCGAAGGGCAATTAATGAATTTCATTCTGTTTGTAATTCTTTTGCCGTATAAAATCAAGGTGCAAGTGCTGAAAATTATACCCTCCGGTAGCGAATATTCCAACAGCTAATATTTACCTAATTCAGGCCGACTCAAGATTCAAAAGTTTCGCCTCGATAACTTATCCGAATTTAACAGCCACGGGCTGAACGGAGATAATCAAGGTGCCGGCAAAGTACCGATACCTGGACCATGAACCTTACTCGCTGAAAAATACGGAATGGCGTGCGGTGTCGGTGATGGCCACAACCGCCGGATGCTTGAGAACCCGTTCGACAGAGATCGCATAAAACCGTTCCTTGATCTTGTTGCACCGGCCGATGATCTCCACTTGATGCTGGGTTTGAATCTCTGATTCAATGATTGTGGGGCACATAAATACACCGTCTCCGGCCTGTCCGAAAACCGTGAGCAGCGCATTGTCTTCAAACTCGGCCACCACCACCGGGTGAATGGACAGACGATCAAGCCATTGGTCGAGGGCACCACGCAGCCACGACATGGTCATGGGCATGACCATGGGAGCCTTGTTCAGACAATCCGGGAATGTGTCGGGCAGGCTTTGTGCCAACTTTTTTTCGGCAAAAAAAGTGATGCCGCATTCGCCTAAAAAATGATTGTAGGTTTTCACGCTGGGGCCGGGTTTGGGCAGTCCGTCGGAGATCACCAGGTCAAGATTGTGCAGGGCAAGATCTGCCAGCAGGTCCTTTTCTTTGCCTTCGTGGCAGGCCAGGCGAACGGTTCTTTCCATACACAGGGCCGGTTCAATGAGTTTCCTGGCCATGAGTTTGGGGACTACATCCACGATTCCCACGTTCAGGGAAAGCGGGCCGACCACCGGCCGGCTGTGAATCTGATCCATCAGTTCCCGTCCCAGCGGAAATATCTTGTCGGCATAGCGAAACACCAGTTGCCCCAGATCCGTGGCTTCCAGGTTTCGTCCCTGCCGGTTAAACAGCTTGCCGCCGAAGGATTCCTCCAGTTTGGTCAGCTGGGCACTGATGGTTGACTGTGCAAGACTGAGCCTGCTGCTGGCGGCAGTAATACTGCCTTCTTTCATAACTATCCAGAAATAGTATAGATGATGGTAATTAAGCCATTCCATGTAACGTTCGCTTTTTTCGAATATTAGTCGCTATATTATCTATTTGATCGAAAACGTCGTACCCTTTATGATTTATTTTTTTTTTGCTGCGGTCCTTAACTATGTGGGCATCCTATCATGAAGCCGACAAACAGGTCCACGGTTTTGGGGTGAAGAGAATGGGGGCGGCGTTTGTTCACCCCAATGAAATCAAGGAGGTAATGTATATGAAAGATGGTGTTAAATTAATACTTATGACGATCGGATTTCTGATAATCCCGGTTCTGGGATTTGCCCAGGCTGAGGCTGCCCATGCTGCGGGCGCGGGAATGACGAATACTGCATATGGATATATTGCGGTGATTTTTTTTATCGTGGCGTATGCTTTGGTTCCCCTGGAAAACAATATCCATTTGCGAAAGAGCAAACCCGTGCTACTGGCCGCCGGCGTAATCTGGGTACTGGTGTCCCTGGCCTATTCCAGTATCGGCGATACCCACACCGCCCATGATGCCATCAAGCTCAGCCTGATCGAATATGCGGAACTGTTTTTGTTTCTGCTGGCAGCCATGACTTATATTAATGCCATGGAAGAGCGCAATGTATTTCAGCGGCTGCGCGCGGTGCTGGTGTCCCGGGGGTTTTCTTTGCGCAAAATTTTCTGGATTACCGGACTTCTTGCTTTTTTCATCTCCCCGGTAGCGGATAATCTGACCACTGCATTGCTGATGGGGGCGGTGGCCATGGCCGTTGGCGGAAATAATAAAAAATTTATCAGCCTTGCCTGCATCAACATTGTTGTGGCGGCCAATGCCGGTGGTGCGTTTTCGCCGTTTGGGGATATTACCACCCTGATGGTCTGGCAAAAGGGCAAGGTGGTCTTTGCCGAGTTTTTTGCCATCTTTGTGCCTTCACTGGTCAACTGGCTCGTGCCGGCTGTGATCATGAGCCTGTTCGTGGATAAGGATGTTCCCGAGGCCCTGGATGAGTCGGTCTCCATGAAGTACGGGGCCTGGGTTATTATGGGGTTGTTCGGGGCGACCATTGTGACGGCCGTATGTTTCCACAATATGCTGCATCTGCCCCCGGCCGCCGGTATGATGCTGGGCCTTGGATATCTCGGGATCTTTTCCTATCATATCAAGCATCATGAGAACCGTACGAATAAATACGACCCCATTCTCGGGGCCCGTGAGGCCGAGTGTCCCCCTTCACATGACGTCATCTCTTTTGACATCATGAAAAAAATTTCCAGGGCTGAATGGGATACCCTGCTGTTTTTCTATGGGATTATCCTTTGTGTGGGCGGATTGGCCCAGTTCGGATACCTTGCGCTGATATCACAGTTTTTGTACCTGGATCTCGGAGCTACCTGGGCCAACAGCCTTGTGGGCGTTCTGTCTGCCATTCTGGATAATATTCCGGTGATGTTTGCCGTTCTCACCATGGACCCATCCATGTCCCACGGCCAGTGGCTCCTGGTCACCCTGACGGCCGGTACCGGCGGCAGTATGCTGGCCATCGGCTCTGCGGCCGGCGTGGCGCTCATGGGCGCGGCCCGGGGCACCTACACCTTCGGGGGACACTTGAAATGGACCCCGGTGATCGCTCTGGGCTATGCCTTAAGTATTGTATGTCACCTGATGCTGAACAGGGCGATGATGTAGAAAAGAATTAGGGCCATGGGCATTCAGATCAGCCCATGGCCCTTGATCACTCATCATCAATATCCATTATTTGTTTACTCTCTTCTTAAAATCCCTGATTAGTCGCCCGGGCAGGGTATCGCTGTTCGGAATCAAGGGCCGTTGGCCTGCCTTAGAAACGGTCACTGGATGCTAATTTAATGCCTAAACCAACAAACAATGCACCAAGGCCCCGATCCATCCAACGCGAAATTATTGTGTTGTTATTGAGATAGCCTGTCAATTTACCACCAACGAGAATTAAGGGCGGCTCAACGAACGCTGCTACAAAAATAATGAGAGACCCATGGAGGAAAAACTGTGCACTAACGGGGCCTGCCCCGGCTTCAACAAATTGCGGAAGAAATGCAAGGAAGAAAACCGCGACTTTCGGATTTAATACGGATACCAGCACACCTTGTCTGAATATCGGCATCAAACCTTTTGGAGAGACCTGGCAATTAACAGACATGCGGGTTCCTTTAGACCGTAAAGATTGTATTCCAAGCCAGATCAGATACCCCGCGCCAATCCACTTAATTGTCGAAAATGCCACAGCTGAAGAGGCCAAAATAGCAGACAGGCCCAGCGCCGCAAAAATGACATGTATAAATGCGCCGGCCCAAATACCAAACATCGCTGAGAAGCCAGACTGTATCCCTCTTTTTGCAGTTTGACCGAGAATGAAAGCCATATCCGGGCCTGGAGATATGTTTAACAGCACAGCAGCTGTAAAAAATGTTGCCCAATGACTTAATGAATAGTCGAACATCGTTTGTAAATCCTAATCTAATCAGTAATACAATCTGTATGCTTAACAGATTAAAATGAGGAAAGGAATAGATGAACGTTGAAATTTAAAAATGTCTGGCGGCACTATTCATAGTTGCCATATTCACGAGCACCGGTTTTGCCGGATTTATCATTGATCATACCAGCACAGATTTATCCCGGATTCCGGATCAATGGAGCACTGCTGCAAAAACGATCTTCAACTTGCATACAGTCACACGTCCCACGGCAGCCGCCACCGCTATTATTTCCAACCTGCCGCCGGATAGTCTTTCCAACCTGAAATCAACATTCAACGGTCTTGACGTCCAGCTCATAATAAGACTATGGGTTTTAATACGGGAATTTAAGATGCAGAAAGAGTCGATACACCGTTCAGAACGACAATATTAAAATCCGTTTCAGCAAACGATCATTTTTTGAGACTCAATAAAAAGATATGTCATATGTCTCAAACAAGACCGCTGGGCCTTACTTCTGCCATTCTTCACCTTTTTGAAATCGTTGGCAGTCCGCTTTTATACCATTATTGATGGGGAGTATTTTTCTATATTTCCAGGCTCTTGAGGGAGTGTGTGTATCCATTTATTTAATGTATCAAATGTACCGGCTAACAGCCAAGTCAGGAGCCAGTATCAGCTACTAAAATTTTATAAAATTTCGTATCCACTGCCATTACTGGAAAAGATTCAGGTAAATCATTTTTCTGAATTTCTGAAAAGCCATTTTTTTCGTAAAAACGATGAGCTGCTAAAAACTTTGAAGTTGTACCAAGGTATATTTCATTTATTCCTTGGGCTTTGCACCATTCCCAAAGGACCTTCAAAAGGCTCTCGGCAACACCCTTTTCTGCACCCCGGAATTGTTTCTTGACGAACATTTTCCGAAGAGCCCCTTGTCCAGAACCGATATCAACCAACGAAATCGTTCCAACAATTTCAGGCCCATGCAATGCAACCCAAAAGTTACCTCTCTCTTTTTGATAAAAACTGGGGATATCATTTAAATCAGCTTGATCTTCGAGCGTAATTTTAATACCGAATTCCTCTTGCTGAATAGGGAGAATGACATCAACGATACCCGCAAGATACTCACTAGAGAATTGCTCAATTACAATCATTTTAGAATTCCAGGTGCCATTAATTTGATCTGTGGTTTCTTTTTATCTTTCATGCGACTTATTTTACGGGGTAACAGGAATACTTTAAATATTCTTTTTCAAATCAACAATTTTGGAGAATACCCTGACTGCCGATTTATTGGCAAGGGAGAATTTGAACTCCTGGATTTAGATTTTTGTCCAAGCGCTACTTTGGTCGATTATTCGCGAGGATAACAGGTTTTTTTATAATCCGGTTAGATACCAAGAATGATCGATTTTATTTTTCTCAATAGCGTTATTGACGCTTTCTATTTACATCTGGTTGCTTGATTGTTATTTGATGTTTATACTGTTTGCATTTTTTCTAATGGAATGACATTGCAAACTCGGACTTTAACAAAAAAACATAATCCCTCGTTATATCATTAAAGATGGAATTACTAATTTTTCTACTCACGGTTTTTATTTTAGGAAGTATCCCAACATTTTTGTTTATTTACTTAGTATCCGGACTCCTGCTAAATAAAAATCCTATTGAAAATATTTATAAACTCAAAAAGTCATTTCTTTATGTAGTTATTGTCTCCTCTTTAATTTTTACTTTAGTTATATCCGGTGGATCTGATGATCTACTTAACGATATATTGTATTTTTCACTATTTATCTTTCTAATTATTGGATCATTTTATTTAGGTCTTGAGATACGATTAGTTAGAATAAAAGGAAATAAGAATAAATGATAGAATCTGCCGCTTGAATCGGCGGGTAAAATCACGAGCGTCTCAGCTAAACTTTATGCATCTAACATAAGTTCGAAGTGAATTTAGATTGTTATTACGGGTTTCGGAAATATTTTACCGAAAGATAAAAAAACCTGGTTTGATTAAGGCCTTTAGCAGAGTGGTTCAGCTGATTAAGAGATCAATTTCCGGCTAAATCCTTTTTCAAGGAAACTAATAATAAAGTTAATTTTTGAGAAAAAGCAAGCCCCACGATCTGTCTATTATTTTTGACCAAGAGCCTTACCCGAAAAGGCGATGACTACTTTGAAGTGTGTCAGCGCGACCTTGGATATAAAAACGAGCACTTCTTTTTCCCGTGGTGGGTAAATGTCGATGACCCTTGATGAAAACTGGAATTCAAAGGGCTTATATTTCATGCAAAATCCTTAGCGTATATTTACGCACGAATATGGGTGGCACCCTACAGACGACTCAGGCCAAAGAAGCCCGGTCGGAAGGAAAAGATGTAAGGTGTCCCTTTATTACGTCCTCCCTCATATCTGCAACGCACCTGATTTTACCTGATTACTATATCGGTTATTTCACTTCAATTCGTTCGACATCCAGGTCTTTGGCGATTTTAACGTAATGATCCAGCGACTCAGGGGTCAGCTTTCCTGTGATTTCGACCGTCCGCCCGGATTTTCCAATTATCCTGATCGTTTGTCCCTTGGATTTTTCAATAACCTTGAGCAAGCCGCCTATGAGCGTCCCGATAGCCGTACTGACGGTTCCCACTATGGCCACCAGCACTGCGGGGTCCATGTTCCGGATTTTTTCATCTAAAGGCCGGAGGGTCAGGGTGATCGTCGAATCCTCTAGCAGGGCTTCTTTCAAATTTTTTTTCAGGGCCGATGATAATTCCGGACTTTCAATGGTGATTTCGTGTGTCATGATGTGAACCTTTCTAAAGGGCTGGGGTCGCCAACACAGATAAAGGCGCCCCAGGAATATGGATGATCGGCATCGTGCCGTGTTCGGGCATCTCTGATCATTGCAAGTTTTGCCTCTTTTAGAGCCGCACTTTTTGATAAGCCCTTATTGAGGTTATGGTAAAACATGGACAGCAGGGTTTTGGTTTCCTGGTCGGGCACAGGCCACAGGCTCACGACCAATGACTTTGCCCCGGCTAAAATAAAGGCCCTGCGCATGCCGTAGACGCCTTCACCCGGCTTGACCTCCCCCAGGCCGGTGGAACAGGCGGACAAGACGACCAAGTCGGTGCCAACCATATCCATCGAGCTGATATCCACGGCAGTCAGGATTCCATCGTCGATCCCGGGGTCTTGAGCATGGCTACAGAAAAAAGAATTCACGCCTGCCAGGAGCAATCCGGAACGTAACAGGGGGGTGTCGAGGCTCCCGGAAACCTCCAACTCGGGGTTGGTGAACTGACCAAACCAGGGGCCCTTATTATTTTTTTTGAAAGACCGGTTCCCCTGAAACACAAATCCATGGGTGGCCAGATGGAGGATCTGGGGGCTGCAAATCCGAAGCAGCTTGCTTTTCAGCGCTTGATCACCTTCCCAGAGGACGGCCTTTGGGCCGAGCAACTCTTGCACATGGCGGCCTTCTTCCCGGGCCCCTTCCAGACGCGGGAACCCGGGCCATTCATCGTCAAAAAAGGTGCGGATACATTCCGTAAAACGCGGCCCATCCTCAGAATGGGACCGGCAAGCCCGGGATGGTGTTTGGGGGGCTTCCGGGCTTAAGCAAAGATCAAAGTCTGGATCGGCAATGATCAGGGGGAGCGATTTCGCCGTGGCCGTGTCATTGAAATTGATCACATCACGCGCGGCATCAACATAGTGAATATCATAGTCTTCGATCAAATACCGGTTATCAGGCAGGGGAAGAATTTCAAACGGGAACTCAAACAAAGCGCCGTCCGCTGAAATCAGCATATTTTTGCAGCCGTTCATTGCTTCCAGAAGGGGCGTAAACACAGCTTGAGATAAGGCGTGGGCGGTTTTGGTGAAAAAGGTCGCCGACTTTTTCTTCCTCCATTCGCTGATCTCTTCCTTCAAAGCGGTGATGAGGCTTTCGATATGACCGGCCTCACCCATATCAACGACCTGAAGCCGGGGGTGTTCTTTTTTTAAGATAAATGCAGCATACCTGCCTTTTGCGGGGCCATGCCCGGGGGTGGTCAACTCTGTATCGTCTAAACCGAGTTTATGAACGAGGTCCTGGAAATCAAAACCGCACCTCGTAGACATTTCACTATAGAAATCGAAATTTTCTTGAATGTCTTCGGCAGCAGATTTTTTGTCGGTTCCAAGCATCCAGTAATCCGTAAAGTTGGTCTTGAAATCCGCGAGTTTTTCGTACTCGGGATCCCGGGTGCCGACGTCAAATGGCGTGAAATGAACAAAATCGATTAAGACAAAGCCCTCAGGCAGTTTCTCCAGGACCTCTTCCAGCGAAATCCGCCGGATGCCGCTTACGATCGAGTATTGGGGCGATTGGGCGGCCAAGGATTTTTCAAGACTCCGAATCTCCTGGACGCACTTACCCAAAAGTAATTCTTCTTTTTCCCGGTATTCATGCTTACCAGCTGATAAAGGAAAAAAACGGCTGCGGTTAAGCTGGGAAGCAAAATCCTCTTGCAGTTTTTTTAGCCGAAAGAACAATTCGGATTGAGCGGGATCTTTGGCTTTTTGAATGTGTATTTTTTTTTGGAGAACCCATTCCCGGATGAGGGCCTTGCGTTTTAGGAGAACATCATAGACGGGCTCTATAAATTCAGGGAATTCATGATGATTATTAACAAAAAGTGAAAACAGCATGTGGTAAAGAGACTGATCGCGGAAGATGTAGTCCTCCAACCGTTCGTTGTAGCCGTAAGCCATGATATGACCGAGCATCTTGTCAAAAAAGAAGGCGCTTTTAAGCAGGCATTGAATCGCATCGGTGCTGTTCCCGGCATTGGCCTGGATTCTCGCCATGGAAATTTTGACATTAAAAAGGCTGAGGGTATCTGATGGCCTGGTTTCATCCAGTGTGGCCAGGATCAATTGATAGGCTTTTAACGCTTTCTCAATTAACCCTGAATCCTCGAGCACACGTGCCAGACCCTGAACAGCGTCCCTGAAAATGGGTGAATGATCCCCCAGAACGGAGATGCTCGTTTTTATGCATTGCTGAAAGTGTCCAATAGCGGATTGAGACTCGCCAATCGCGGTCTCCATCTGGGCATAGGCGACCAGGCTCTGTAAGTAAAGGGGATGCTCCTTGCCCAGGATCGCCTCGGAACCGGTATACGCGGCCCCGGCCACTTCCATGCAGGAACTGTAGTCTCCAATGGTAAAAAACAACCGGGCTGCTGTTCCCAGGCTTTCCAGGTAATTCAGTATATCGGGATTGCTTTTCAAGGCCGGATTATCCGGTTGTTTTCCGATGAGCTTTTCACCCACTTCCCCCATCATCGAAAACGATACACCGGGGTTTTTAAGGCCTTGAAAACATCGGCTCATCTTCCAGATTTTTGTGTAAAGACTGGCGGCCCATTGATATTCCCCAAGCACGATATGAAGATTGGCCAACCGTTTCATGGCCGCGACATAGGGCCCGTGGGCAGGGGAAATTTTATTCGTTTCAAGATCCATGGCGGCAATTGAATTCACAGGGATATCATCCGGATGGTCCTTGTTGATCTCCCCCCTGAATATGTCCACCAGCTTCTCCAAAAAAGGTTGCGCTTTGCCGTATTCTCCCATATCCCACAAGGTTTGGGAAAAATTTTGGAATAGATGCGCATGCTTAAGATTCATGGAGAGCATAAGGGCATCCTGGTAAATCTTTTCGGCCCGGTCAGGCTCTCCCGTGGCTGTATACAGTTGGAACAGGGTGTATACAAATGAGGCGTATTCTTTGGTTGAGGTGTTCTCAAGTTCTTGAAGGATTTCAAGGCATTCAAAAAGCGAGGTGATGGCCGGGCCCGGCTGGTTTTGTGAGGAATATAACATCCCTAAATTACCGAGCATATATCCGTAAATGGCCGTGTTTCGTCCATACAGCCTAAGGACCTGTTTTAACTTTGAAACCAGAAGTCTCTCAGCCTTTGCATGGGCACCTGTCCGCACATATTCCTGAACGAGGGTGTTTATGATCGCGAAATAAAAATTGCTTTGATTTCTGAGATATTTTTCCCAGGCTGCCAAGCCTTCATAGAGAAGCTTTTCGACCCTCTTGTGCTGCTTGTTTGTACTGTAGAATTTCAGAAGGGTCTGGAACGTGGTTGAAGCGAATTTTCGGCCTTCATCGGTTGAACATTTTTTATGTATGTTCCATGCCTGCTGAAAATGGTCCCGGGCCAGGGTGGAGAGGCCGGTTTTAACGTAGAGCGTTCCCAGAACAAAATGGGTTATTCCCGTTCTGTCATGCCCCTGGCCAAATGTTTTACGGGCCTGCCTGAGCGCATGCTGGCCAAGGTGGATTGCGGACTTAAGATCATTTTGACCGATGCACTCATCCATTTTTTTGTTGATGTCAAGCCAGATGCTCTCTTCGCCGGAATTAAAACCCCCTTGTTTTGCAAAAAAGAACTTCCTCAACCATGCTGGGGTATAATCAACTATCCAATGATAAGCGTTTTCGTTCATCGTCTCTACCCGTCAACGGTTACAGGTCAAGATGCAAAAAGTTCAATCAGCCATGATGCGATGATATTCCGATTTTAGTCTTTTTATTTTAATGCTTTCAATCTTTACCAGAATGAGAAGGCGTTGACAACCGGTTTATCGAAGATGATATGGGCTTAATTTTCAATGGCTCAGGGATAATGGCCAATTGATTTATCAGGAAAACGGATTGACGAAATGTTCCACTGTAGCGTAACATTTATGTATTTCTATGGACAGCATACTTAATCCTATCCAAAACATGCTAAGGACAAGCAGCAAATATCTGCATCATAGTGGCATCTTTTAGAAAATTTTGAGGAATCGGAAACCCCACATTATGTCTATCATTGTGGCTAAGAGCCTTTATTGAAAGGGGTGTTGCCTACTTCTGTTATTGATTGTATCAAACCCAAATATTATTAACGTATAAACAGAGCCGGGCTTGAATTATTCCGAGCTGTTGCAAGTAACAGGCGGCAGTCCAGCCTTAAATTTATAAAACATTTCATGGTGCGGCATCGGCACCATGAAATGTTTTTATACGTATTCATCCTAATTTTTTATGACGCACCACCAGCGCCACCCATTCATCCTCGTTGATTTTTTTGACGCACTCAAGATTGTGTTTATCCAGAGCTGTGTAAATGTCCGGCAATCTTTCCTCAATGATGCCCGATAGAATGGCGTTTCCGTCCGGTGCCAGGCGGGCGGCAATATCCGGCATGATGGCTGTGATCACCTGGGCAATGATGTTGGCGCAGATCAGGTCGTATTGGATTTGGGGCGTTTTATCCAGGGTGGCGGCCACAAGGGTGATGTTGTCAAACGCGATGCCGTTTTTTTCCAGGTTCTTGCGGGAAATATCCACGGCCATGGGGTCCACGTCAAGACCCGTCATGGTGCCTGCCCCAAGTTTTGCGGCACCAATCATCAGTATGCCCGATCCGCATCCCACATCCAGGAGCGTTGTGTCGGGCTTTACATAATCTTCTAAAAGGGTCAGGCACATGGAGGTGGTGGGGTGGGTGCCCGTGCCGAATGCCATGCCCGGATCAATGTGGATAATCACTTCACCCGGAGCCGGGGTATATTCCTTCCATTCCGGCTTCACCACGATTTTATCGGTAATCCGGGTCACGTTGAAATATTCTTTCCAGGCATGGGACCAGTCTTTTTCATCCACAAGTTCGGATGAAACATTCACCTGCACAGCCATATCCGCCAAACCTGCCAGGCGCTCCTTGATTTTGGAAATCATGATATCCGAATCATCGGTGTCCGGCAGGTAGCCGATGATGCTGTTGTGCTCAGGCTGTTTCAGGGTCTGGGTGCCGAATCCCTCATCCGGCTCGGGGATGGGGACCTCGCATATGACGCCCTTGAGATTGAATGAAAAGAAAATATGGCAGATCACTTCTTCGGCAAGTTCAATGTCGTCTGCATCGAACCGGGCAATAACTTTTTTGAATTTCATTGTATTTTCCGTTTTTTTATATTTTGTGGTGGGGCGGCCTGGTTGTCCGAGTCCGCCCATGGCCGTTATATCAATATTATCGTTGACAATCTATACCTGCTTGTCCTAACAGCTATAAGCTAACGGCTAACAGCCCGCCCAAAGGGCGACAATTTAGGGGACGGTGGCGTGACGGGACTTCAGACAACGCATGCAGCACAAATGACTGAACCGGGGAGGTTTTCAGGGTTCCGTCTTTTTTTAAGTTCTCTTCAGATTCGGTATAAGTTTCTCATCAGCTTTGCGTTGATATTTTTTCTGTCCATGTTTTTGTGCAACCTGTTCATCTATGTTTATGTGCGCCACAATATCGAGGACCGCATCGAAAGCGAACTGACCAACACCACCGCCATGATTTACAATATGGTCAATACCTCTGTGAATGTGGCCATTAAAAATCATCTGAGGGCCGTGGCGGAAAAGAATCTGGACATACTGACCGACCTGAACCAACGGGTCGCGGCAGGCGATATTTCCCGGGTGGATGCCCGCAAAAGGGCGTCAGACGTGATTTTAAGCCAGACCATCGGGACATCGGGGTATCTTTACTGCCTGGACAGCCGCGGGGATGTGGTGGTTCACCCGAGAGCCGAACTGATTGGCACCAACGTGGCCGAACACCTCTTTGTCCGGCAGATGATGAGAAAAAAGCAGGGGTACCTGGAATATGAATGGAAAAACCCGGAAGAAAAAAATGTTCGGCCCAAAGCCCTTTATATGGCACATTTTGAACCCTGGGACTGGATCATTGCGGCCTCTGCCTACCGGTCTGAATTCATCAGGCTTGTCAATGTCCAGGATTTCAGGCAGAGCATTCTTTCCTTAAAATTCGGGCAGAGCGGGTATGCCTTTGTCTTTGACCGGGACGGTCGGGCCATTATCCATCCGGTTCTACAGGATGTGAATATTTTTCAGACCCCGGAACTGCCCGATCAATACCTCAAAGACATGATGCAGCGCAAAAAGGGCCGGTCGGTTTACTATTGGAAAAACCCCGGGGAGGCCCGGGCGCGCAAAAAACTGGTGATCTTTAATTATATTCCCGAATACCAGTGGATTGTGGCGTCCTCATCCTACCTGGATGAGCTGTACCGGCCCCTGAAAACCATCCGCAATGTGTTTATCGGCATCTCCCTGCTCTTTTTCTGCATCATGCTGGCCGTGACCTTTGGGCTCAGCCGAACCATTACCACACCCCTGCGCAGGCTTATGGCCCGGTTCAGTGCGGCCACGGCCGGAGATTACTCCATCCGCATGGAGATTCGTGCCGCAGACGAGGTAGGTCAGCTTGCAGGATACTTTAACCGGTTCATGGACCAGCTCGAAACCACCCACCAGGAGTTAAACAACGAAATCCAGGTGCGCCGGCTGGCCGAACAGGCGGGAAACGAAAACCGTGTGCGGTACTATCTGCTCATGGAGGCTGCCCCGGACCCCATTGTCAATTACGATATGAAAGGCCGGGTGATTTACATCAATCCCGCCTTTACCCGGGTGTTCGGCTGGTCTCTGGAAGAGTGCAAGGGGCGGAAAATGGATCATTTTGTGCCCGATGCCTGCTGGCCTGAAACAAAGGTCATGATTCACCAGGTCCGGGTAGGGCAGGGTATATTTAACGTTGAGACCCGCAGGCTGACAAAGGACGGCCGGGTGGTGGATGTCAGCATATCCGGGGCATCGGCCCTTGATGCCCAGGGAAAACTTTTCGGCAGCATCATCATTTTAAGGGACATTACCCGGTCTAAAAATCTTGAAAAGCAGGTGATGCAGGCCGGGGACCGGGAACGAATGAAGATCGGCCAGGAGCTTCACGACGATCTTTGTCCCCATCTCATTGGTATCTCAGGGTTGGCCGCCGTGATCCGGGAGGATCTTAAAGTCAGGCATGACCCTGCTGCAGATCTTGCCGGAAAAATGGGCGTGCTCATGGAAGATGCCGTAGAAAAGACCCGGCAACTTGCCCGGGGCCTTTGTCCGGTCCATCTAGTCAGCCGTGGATTTCAGTCTGCCTTGGAAGAGATTGCCGATCAATATGAATATTACCCGGGTATCCGGTTTGCGTGTCGCATGGACGAGGGGGTGGATATCCTGGACGATTCCTGGGCCATTCATCTTTATCATATTGCACGGGAAGCCGTGAACAACGCGGTAAAGCATTCAAACTGCGACCGCATAGATATTGAGTTAATCCGGGATAGGTCGGATGGCCTGATCCATTTGACGGTGACAGACAACGGCACCGGCATTGATCCCGATCCTTCGGGCCGGGGCATCGGTCTGCAGATCATGGCTTACCGGGCTAAGATCATTGAGGCGCAGTTTAATATTGATACAGGCCCCAAAGGCACCCAAGTCCAGATTGTTTTAAGTGCGTCGGTCCCAAACAGCATCGGATAACCAAACAGCAATAGAAGAATTGATAAAAAGGAGAACGCCCGGCATGATTCAGACGCGTGAAAAATCCCAAATCGTCATCGTGGATGACCATCCTATTTTCTGCCTGGGGATGAGTGAACTGATCAACCGGGAACCGGATTTGACGGTGGTGGCGTGTCCCAATACGGCGGAAAAGGCACGTCAGATCATTGAACAGGATATGCCGGATCTGATGATTGTGGATGTGTCCCTGGCCGAAAGCAACGGCATTGACCTGGTGGCCGAGCTGCGTGCCAAATTCCCGGATCTGCCCATCCTGGTGTTGTCCATGTATGATGATTCCATGTACGCGGAACGGGCGTTGATGGCCGGTGCCAGGGGGTATGTGATGAAACAGCGGGCTATTGCCCAGGTGGTGGAGGCGGTGCGCCAGGTGTTGACCGGGCACATCTATGCCAGTGATCGGATAAAGGAAAAGCTGCTCAACCGCATGATTTCAAAAAAGCCGTCTGCCGTGGGGTTCAGTCTGGATACCCTTACCAATAGAGAGATTGAGGTGTTTCGGCTCATGGGTGAGGGCCTGGACTCTAAGGAAATTGCGGCACGGCTGAAGTTGAGCATGAAAACCGTGGGCACCCACCGGGAAAATATCAAGGAAAAGCTTCAGCTCAAACATTACACGGAGCTTGTCAAGGCGGCCGTTCACTGGGTGTATGAAATGAAAAAATAAAGGCTGAAGCCTTTATCCGCGCGTCTGTCCGGTGCATTGCGACACGCCGGAAAATATCTCTGTAGGTTTAAAACCTACCATAGTTCAGATTGTCGGCCATAAAAATATGAGGCAGTTGCCGATTGAACGATTTCAAGATTCGTTGTTAATGGGGCATGGAAAGCAGTTATCAAATTTATTAATAAGGAGAGCCCTGCCATGTCGGAAAGAAGCGTTAACTACGAAATTTTAAGCCCCACCAATTTTCTTGAACGAAGTGTCAAAGTTTATCCGGAAAAAACTGCAGTCATTTACGGGGACAAATCCTATACTTGGGCAGGGTTCCAGGAACGGGTATTTCGTCTGGCCAACGGCCTGAAGGCCCGGGGGGTCGGCCGGGGTGACAAGGTTGCATTTATCTGTCCCAATACCCCGCCCATGCTCGAAGCCCATTATGCCGTGCCCCTGCTGGGCGCCGCCTTGGTTTCCATCAACATCCGGCTCTCTGCCCCTGAAATGGCCTATATCATCAATCATTCCGATGCCAAAGTGGTTGTGGCGGACAATGAGTTCGGTAATGTTTTGGTTGAGGTTGTATCAGAACTGACCGCCGTGACCAGCTTTATCAATATTTGTGACATTGATGATCGCATGCCCCTGGACGGCCCTGAATATGAAAGCTTTCTGGCGGACAGCCCGGCTGATCCGGTTGCCCTGGCCATTGAAGATGAGCGGGAAATCCTTGCCATCAACTATACCTCCGGTACCACGGGCCGCCCCAAGGGCGTGATGTATCACCACCGGGGTGCCTATCTCAACGCCTTGGGCGAGCTGCTGGAGTTTAAGATTGATCTGGATAGCAAATATCTGTGGACCCTGCCCATGTTCCATTGCAACGGATGGTGTTTTACCTGGGGCATCACCGCAATGGGCGCTACCCATGTCTGCTTAAGAAAAGTTGATCCTGCTGAAATTTACAAGATCATCGGCGAAGTGGGGGTTACCCATCTGTGTGCCGCACCCACCATTCTCATCGGCATGTCCGTTTATGCCACGGAAAATGATGTCAATCTCTCCACAAGCCTGGAAATCATGACCGCCGGAGCACCGCCTGCACCCATGGTAATCCAGAACATGGAAAGTATCGGGGCCAACATCACCCAGACATATGGGCTCACCGAAGTGTTCGGGCCGCATTCCGTGTGCCAGTGGCAGGATAGATGGGATGATCTTGCGCCCATGGCCAAGGCCGGTATCAAGGCCCGTCAGGGTGTGCCGTATATCGTGGCCGAGCACATGGATGTGGTGGATCCCGATACCATGGAACCTGTACCCAGAGACGGAACGACCATGGGTGAAATCGTCATGCGGGGCAACAACGTCATGCTCGGATATTATAAGGATGCCCAGGCCAGCACCGAGGCGTTCCGGGGTGGCTGGTTCCACTCCGGGGATCTGGCAGTGATGCATCCGGACAACTATGTACAGATCATGGACCGAAAAAAAGACATCATTATTTCAGGGGGAGAGAATATTTCAACCGTTGAAATCGAAAACGTGCTCTACACCCATCCGGATGTGCTGGAGGTGGCTGTAATTTCCGTGCCCGACGAAAAATGGGGTGAAGTGCCCAAGGCGTTTATCGTCCCCCGGGCCGGTACCAATCCCGATCCGGCCGAAATTATCGCCTTCTGCAAGGAAAATATGGCCCGGTTCAAAGCACCCAAGTCCATTGAATTCGGTCCCTTGCCCAAGACCGCCACGGGCAAACTGCAAAAGTTCAAACTGCGGGAAAAAGAGTGGGCCGGCCACGACCGTATGGTCAACTAACATCCGTGGGCTGACCGGGCGTTGCCAGTGTTCAGCCCACAACAAAAGTTTTTAATCTATTTTGGTTAACCGTAGATCATATAAGATTTTCTATCGTAGATTCATGAGATAGGCGCAGGGCTCATGTTTGCCCAGCGCCTTTGCTTTGGTCTGTCAATACAGGCATAAATGCGACCATGAAGATGCGATGTCGCGAATTTTTCGTGCTATTCCCTTCGTAATTTCTATTTTTTTTGCTGTTCTATTCCTAAGCGGATACCTTTTTAAAACTCTATGATTATAGCTGGTTGTGATGATATTTTGCCCACTTCCTATAATCTTATTTGGGCTCAAACTTTCTTGAATCTGAAGGAAATAGTTTTGGTTTGTATTTTGCAATTTATATTTTGCAATTAGTCGAAATTTAACGAAAGGAGGGCCTTCGTTCAAACAATAAATGATTGTCGTATTGGCAAGTTTCTTTTTTTTAATTTACTGCGCATAGGGGGAAATCAAACAATGAAAAATTTTTTAAAGCTGTTTTTTTGTTCGGTTATGTTATTTTTGTTTTGTACAGGATGTACAGCAACATCCCAAAATACAACCCACCAAATTGTCCAGCATCAGCATGAAGGCTATAGCTGCTCGGAGTGTTATTATTATAAAACTAAATTAGATCATGAAGGGGTTGATGTTACACCATCCCAATCGTATCAGATGGTTTTAGATGATCCCGAACATACTTTTATCATTGATGCAAGAACCCCTGCCGAGTATATATTTATAGGCCATCCATCCGGTTCTTATAATATCCCTTTAAAATTTTTAACCAATAAAATAGAAGAAAAAAATGGCCACCTTTCTCCCCAGATGACCATGAACGCTGATTTTGGAAAGGAACTTTTAGCCAAGTTCAATCCATCAACAGATACCCTTATATTTATGTGTCGCAGCGGGAAAAGAAGCTGTATGGCTTGTGATGAAGCGATCAAGGCAGGATTTGCCAAAGAAAAGCTGTTCAGTATGCTGGGTGGATTTGAAGGCGATAAAGTCAAAAATAAATACAGCGCTTTTTATGGGCAAAGGAAAATTGGGGGATGGGTCAATGAAGGCCTGCCGTGGGACTACAAACTGGATGTCAATTTAGCGTATATCCCATCCGAATAGTTATAAGGCACACTAATAGCGTTTAAACCAGATAAAAAAGGTGCTTGATCCGTTGCAGTCAGGTGCCTTTTGGTATTAAGCTTGTTAACATATTGACCAAATCCGGAAACCATTTTCAAACTTTCGACGTTTTAATCTTCTTCTTGACAAATGGATGAATCTTACCGTATTATGCGACCTTTTTATACGTAATACCTCGGTAGTAGCACGCAGCACACTTCTCAAATACGCATTAAAAATACCCCTGAAAATTATAAACGGTAAATAAAAATGGATACCATACACGGAATTTTGGTCCTTATTGTTTTTTGCATGTCTGTTTACAGCATGATCAGCTATTCTATTCGCAGAAGTGCAAACAAGAGCAATTTTAAAAAAATAAACAAAAAGCAGATCCCAAGCCGGAAACTCAGTCCGGGGGAGAGATCCGCCCTTGAACCCTTTTTCTTTGTAAACGGCTCAAAAAAACCCCTGAAGCTTCAGGGCGACGATGTCTTTGTATTGACCGGAAAATTTTTGCGCCACGGCATTGAGGCGCAAAACGGAAGAACCATGCACGACACCATTGGCGGTGTAGAAGTTGTTCTCCCTTATGATGCGGCCGCGTTTTTAGTTGCCGAGGAGAATAACGCCGAAGTTGTGCTCACCGAAAAACTTGCCATTGTTGTTACCCTCAATGGTGTTTTTGACCTTGCTGGAGGAGAACAACGGGATCAGGAACAGCAGCATGAGGCGCTTCAGTGGAAGCGGGGAGAGGTCGGGGAATATGCCGAAACCGAGCAGGCAACTGAAGCGGACGCACGTACAAAAGTGCATATTTACGGGCAGCGGGACGAGACCCGGGAAGAGATGGCCCAGCGTAACAGCCCGGGGCTGGGCATGTTGCCGGCCTTCCTGCTCATTATAGGCTTTGTGGCGGCTCTGTATGCATCCCAGGCAGAGACAACCACCGCCGTAACCTGGGCCTGTGCCGCAGCCATCGGATTTACGGTCTTGAGCATCCTGTCTTTCATGAAAGGATCAAATCGTCAGCTCTCCCCCAAACCGGTTAACCGTGCCAAGGGGTACCTGAATACCATAAACCTTCCCAATCCAAGCAATTCAGACCTGCACATCCCCCAGCGTTTTCTCGGCACCAAGCTGCCTGTCATCATTCCGGGGCATTGGAGCCGATTCCTTGACAGATTGCCGGAAAAAGCACTTGATGTGGATATCCGGGTTGAGGATACCCGTGTCCTTTCCATCGGGTCTTTCCTGTCCACGGCAGAGGAATACAGACGATTTCCAGCCGTTTACTGGGGCCGCCATTTTACCCTTGCCCTGGTCGCCGTTATCGGTGCGATTATTGTCTTCAACTGGATGCCGAATTCGTCCATTGATCTCATACTCAGCCGTTATGCCATTGAGGGTGCCACGCCGGTCACCCTGACAGCGGATCGGGCGGATGCGGCAGCCGCGCTCAAGCAAGGAGACTTGGTCCACATCAACGCCCGGCTACGCTGCCAACTGCCGGACAATGTATCCGGCAATCAACTGCCCGCCCCTGACTCCCGCTTGCTGAAATGGGGCGGGACCCTCCCTGAAGTCGATGACCTGGATGTGGATGAAAAAATTAAGCCTTTTCTTGATAAAGAGGCGTTTCAATATTACCAGTCTCGTTTGCTCGGTCTTGCGATGCAGTCATGGCTGGGAAACAATCAAACCTACAGAAATCCCTGGGAATCCCAGGACAGGGTTGTCTTGCTTGCCGGGTGGTCAAAACTGGCCGGGCAGGTGGACGATTTTTGCAGCCTGTCGGCCGTTACCGCCTCCAGTGATGCCGTGAACCGGTGCGCCGCTTTAGAAAAACAATTGATCTCCGACGTGGTACGCATGGATGGAAAACACTATGAGAGCTGGGAGGCGCTTCTTGCCGGCGCATCAAAGAAAAATAAAAAGAACACGGATCAAGGCGCCGTCTATCTGAGTACACTGGGCTCCATGGCGAACCAGTCCCAGGATATTGCTGAATCTATTGTATTTTCCGATGCCAAAGCCAAATTGGAAAAGGCAAATAAAAGCGTCACGGGCGGGGTACTCCTGGATCTTTCCTATCGGACGAGAGACCGTTTAAATTTCAACACCGATCGAGCTGACCTGGTATCCATCTGGTCCCTCTACCAACATATCGGAGATGTTAAAAACACCCGTGAGCTTGAGCTTACCGGCATCGTGCTGGACAACACCCCGGATGCAGCCGGCACCCCGGTTTTGACCCTCAGTGATAACTATACCCAGGACCAGGCCTTTTCAGCCTTGATCAGGGTCAGCACCCTCGGCGTTCTTCTTCTGCTGGGTGCACTTCATATCCTACTGATGCTGGTCAATCTCAGACGCAGTGCCCTGCGTAAAAAACAGGTAGATCAATTTCTGGATTCACAGATGGGCTAAGATCAATCGCGAAATTTGGGGGCAATCCTTACATACTTCAAAATAATTAAGTAAGGTTCCCCCGATCCAAAACGTCCAGGCCCATTGCATTGGGGCCCTTGTCCAAAATAGCTGCCGACGAACTTCAACAAATCGAACTGCTGGAGACGGCCTCGGCAGACCACGGCGGTGTGGACATCGGAACTCGTCGTTTATTTTTTAAAATCAATATGTTTTGTTTTTGACGGCCAGGGCGCGACCAAAAAAATATTTGCATTTCGGGGCTTTGTCAGGATATTATATTGACAATAGTTCTGTCGGATCACATCTCTATCGTTGCAATTTCTTTAGCCGCTTTTTTAAGGGTCCGCGAATTTAATCTCGAAAATAACCCTGAAAAGGGTTGGCTTTTTTAAAAAAAGTTTTTGTAACCTGCGCTGGGTTTTCAATGTACGTCATGAGCTGCGCCTATATGCCGATAGGCCAATGATCTTCGTGGCGGTTACATGATAACAAATCGTGTGTGCTGCTGGTCTTTATCTATCTAAAGATTTGGAGGGTTTGGGCGTGTTTAAGAAACTTAAGATTTCAACAAAGTTTTTAGCTATCGGTATTTTTTTGGTGTCACTTTTAAGTATCGGGCTTATGGTTTTCTTTTCTTACATCGTTCAGCAAAATACCATAGAGGCCTTTGTCAGTAAGGCCCGAAGTATTACAATGGCAGCCGAATCTGTCCGACTGGAAATGGATGAAAAATGGCTGCAGGGGATATTGACCGTTGAGCAGGCCCGTTCTTTTTACGAAAAACAACAAATGGATAAACTGCTGAATATGGTCCCGGTCGTGACTGCATGGCGGGCGGCAATGAAACAATCCACGGCGGGAGAGTATGAATTCCGGGTCCCCAAATTTAATCCAAGAAATCCGAAAAATGAACCGGATTACGGCCTTGATTATCAGATAGAAGGGCCTGCATTGAAAAAAATCAAAGAAAACGGACTCACAGAATATTTCGTAATCGATAAAAAGAAAAATGCTGTGCGCTATTTTTTACCTATTAAGTTATCAGAAACCTGTCTGATGTGTCATGGCGACCCGGCCACGTCCAATGAAATCTGGGGCATCCCCAATGGCAAAGATCCAACCGGAGGTACCATGGAAAACTGGAGAACCGGTGAAATCCATGGCGCATTTGAAATCGTTCAATCGCTGGCCCCTGCCGATAAGAAAATGAAACAAAATACCTTAAAGGCGCTTCTTATAACCGTCATAGGATTATTTTTAGTTTTTATCGGATATTACTTTTTAGTGAAATTTACAGTGGCAAAACCCATCATGGATGTATCCGACCGATTGAAAGGCATTGCCGAAGGGGATGCAGATCTCACCCAGCGGCTGTTATCGGTTAACGAAGATGAAATCGGTGTTTTGATAAAAAATTTCAACGCATTCATTGAAAATATGCACACGATGATTCAGCAGGTTTCAATCGATACGAAGACGATTACTTCTGCATCGGAACAACTTGCTGACATTTCACACAAGATGTCGGGAACATCTACTGAAACCTCAGATAGAACACATAACGTTTCCATGTCCACGGATACGATGAGCAGCAATCTGGGTGCAATCGCCGCTGCAATGGATGAAGCAACATCCAACATTACGGCCATGGCTTCAGCCACGGAAGAATTGAATACAACCCTGGCAGAAGTCGCAAAGGACAGTGAAATAGCCCGGGCGATATCAACGGATGGCGTCGATCAATCCAAACTGGCGTCACAACAGATTTCAGAGCTGGAAAGTATCGCAGGCAATATCGGCGAGGTGACGGCAACCATTACTGATATTTCTGATCAAACCAATCTTTTGGCACTCAATGCTACAATTGAAGCCGCCAGAGCAGGCGAATCCGGTAAGGGGTTTGCCGTTGTCGCAGGAGAAATAAAAGAGTTATCCTTGCAGACCGCCAAGGCAACCAATGAAATAAGGCAGCAGATAGAAAGTGTGCAACATGCGATTCAAAAAACCTTAAAAAATGTTTCCGGAATGGAAAAAATTGTTTCCGATATTAACGCCATAACGCTCACAGTTGCCGGTGCTGTGGTTGAACAGCAAGCTGCCACCAATGAAATTACCTCAAATATCAGTCAGGTTTCACTTGTTATTGGGGAAATAGGACAAAAGGTTTCTGAAAGCAGTCAAATGGCCATGAAGGTGAATACAGAACTGGCAGAAGTTAACCATGCGTCCAAGGATGTCTCTTTGGGAAGTCAGAATATTTCATCAAATGTGAAAGCGCTGTCGTCCATGGCCGAAAACTTAAAGCAAATGGTCGAAAAATTTAAGGTTTAAGAGATCGTGTTACTTGGAATACACATCAATAAAATAGACTCAATTGCCTTGCTTGGGCGGTTTAAAATGTATTGACAAATCATTGATTGCCATCCATAGTGCAATGTCAAAATAACGTTTGCTGGGGGTGCTTTAACCGGCTGAGAAGGAAGATTTTCCTGACCCTTGGAACCTGATGCGGATAATGCCGACGCAGGGAAGCGGATATAAACTTAGGTTTTCAATTATTCCCGCCTTTAGATCCCTGTATAAATTTTGTTGTAGCGGTTCCATCCTCAAGTCGTTTTTTGCCTTGTGTAAGCATCCCCTGCCGGGGAAACAATCATTGAATTCCCTGGGAAACTGCCCGGGATATAAAGGAAAGGTGATCCTATATGCACGCCCATGACCTGGCCGAAACTACCTATGAACTTTTTGCTGCATTGCGCGATACAAGACCTCTGGTCCATGTGGTGACCAACTTTGTGGTCATGAACCAGACCGCCAATGTGCTGCTGGCCCTTGGGGCATCCCCCATGATGTCCTGGGCCGAGGATGATGCCGCGTATATGTCCGGTGTCTCGGACGCCCTTTGCATTAACACCGGCACCCCGGTTCCGGATCGGATTTCGGTGATGAAATCCCTGATGGCGTTTGCGGCGGATGCGGGAAAACCTGTTGTGCTGGATCCTGTTGGGGCCGGGGCAGGGCCCCTTCGCACGGATATTGCCCGGGAACTTTGTGAACTTGCCCCCGCAAAAATTATCCGGGGCAACCCTTCGGAAATCTGTGCCCTTGCCGCGGGCCATTCGTCCACCAAGGGTGTGGACAGCGGGATCTCCCCGGAACAGGCCCGGGCCATTTTGACCGGGCACGGGCGGCCCGACAGAGACGCCGATGAATTGCCAAGCGGCGCCGGCGCGCTGCTTGAATCCGCATCAGCCCTTGTCGTCAGCGGAAACACCGACATGGTGCTGGGAGATGGGAAAATGGTCAAGATCGCCAACGGATCCCAGCTCATGGGTGCGGTCACCGGCACCGGCTGCATGCTTTCGGCCATCTGTGCCGCCTTTTATGCCGTGGCTGACAACGGGTTTGACGCGGCTGTTGCAAGCGTTGTTGTTACGGGTATTGCCGGGGAACTGGCCGCAGCAAAGCTGACGGGTCCCGGCTTTTTTCTGCCCCTTTTTATAGACAGATTGTATGCACTGACTGAAGCGGATATCCATCAACATCTGAGGGCTGAAGTTCTTTGCCTTGATTAAGTTTGTGCCCATCCGAAAAATGGTCTGTTTGCCCAATTGTGAGTGGCGCGCATCTTCAAACCCGCATTGGGTGAACTTTTTGGGTTTCGGACGGACACCACATTACGGGAGAAGTTATGGCAGATTTAGCAGATTTAAAAGACAATCAGAGTCGTTCAACCGGGAAAGAGATCTCTTTTAAAAGCATTATATCAGCGCTGGGACCGGCCTGGATCATCAGTGCCGTGGCCGCAGGACCCGGCACCACCCTAAGTGTTGCCAAGGCCGGCGGCACCTATGGGTATGATTTTTTATGGGTGATCGTGCTCAGTGTGGTTCTGGCATTTGTCTGCCAGTACATGGCAGCCAAGACGGCACTCATCGGGGGGCGGGGCATTGTCTCCATTGTGCAGGATAAATGGGGCAGTGTGCCGGCCTGGTTTGTGACCCTGGACGCCCTGGTTGTCATCTGGCTTTGCAATGTGGTGCTTTTAAAAGTACTGGTGGCAGTGACCGAATATGTGACCGGTCTAACCGTGCCCTGGTGGGGCATTTTGTTCACCGTTGCCTTTTATCTGCTGGTGGCCCACGGCGGTTACAAAATTCTTGAGATGGTGTGCAAGATCATTGTCTCTTTGCTGGTGGTCTGTTTCATCGGCACCCTGTTTATTGCAAAGCCGGATCTGGGCATGGCTGTTAAAGGGCTTTGGCCAGATTTTTCCCATTTCGGCAAAGCTGAAATTTTGATGATGACCGCCATCATGGGCGGTTCCATCCATGTGACCATCCTGTCCATGCAGACCTATACCGTGCATGAAAAAGGGTGGGGGGTCTCGGATCTGGGTAAGGCCCGTTTTGATACGGCCCTTTCGCTTCTTGGGGCATTCGGGCTTTATTGCACGGCCATCTATCTGACCGGAGCCTGTGTGCTTCACCCGGCAGGTATCCATGTAAATACCCTCTTTGAAATGGCCGATGCCATCACTCCGCTGTTAGGTCCCTATGCCCATGGTTTTTTCTGTCTGGGGATCTGGTGTGCCGTGTTTTCAACGATTATGCCCACTTTTATTGCGGCAGCCTACGTGCTTGGGGATAAAATGAAGTGGGAGATGCAGCCCCAAAGCGACCGGTACCGGCTGACGATTCTGGCGGGGTGTCTTATTGCCCTTCCCGGTGCCTTTCTCTCCGGCAGGCCGGTGAATCTTTTATTGATCATGCTGGCCCTGTCATTTCTGGGCACACCGCTTTTCGTTGGGATATTTTTATGGCTGCTCAATGATCGGGACTGGGCCAAGCAATACAAAAACGGTCTGGTGCTGAATATCGCCGGGGGCTGTGCCCTGCTGGTGACTTTGTTTTTAGGGATAAAGTGGGTCTGGGGGCTTTAGAGACTATCCGATAATTTTTCTCTGTGTAATTTGGCAAACGCCAAATTGCTGTGCGCTCTGTGGTTTTAAAAAGTTATTCGCGGGCTTTGCCCACAGGTTTATTTAGCCACAGAACGCACAGAGGACACAGAGTGTTGGGTTTATTATATAGCGCCAAGTTTCTGTTTAAAAGCACAGGCAACAATTTCCGCGGCCTGGGTTTCATCCTTAAGGTGTCTCAGGTTGATGACCAAATCGAAATCATCCGGATCGTCCCCATCTTTTTGATATACACTTTTAAAAAAGGCTTTTTGTTCTTTATCCATGGTCTTTATGCGGCTTTCCGCCTGTTCCCAGGAGATATCAAGCAACGCTGACAGCCTTGAAATCCGGTATTCATTGCCGGCAATGAATCTGACGGCCAGAACATTGTTCCGGGGTAAGATCAGGTGGGTACCCCTTCCCACAAAGATGGTGGGCTCCATACCTGCCAGTGTGGTGACGGTTTTTGCAAGCTGCCTTGCGTAGTCGCT
The DNA here is from genome assembly GCF_963666145.1 of uncultured Desulfobacter sp. Classification (NCBI taxonomy): domain Bacteria; kingdom Pseudomonadati; phylum Thermodesulfobacteriota; class Desulfobacteria; order Desulfobacterales; family Desulfobacteraceae; genus Desulfobacter; species uncultured Desulfobacter sp. Next base: position 1,501,604 of record NZ_OY762614.1, on the reverse strand, counting down.
TTTTAAAAAGGTCTTTTCGCTGATGAGCATGGTGAATAATTCACTCATGATGCCGGGGTAGCGTTCATCAAAATATTCAACGGCTTTTTGGGACAGCTCTTTTTCTTGGGCCATAAACTCGATAATTTCCCGGTCAACCACCCGGAACGGCAGCCGTTCAGCCAAAAGATCCGCGATGTTAAGGGCACCGACCCCGATTTGCCGGGAGAAGCAGATGCAGGGAAACATACCGTCCACCGGCTTTTTTGGGGATCTTTTTTCAGTTGCCTGGTTCCAATTTTTTACATGGATGTCCGCCCATGTAGCCGCGCTCAGTCTTTTTTTACCGTAATCCCCGGGTTTATATTTTATGTTGGATTCTTGTGTCATGACAGCTCCTCTTTTTTCGATGGTTAGCATTAAAATTACCAGTTGCAACAATGTCAAAGAGCAATAAGAATGCCATGTTTGGATGATATAAATAAAAGATATATTTCCTGTGAATTAAGCATATTGAGAAATTATAGCCCCTGGGGTGATTAACTTATTTGTGATTTGCGTCTGCTTTTTTTTCGATGTGTAAATAGTGTTGACAGGGGTGCCGGGAACTTCGTATTAGAAGGCGTCAACGTTTGTAATATAAAAAGGTAGGTGCACTTGGACATATCCGATCATATCTCCATCCCGGATACCAGCATTGAGTTTTGTCCCATCCGGTCCCGGGGACCCGGCGGCCAGAATGTGAACAAAGTCTCTTCGGGGGTTCATATCCGTTTTGATATTCACGCCTCGGACTTTTCCGATGACATTAAGGCAAAGCTGTTGTCCCTCAAGGACAAACGTATTACCCGGGAGGGGATTGTGGTGATCAAGGCCATGACCTATAGAAGCGCCGCAAAAAACCGCGAGAACGGATTGGAACGGCTTGCCGAATTGATCGAAAGCGCCTGCCGGCCTATAAAAAAAAGAAAACCCACCCGGCCTACCAAAGCCTCGAAAACCAGACGCCTTGATTCAAAAACCCGGCGCAGCAAAATCAAAGCATTGAGAAAACGGGTAGATCTATAGTTTCGCCGCTTGTATTTTCTATCCGCTTCCATCCAGACGTTCATTTCATAAAATCTTAGCATCCTCGTAACGTTAACATAATAATAAAATACTATTTTTGTCTTAAAGTTGAATTGCCACCAATATTCTGGACAGGAATACCCGCCAACATGATTGCAGCCATAAGATCTAACGAAAAAAATGTGTTTACGCCGTCCGACATGGTCCGGCGACTGGATCGGATCAGCCAGGCGATCGGTCTTGATGACCAGGCCACCGACAGTTTCATCCTGAACCTGCCTTTTATGGCCGAAGATGCCACGGCAGGGGCTGAAAATGAATTTCAGGCGGTGGTCGCGGGCAAGCGCGAAGACATTGATCTTGCCCGGGTCATTGAAACATCCAATTATTACCGGAATCTTGTGGAGCAGGCCAGAACCGGCGAAACACCCCAGCGGAGGGTCGTGGCCCTGGAACGTCTGCTCAAGGACAAAGATGGTAAAGATTGGGAAAATTCCTGGGTGTGGTTCCCCCGCCGGGTGCTCAACCGCTTTGCCAATCAGGTGTTTAACGATGATCTTAAGGCCGATAAATCCATTCCGGCATCGGAATATCGTCGGGATGCGGCCTGTTTCGTATTTGAAAAAAACGGCGAAAATCAGGTGCGTGTACCTGTGTCCTATCTGCTCAAGCTGGCCCTGGCCGATGTAATCGGCGATGACAATAATGCGCCGGAACCGGTGAAGGCCTGGGGCAAAAAGATGCTCGCCCATTTTTCCAATGACAACAGTTCGCCTGAACTTTTTTCCTTTTACCCGGTCAAGTCGGATGGGGCGGGCAGTCTGGGGGAAAAGCTTGCCGGTGAAACCCTGCTTCGTTTTCTGCTGACCCAGGCCCTGGTGGCCTATGCCGGGCATAAATTTGAGCTTGATGAGAACGGCCAGAAGGTAAAGGTCTTTTTCTCCGCCACACCGCCCGGGGACCAGAAACGGCTGAATAATGTGATTTCCGATGCCTTTTACCGGGAATTGTTCATGAGCCCGTGCCTCTCCGGATGGGACCGGGGGGAAGATAAAAAAGAGTATATGAGTGTCTGCCACAAGGTGCTGTCCCGCAGCCAGATCAATGCCGTGGCCCAGCTCAAGGAGGCCGGCATTATCAACACCAACCTTGTGGTGCTGCCCAACACCTCCAATGTCAGTCTGGCCAATAACGGGACCCACATCAGTCTTGGCAGCATAAAGTTGTCCCAGTGCATGTCTGATCCGGGATCCGGGTTCACGGCCCTGGATGAAAAATATACGGGCGATTTGTCCATAAAGATCTGGGAGCATTTTCTGCCCCTGTTTGCCACCACCTACTCAGCCGCGCCCCACAGGCTTGATTTCCAGGAGTTTCATCCGGAACAGGTCCTGGGGTTTATGCCCCACGAATTGATCCATACCCATCTGCGGATGATCTGGCGGCGGTGGAAGAAAAAGGCACATCTCAAAATCATGGGCAAATCCCTGACCCCCTTTGGTCCGGTGTGGCTGGACCGCATGATTGCAAATGTATTCAGGCTCAAAGGCGATTTTGTGCCCGATGGCCGGCTCATTGACTATTTTACGTCGGTGATGAGTACCTTCCAGAGCCCGGCGTTGAACGGCAGTCTGGAAAGTGAGGCCGATCTTAAAAAAGATTTGACCGAAATGGGGGTGTTTGACGGGCGCATGGCCCTGTACCAGCTGGTCCGGTTGCGCAAATATCACCAGATGGGATATTCCGGGTTCGAGCACCGCTACTTCAGCGTGTTTGAGGATGTTGTCCGGGATATGGGCAAGGCCGCCGACCTTCAGGTGCTGATCACGGCCCTGGCCCATAAGTATATCTTTTCCAAGCAGGTGGACCATGCCATGATACCCGATTCCCCGACCGTGGAAAGCGAGCGTCGCCAGATATTTTTCTGCACGGCCATTGGGGTGCCGACGTTTTTTGTTAAAACCCGGACCCCCAATCAATTTTTGGCCAAAATTTTAAAAAATACGGCTAAAACCAGGCAAAGTCACCGGTATCCCGGTTACACCCGGGTTTTGGTCCGGGAATACCAGCGGGCCCTTATCTCTTTGATTCAAACAGATGCTTCCGACCTTATATCCGCTTTGAACGGGGCATCTGTGCTTGATGACCTTGACAACCGCATCAATGAGCCCGAGACCCATGCCGCATGGGGCCGGATCTCCCAGGGGATTCTTGATGGTTCCGGAAAGCATAAGCCCATGTCCATGCCGGGCAGGCAGTTTAACACACGAGCAGAAGATTATTACGGCCGGACATTGAGATCCGACCATGTCCGCCAGGGGTTTGACCTGCTCGGCAAAGCCTTTGAGCAGATAGATCTTTGGGCAAGATACCGGGATAACGCTTACGGACAGGCTCTGGGGCAGATCCTGGGCAGCCGGGACATACTCAAGTTTTTAAAATCGATGCGTCAGGATTTCATGGATGAGACCTGTGCGCCGGAGACCCTTAAGAAATTTATTTATCTGATGATTCTGGTGATAAGCAGAGAGATGAAAGCATGGGAGGATGCTTAAAATTTTCTCATCGTTCGCACATAATTTTTTAGTCGTAGATTAACATGGTTAAAACAAAGTGCGGGCATAATACCGGCACTATGAAACATCAATATATAGATCGTAAGACCAGACAGGTGAGAACCGAAAACCTGAAGGCAGATTCCGTCATCAACGCCGTTTATTCGCCGATTCGAGAGAATTCTTCCTTTTTGTTTCAATTGATGATCTCGGCACGGATGTCCAGTCTGATCGGGGCCGTTTCCTATGACTGGCCTTTTTTTAAGCCACCCGCTGATACCAGACGTTTTTTGGCTGCCCAGGGCATTGATTTAAGCGAGGTGGCAGGAGACCCCGCCGAACTTGATACCCTTCGAAAAGTGTTTGAACGCAAAATTCGCTATGAACATCTTCGCCCCATGCCCGAAGATGCTGATGCCGTTGTTTCTCCGGCAGATTCGCGTCTTCTGGTGGGGAGCTTTTCAGAAGGTTCAGCCATTTTTATCAAAGGCAAATTTTTTGATTTTTCAGAGCTGATCGGCCGGGATAAACCCCATTGGCTGGATGCCTTTGACCAGGGCGGTTTTGCCGTGACCCGGTTAACCCCGGATAAATACCATTATAACCATACGCCCGTAGCCGGAACGGTATTGGACATTTATGAGATCGACGGGCATTTTCATTCCTGCAACCCCGGGGCTGTGGTCCGGGAGGTGACACCCTATTCCAAAAACCGGCGGGTGGTCACCATCATTGATACCGATGTGCCGGGCGGCACAGGATGCGGTCTTGTGTGCATGGTGGAAGTGGTGGCCATGATGATCGGAAAAATTGTCCAGTGTTATAGCCGCAAGGGATATGAAAATCCCCAGGCGGTCATGCCCGGACTTTTCATGAAAAAAGGATACCCCAAAAGCCTGTATCGTCCAGGGTCTTCCACAACCATTGTGATATTTCAAAAACAGCGCATTCGGTTTTCCAAGGACTTGCTTGAAAACCAGATGCGCACTGATGTGAGCAGTCGTTTCAGTGTGGGCTTTGGCAGACCCCTTGTGGAGACCGAGGTCTCCGTGCGTTCGGGTATCGGCCGTGCCTGCACCTGTAATGAAACTGCAACTTTGGGAGATTTGTAATGGCGGCCATTTTTTTTGTTGTTGGGCTGGGGCTGTTGATCGGCACTGTATTGAGATGGGGATTTAAAACCTTGCCCAAAGAAAAGTGGCAGATGGTGGCGGCCTTTCCCTTGGAAAAGACGGACCAGGGCCAGTGGCGGGGGATGAACCTGACCTGGTATGGGCTGTTGTCTGCCAATGCATATACCTTTGGCGTGATTATAGTTGTCATTTTGGCCGCATCGGCCGGGGTGTCCATTTCTGTTCTGGTGCTGCTGACCGTTTTGCTGCTGGCTGTGACCATTCCGGCGTCAAAGGTGGTTGCACGGATTGTTGAAAAGAAAAAAGCAACCCTGACTATTGGCGGGGCCGTGTTTGCCGGTGTTGTGACCGCACCCTGGATTATTATGGTGGTGAATGCCACCTTGGGGGCGATCTTTGAATTTCATGTGCCCGTTGCTGTGATGATGGCTGTTTTGAGCATTGGATATACCTTTGGGGAATCTTTGGGGCGCCTTGCCTGTTTAAGTTTCGGGTGCTGCTATGGCAAGCCGTTGAGCCAGTGTTCCGAGCGCATCCGTAAATTATTTGAACATTTTAATGTGGTCTTTACCGGGGAGACTAAAAAGGCGGCCTATGCGTCGGGGCTGGACGGTGAAGCATTGATTCCCATCCAGATCATCACCTCCGTAATTTATGTCGCATCCGGCCTTGCCGGAACCTTGCTGTTTCTCAACGGGTTTGCCGGGGCAGCCCTTGTGGAGACCCTTGTGGTGACCCAGGTTTGGCGGGTGGTATCTGAATTTTTCCGGGCCGATTTCAGAGGAGAACGCAAATTTTCCATGTATCAGATCATGGCCCTGGCAGCCATCGTTTATACCATTGTACTGCTGGCCTTTTTTCCTGATCTCGAGGTGAGCATTTCCCTGGATAAAGGATTTAAAGCGTTGTGGCATCCGGGCATGATTCTTTTTTTCCAGGCGGTCTGGATTGTCTCTTTTCTTCATTCCGGCCGCAGCACGGTTACGGGGTCGGAAATTTCCTTCCACGTGGTTAAAGACAACATTTAATTGAAAATGAGAATCAGAAGGCACCATGAGCTTTCGGGCATATGCTTTTTGTGGTGCTACGATGTTGTTAAGTATCTGCTGTTCCATGGCCTTCTTGAAAGCCGGGGGATTGATGCGCTGGTCTTCTTGTTTTTTGACATGATCACCGTGCCCGGGTTTATTGTGGGATGCGCCCGGTTGGTCAACTCCCTGGGCGGTCGGGCCATGGCATGGCCCAAGGTTCTTTTCTGGGGACTTATTGTCTTGATTAATACCCTGTTACCCTATGTGTATGCAGCCATCGCAGGCGGACCTCAATTTGATACGGTTGCGTGGATGGTGTTCTGGATCGTGATTTTACTGATGATTGCCAATCTGATACGCACGATTCGAGCCGGTTTGATCGCAGGAAAGCAGCGGCAGTGAGAACAGCTCATAGCTATCCTCTATGAGCTGTGAGCTCAGCGCTATTTGGTTTTATCCAGCTGTCTGATCAGCCCTTCCTGGGCCACACTGGCCACAAGTTTCCCGTCCCGGGTATAGATGGAACCCCGGTTCAGCCCCCGGCCCATGGCGGCACTGGGGCTGTGGATCACATGGAGCAGCCAGTCATCCATCCTGAAATCCCTGTGAAACCAGATGGCATGATCCAGACTTGCCACCTGCATGTCCGGGGACCAGAAGGTTTTGCCGTGGGGATACAGGGCTGTGGGCACCAGATGAAAATCCGATGCATAGGCCAGCATATACCTGTGGGTTGCCGCATCATCGGGCAAGGGGCCTGTTGCCCTGAACCAGACATATTTGTCCGGGGGCCTGGGAACGGGATGAAACGGGTCTACCGGATTGACGGCCCGCAGTTCAATGGGCTTGGGACATAACAGTTTTTTTGCAATATCTTCGGGGATTTTGTCTGCGTAGCGAAGGATCTTGTCGTGATCACTTTCCACGCCGTCAGGGCCTTTTACATCAGGCATGGGATCCTGGTGTTCAAACCCGTCTTCATATTTGTGAAATGAGGCGGACATGGAAAATATGGTCCGGCCCTTTTGGACGGCCTTGACCCGCCGGGTGGAGAAGGAGTGGCCGTCCCGGGTACGTTCCACCATATAGACAATGGGGCAGGACGCATCTCCGGCCCTAAGGAAATAGCCGTGCAGACTGTGGGCACAAAGATGATCCGGTACAGTGCGGGATGCCGCAGACAGTGCCTGGCCCAGGACCTGGCCCCCGAATACGTTGCCATAGCCTAGGTCCTGGCTCTGGCCCCGAAAAATATCTTCTTCAATTTTTTCCAGGCTGAGCAGCCCCAAAAGTTCTTCAAGTATATTTTGTTTAATCAACATTTATCTCTTCAAAATAGGGGTTGTTAAAAATATCGGCCACATTGTAAACGGGGATATCAGCCCTAAACCCTGACGCTTCCAGCAACATGCCGTAGGTTACGCCGTCAGGCTGATGGGTATCCACGTTCCAGCCCGGCAGGGTGGATGCCGCATGTGGTGGGAACAGTTTAAAAGAGGATCTGGTTTTTGTCCAGCCATGGGCCAGCAGTTCCGAGCAGTAAATCTGATTATCCCAGGGCATGAAATAAAAATCGTAAGGCACCCCGTTGTAGTCAAGCATTTTGTGTATCCACATGTTGATCATGATATTTCCCAGGCGGCGGGCCAGCAAATTTCTTAGAATCGGGGGGATACGGGATAGGTTGAAGCCAAACCCTTCGAGTTCTGCATATCCGATCGCCATTTTATCCGGTTTAAACAGGCGTATGGATCCAGGGATACACAGATTTAAAAAGTCAGGCCAGCAAAGAAAGTGGACGTTGCCCATGTATCCATCGGCATGGATTACGCCTTGAACCCCGTCCACGGTTGCCGTGACCCAGGAATGGTTAATATCAGACTGTGTGATGCCTAAAATTAACCAACTTAAGTCCGCAGGTATTTGTGTGTGCACAGAGACACCCACATAACCGTTTCCGGGAAAAGAGAGGGTTGTCGGCTCGGATGCCGCTAAAATACCTGGAACCAGCGTAAACATGAATACGAAAATAGCAGATACCCATTTTGCTTTTTTTGATTGATTCATCAGAAATCTCCTTGCCTGATCAGGCGCTTCAGGGTTTTATCGAAAAAATATTTTTGAACGTACTTCCCCATTGCCACTGATTGTCGTGGGGGAACTCAAATAATGGATGTTAATAAAATTTGTGGTTGAATATACAGCAAAATTTATGCCATCTGAAGCAATTTGTCAAATGCCTTAATCATTAAGATTTTCCGCTTTTTTGGGTAGTTTTTGGGTGAGAAAAAAATGTAATCTTTGGGGGAAGTATATTTCTTAAAAGATTTTTCGTTATTAATATAAGGAATTAAATTTATAGTGATTTTGTTTAACGAAAGGCTATTTAAAAAATGTCATAGATATAAAGTTCACCTGCCTGGGCTTAAGTTAAATTTTTTTTCGCAAGCCGGATCGGCAGCATGGATTTATTTTGTTTTTATTTCTTCTTGACAAGGCCACAATTCCAGCACATCCTGTTCAATTATATTCAAATTTTCGCCTACTATGATTGTAGTGACGGCAATGGCCGATCTGATCCATCAACCAATAGGCTCAACCCAACGAAAGTTTAAAGATCTATATAGGTCACACAGACTTTCTTATAAAAAAATTGACAGGGATTTTTATGGAAAGTAATGACGATTTGACCAATCTCAAAAAGCTGATTGAGTTGTGCGGGGCGATTGCCTATGGAAAGTACGATAAAACAGATGTTGATGCCTTGTTTGAATTAACCAGGGCGGAACGGCACCCCTTGATTGCCGAACTCAGCGAGAGTATCGGGTTTATGCTGGTAAAAATAGAGGGCAGGGAGTTTGCCCTGGAGATGAGAATCCAGGAGTTGCAGGAGGCCTATGAAAAAATTGATGAATATTCCAAAAATCTGGCGCTGAAAGTTGAAGAACGAACCAAAGAACTCCAGGAAAAGAATGAGGCCCTGACCCTTGAGATTAAAAAGAGGCAAGAGATCCAGAGCGCTTTGGAAGCGGCCAACGAAAAACTGATTTTGATCTCCAATCAGGACGGCCTCACAGGGCTTGCCAACCGCAGACGGTTCGATGACTATTTGAGCCTGGAGTGGGCCGCCCATAAACGCATTAAAACTGAATTTGCTCTGATCCTTTGCGATGTCGATCATTTTAAGTATTACAATGATACCTATGGGCACCGGGCCGGGGATGAATGTTTAACGCGCATCGCCTGGGCAATTGGCGCCTCTATGCGCAGGCCCCGGGATATGGCGGCTCGGTATGGGGGCGAAGAGTTTGCGGCGATTTTGCCGGAAACCGGGCTTGATGGCGCATTGAACATGGCCGAAAGCATCCGTGCCCGGGTGGAGGCGCTCAATATTCCCCATGCATCCTCCAAAATTTGTGACTGTGTCACCATCAGCCTTGGGGTAGCGGTTGTCACGCCAACTTCAGAATTGACCGAAAAGGATTTTATTGAAATGGCCGACCTCAGTCTTTACGAGGCAAAGGAGGAGGGCGGGCGAAATTGCGCCAAATTCAGGCTGAATATCAGTTAATTCAGCCTATAGTTTTATTTTGGATGGGTCATAATTCCGGCAATGGTGCCATCCTCTCTCATTTCGCGGATAACCCGGTTGATCTCCGGCAGCATCTGCACAAACGGTGATTTCTTTGAAATTCCGATCCTGAAAACATCCTTGGATACAATCCGGGGGGCGTGGGTGATCCGGTTTGTGTATTCCGGATACTTTTGAAAAAAGCTCATCACAACGGATTCGCTCTCCAGAAATCCATCAAATCGCTTACATAAAAGTTTCTTTAGGTTGTATTCAGCCGAGTTGACTTTTTCTGTTTTTATCACGCCGTTTTCAATGGCATTGTCCATCTTCTTCCGGTAGGTGTAACCTGAAACAATACCAATGGTGTAAGGTTTAAGATCATCAATGGTTTGCCATGTGCATAGATTGTCTTTACGGGTCTTCAGGTGCCATAGAAACACCCGGTCCTCAATAATCACATTCGTAAACACCATGAAATCTTCCCTTGCCGGTTTGCGCTGAATGGGAAAGGTTATATCGTAGGTGCCGTTTTTCATGCAGACCAGTACCCGCTGCCATGGCAGAAGATCGGCCTTTAATGTGCAATGGATACGTTTGCTCACCTCTGTACCGATATCAAGCGCATACCCGCTTGCCAGCGCGCCGCCTATCTGTCCTGTGGCGTAGGGGGGCCAGGGATCTGTGGCGAGTCTCAACACCGGGGCACTTTCTACCCAGGGTGGCGCAAGGAAAAAAAGAACGCCGGCAAATAGAACAATACACTTGAGTCTGCAAAAAAAATTAACCATAGGTATCCTTTGTCTTCCTATCGTACATGGCTTTAGTGAAACCATCGTCGGTTTATTAACATACCACTATATCTGATTTTGGACCGGATTACAAAATGGTATCCATTCTGTTGCACTAAAGGATGGACACAGCGCTGTGTTGTTTTGTTTGACAACTTTTTGACTTGAGTATAGGTAATGCCATTGGCGGCAAAAGAAGCCGGATTGGAAAAGGATTTTAATTGATTAGATAAAATTTACAAAGGAGGCTCAATGGAGTGGTTAAAGCAAATTGACATTGAAAAATATATAGAGACGGTGACCTACTGGGTGACCACCTATTCCGTAAAGATCATTGCTGCACTGCTGATCCTGGTGATAGGCAAATGGCTGGCCAGAAGAATTACCAACCTGATTACGAAATTGATGGAAAAAAACAAGATCGATATCACGCTGGTGCGTTTTTTTGACAGTATCCTTTACTATACATTCATGGTCGTGATCGTCATCGCCGCTGCAGGTCAGCTGGGTATCAACACCACTTCCTTTCTGACCATTGTCGGCGCTGCCGGCCTGGCCATTGGCCTTGCCTTGAAGGATTCTTTGTCCAATTTTGCTTCGGGGGTCATGCTGGTGCTGTTCAGACCTTACAGGGTCGATGATTTTGTGGATATCGGCGGGGTCACCGGCACCGTCGTGAGCATTTCTCTGTTTACCACAGAGTTGAAGACGCCAGATAATCAAAAAGTGATCGTGCCCAATGCCGGCATAACGTCCAATGTGATTACAAATGTTACGGCCAACCCCATTCGCCGGGTGGATCTTGTTATCGGCATCGGGTATGACGATGATATCAAAAAAGCCAAAGAGGTCATTCGGGGGGTTCTGGACGAAGAAAAGCGTGTCCTGCCTGCACCTGAGCCGCTTATTGCGGTGTCGGAACTTGCCGATTCCAGCGTGAATTTCGTGGTCCGCCCCTGGGTTAAAACAGCCGAATACTGGGCGGTCTATTTTGCCCTCACTGAAAATATCAAACTGGCTCTTGATGCCAACGGTATCAGCATCCCCTATCCCCAGCAGGATGTACATATGCACCAGGCAACCTAAGAATATCCCTCCCCAATGTTCCGGAAGTCATGAGAATTTTACAGTGGCCCAAGCCGGCCGCAAAGTTCTCATGACTTACGTTTCAACAAAATTCAATTTTAAAAACATTTCTTGATATCACTGCCGTAAAAAAACAACGCCTTGATTTAACAGTCGTTTTGAAATACACTTTTAGGCATATTATCCGGTTACAAATCTCAACCTGTAACAATGAAGATTCAATATGCCAAAACGTCTGTCCATACGGTTCAAGCTGTTTTGTATCTATTCGCTGGTGGCCACGGCTGTTTTTTCATGTGGTTTTACCATGTACTATATCCATGTAAAAAATTATCTCGAGCAACAGATAATAAATGCCTTGACCCTTTCCAACGAATCAATCAAAGGCCTGATTGAAACAGCCGGCACCGTCTCCATTAAAATTCGCCTGCGAACAATTGCTGAAAAAAATCTGGAAATCATTGAGCACATCTATAAGGATTTCCAGGATCATCTAATCTCCGAGAGCGAGGCAAAAGACCAGGCGGCAAAATTGCTGTTAAGTCAAAAGATCGGTCAAACCGGATACATATATGTCCTTGACAGTACCGGGGAAGTGAAAATTCATCCTAAACAGGATGTTAAAGGTCATAATTTTGCCGAAATGGAGTTCATCCAGAAGCAGTTGATGCGCAAACACGGGTATCTGGAATACTGGTGGAAAAATCCCCAGGACACTGAGAAGCACGCCAAGGCCCTGCACATGACATATTTTGAGCCTTGGGACTGGATTATTTCCGTATCATCGTACAAATCGGAATTTGCCCAGCTTGTCTCGGTGGCGGATTTCAAGGATAACGTGCTGGCAAGGGATATCTTTGGCACCGGTTACTCGTTTGTTTTTGACAGCCGGGCCAACATCATTATTCATCCTAAATTAATCGGCAACATGAATGATTATGCCACAGGCGAAAATAAAAAACAGATCCGAAAAATTATTGAACAGAAAAAAGGTCTGTTGCATTACTTCTGGAAAAACCCTGAAGATCAGTCCGTCAAAGAAAAATTGATGGTCTTTGACTATATCCCCGAGTTTGACTGGTTCATTGCCTCGTCAACATATACGAAAAAAGCCTTTGCCAAGCTTTCGGAAATGCGACAGTTATTTTTTGTTATCCTGGCTGCCTCCATCGCCGTCATTGCGCTTGTTTCTTTGGTGGTAAGCACCTCCATTACCCGGCCGCTGACCGGCCTGATCAACCATTTAAACGTTAATATGAACCAGGACTGGCAGTTGCAGCCGCTGGAAATCCGGCGTAAAGACGAAATCGGCGATCTTGAATCCAGTTTCAATGAATTTATTCGTCGCCTGGAAACGTATAAAAGAAACTTGATCACAGAAAATATGATCCGAAAAGAGGCTGAAGTCCGGCTTCAACTCTTTGAAAAGGTATTTGAACATGCCAATGAGGGGATGTCCATAACCGATCCTGATGGAAAGATTCTGGCCGTCAATCAAGCCTTTACCGACATCACCGGTTACAGCGCCGGGGAAGCTGTCGGACACAACCCACGGATTTTAAAATCGAATCGGCATGATCAAGATTTTTATAAAACCATGTGGCAGTCTCTGGTTGTAAAAGGCCATTGGTCCGGGGAAATCTGGAATCGCAGAAAGTCCGGTCAGGCCTACCCGGAATTTTTAAGCATCAGCGCCGTCCGGGATCAATATGGAGAGACCAAAAATTACGTGGCCGTGTTTCATGATATTTCCGAAATGAAAACCAAAGAAAAGCAGATTGAGTATATGGCCTACCATGATCCGCTCACGGGTCTTCCCAACCGGACGCTGTTCAAAGACCGGCTTGAACATGCCATCACCCGGGCCCGGCGGGATAAAAAAATGCTCCAGCTGATCTTCATTGATCTTGATAACTTTAAGGACGTCAATGACACGGCAGGGCATGCCCAGGGCGACGAACTGTTAAAAGAGGCTGCCGAAAGGTTAGACGGCGTCACCCGGGTAAGTGATACCGTGGCCCGGCTCGGCGGGGATGAATTTATCATTATGGTTACGGACGTGGATGATATGATGGAAATTATCGGCCTCGTAAAACGCATCCAGGAGGCATTTACAACCCCCTTTTATATTGACGGTAAATCGTTTCATATTACCTGCAGTATCGGTATCTCCGTTTTTCCCGGAGACGGGGATGATGCAGACACGCTGGTTCGCCATGCCGATCTTGCCATGTATCACTCAAAAGACAAAGGCAGGAACACATATTATCTGTTTGAAGAGAAAATGGCCAAAAAGATCAACCAGCGAATTGAGATGGAAATGGCCATGCGCACGGCCATTGAAAACGATGAATTCCAGGTCTATTTTCAGCCCCAGGTCAATATCAGGACGTTAAAGCCCGTCGGCCTTGAAGCCCTGGTGCGCTGGATAAAACCCGATGGAACCGTTGTGCCGCCCGGTCGGTTTATTCCCCTGGCCGAAGAATCCGGCCTGATCATTCCCATCGGCAAACAGATTTTTAAAAAAGCGGTTGAACAGACCTGTCGCATAAGGGAAAAAAGTCAGATAGACCTGATGCTCTCGGTCAATGTTTCCGCACGTCAGATGGATGAACCCGCATTTGAAAAAATGGCCGCAGGGATTATAAAAGAGAACGCATACCCGACGGATCGTCTGAAAATAGAGATTACCGAATCCTTGCTGATGCGCGATATTAATACCACCATGATCCGGCTTCAAAATTTGTCACGCATCGGCATTTCAACGGCCATTGATGATTTTGGTACGGGGTATTCTTCCCTGGCTTATCTGAAACAGATGCCCATCACCACCTTGAAAATCGATAAATCCTTTATCGATGACATTGTGGACGATGAAAATGCCCTGGCCCTGGTTGAAACCATTGTACTGATGGCCAATAAATTGAACATGGGGATCGTGGCCGAAGGCGTAGAAGACAATATTCAACTGGACATTTTAAATCGGCTGGGGAACATGGATATTCAGGGGTATGTGTTTGCCCGGCCCATGCCCCTGCACGAACTTGAGCTATGGCTGTCGAAACACGGGCAGGCTTAGGTCTGATCAATCTGAACTTTTAGCATCGACCCATGCAGTTAAAAGGAGGGGGTATGAATCCATCCGTCAATTGGCTTCACAAGAGATTTATCCAGATTTTTATTAAGCGCCGGCTGTTTTTGCCGGCCTGTATGCTGGCCGTTTTCTTATGCTGTTCCTGCAGTCAATCTGATGAAAAAAACGTGCCGACAGATGACCAGAGGCTTAGCCAGACAGCAAAGCGGATCAATGAAGATTTTTTGACGATTCGGCATGCGGTTGCAAACCTGGCGGAATTTACGGCCTCACTGTATGTACCCCAGACCATGGATCAAAATGTCTCTCGTGCTGATTCGGCCCGGTACAAGCTCCACGAAAACGGAGTTTTTTACAAGCCGGTAGATGATGGGAAAAGTGCCGTGTTTGTGTCGGGTGTTGTGCCCGTTGACGAGAAAATCAAAAATATCGTTTATGGTACCGAACCGCTGGAAGTCCGGCTGATGGAGATCGTGGAGAAATATCCGGAAGTCGTTCAGTCCTATTATAACGACAAGAATTCATACAATCGTATATATCCCTATTTTGATGTGATCACCCAGTATGAGCCTAAAATGGATATTCCCAAGTACAATTTTTATTATCTTGCCGACATGCGGCATAATCCGGACAAAAAGGCGGTCTGGGTCAAGGAGCCTTACGTGGATCCCGCGGGAAGAGGGTGGATGGTTTCGGCCATTGCCCCGGTCTATGTGGACGGAGAACTTGAAGGCGTCCCTGGACTGGATGTCTCCATAAATACCATCACCGACCGCTACCTTGATATGGAAAATGCGGATTTGGTGCTGCTGGATGCATCGGCCACCGTTGTGTCCATCCAGGATTATCTGACCTCGCTGCTCTCCCTGCCGCCCCTGGAAACCCACAAATACCTGGAAACCATCCGTTCGGATACCTATCGGACAGACAACTACAATCTTTTGAAAAGCAGGTCCCGGGAGATTCGGAATATGGCACAGCGTATCTTCAATGAAAATCAGAACAACGTGACATTTCAAAAAGCGGATAAGACGATTCGTGTCATGTCGGTGGATATCCCGGAACTGGACTGGAAGTTGCTGCAGATTCTCTACTGAAAGACCCTTGGAAACCATCTTGAAAAAAGAATATCTGATCATTCCCCTTGTGTTTGTTCTCATTTCGGGTGTTGTTGCCGGCTACAATGTCCATGTTATTGTTGATGTGCAAAAAAAACATATTTTTGAGATGCTATCGCATCAGGTGGATATCAGCGCCCGGAATCTCCAGGGCTTTGCCGATGAATTCCAAGAAGACGTCCAGTATGCACTGACCACCATTCCTTTTCACGAACTGCTGGTTCGAGAGAGCCTGGATTATGACCTTGCAAACCAGGTTCGGCGGTTTTATTCGAAGTATCAGAACGTCCTGTCGTCCATTCAAATCTTCAACGCGTCGGTGTTCCGCGAACTGTATAACAGCCAGGGCAATTATTTTTTTATTTCCGAAATCCGCAAAAATGACTCCCCCCGGCTGGTCGTTGATGGAACCGTTTGCCGCCTTGAAAATGATACGCTTCATTTCCTCAGAGATATACGACAGGACGGAAAAAAAGTAGGGGCCATCGAAATTCGGATGAATTTTCCCCGGATCATTTATCAAGAATTAAGGAAAAGCCATATCAGCCGGGAGTTTTGGCCCTGGTGCATTGACCCGGCCGGAAGAATCCTCTCCTTTCTGGTTGATCAGCGGGCTGTTCCAAAATCACAACGCCAGGTGGATGGGATAAATACCATCGTTGACGATATTGCAGACAATTATCTGGGTGAACAGGTTCATACGATTGCCCTAAAGGGGGAGAGTCATCAGGTCTTTTCCGCCTACTATCCCCTCAGTATCTTCGGGCAGCAAGTGGGGGTTGTGCTCTCCGTGGGCGAAGATGTCTGGCTTGCCGGAGTGAAGACCAAAATGACGGCGATTATCGCAAGCTTTTTGCTGATCATCGTTCTGGTGACCGTCGTCTTCATGTTCATTTTATGGCAACGGATGGCCGCCGAATTAAAATTGAAAAAAAGCGAAGCAAAGATCACGAAAATTTTTCAAAATATCCAGGCAGGCGTGCTTATTGTTGATAAAAAACGGCATACCATGGAATTTGCCAATACGCTTGCCGCCGGCATGGCCGGAACTGCCGTCTCCGATTTGATCGGAAAACCCTGTGATCGGCTGTTTTGTCATAATGAAAATGAGTGTGCGCTTATCCCGGACAATGGGACCGAAATTCAGACAACCGAGAGTATGCTTTTAACGGTGGACGGTGAACAGCGCAATATCCTGAAAACCGTCATACCTATAGAATATGAGGGCCGGGAAAGTTTTCTGGAGACATTTGTCGACATTACGGAGTTGAAAAAACAGACGGCGCGGGCCAATGCCCTTGCTGAAAAGGCCGCTGCCGCCAGCCGGGCCAAAAGCGAATTTCTGGCCAATATGAGCCATGAGTTCAGGACCCCCATGAACCACATCATCGGCATGTCGCATCTGGCGCTGGATACCCCGTTGACTCGCGAGCAGCAGGACTACCTGGAGAAGATCACCGAGGCTGCCGAGTCGTTGATGATCCTTATCAACTCCGTATTGGATTATGCCGGCATTGATACCGGTAAAATGCATTTAACAAAGGCGGTATTTCAGTTCTCAGATCTTATGTCCCAGGTGAAAGACCATGTTTTATCCCAATTTTTGGGGCAAAAACAATTGAATGTCCTGTTCGACATGGATCCGGAAATTCCAGAATCTCTTCTGGGAGATGGTCCCAAACTGAAACAGGTGCTGCTCCACCTTGCTGAAAATGCCGTAAAGTTCACGGACACAGGAACGGTTGTTATCCAGGTGTCACTTAAAGAAGAGACGCCCCGGAACGTGCTTCTGCACTTTTCGGTAAAAGATACAGGCATCGGCATTGTTTCCGGCCAGATGGATACTTTGTTTGATGCATTTACCCAGGCGGATACTTCCAATACGCGAAAATACGGGGGGGCGGGTCTGGGACTTGCCATCAGCAAACGGCTTGTGGAATTGATGCAGGGTAAACTGGCGGTGCAAAGCACTCCGGGAAAAGGAAGCGAATTCTTTTTTTCCGTGGCGTTTGACGTGGATCATTCCCAGGTGAATTATAAAGCGCCGAACCTTGTCGTGTTGGACGCGGAACAAAGGGATACCAATGAAACCGAAGAATCGCTTCCGGTTTTGGATTTCCAGGCGGCTTTAAGCCGGATGGGTGGCGATCAAATCCTTCTTGAAAATATACTGGGCAAATTTCAGAAGAATTACACCCATGAGATGGAAACCCTTGGCCGGCTACTCATCAAAGGGGACAGGGATGCCGCCTGCTGTTTGGTGCACAAGCTTAAAGGCGCGGTCGGCGTAATCGGCGCGCCCGGCCTCAGTAGATCCCTCCTTGCCCTGGAGTCGGCCCTGAAAGATGGTGTTAATGCGCTTGACGTCCATCTAAAGGACGTCTCATCGGGAATGGAACAGGTCTTGACAGCGATCGCTGACCGGTTGGAAGATACCTCCTGGGACGGGGTGGCGTCGGCAGCGTCTTCCATTGATGTTGACACGGCGCTGCCTCTGTTAAAGGCGCTGGAGAACTACCTGAAAGAAAATGACCTGGAGGCGGTGGAAAAACTGGATGAAATCAAAACGATTTTAAAAGGCACTTCGGTCTCCGGGACTTTGGAACAAGTGGAAAGACAGTTGCAGCAGTACGATTTTGAAGGCGCGCTTTCGGCCTATTATGAGGTTTTGTCGGCAATGGAAAGGTAAAACTATGGAAGATCAAAACAGTAAACGGACCATTTTGATCGTCGAAGACAGTCCGGAGAATATCGATGTGCTGGCGGGTAT
The DNA here is from genome assembly GCF_963666145.1 of uncultured Desulfobacter sp. Taxonomy (NCBI): domain Bacteria; kingdom Pseudomonadati; phylum Thermodesulfobacteriota; class Desulfobacteria; order Desulfobacterales; family Desulfobacteraceae; genus Desulfobacter; species uncultured Desulfobacter sp. Next base: position 1,483,408 of record NZ_OY762614.1, on the reverse strand, counting down.
TTTAAAAAAAGATTACCGGCTCAAGATCGCCACCAATGGGGAGAAGGCCTTGAATATCATGGCCCAGCCAGAGTTTCCGGATCTCATCCTTTTGGATATTCAAATGCCCGGTATGGACGGGTATGAGGTGTGCCGCACCTTGAAGCAAAATCCGGCTACACGTAAAATCCCCGTCATTTTTGTTACGGCACTTTCCAGCGTCCAGGATGAGGAAACGGGGTTTGCCGCCGGGGGCGTGGATTACATTATCAAGCCGGTCAGTCCGTCCATTGTCCGGCAGCGGGTAAAAACCCACATGGCCCTTTACGATCAAAATCGAATCCTGGAGGAAAAAGTTACCCAGCGTACACGTCAACTGGAAAATGCCTTTTTAAGAATCAAGGACGGTTCGCTTGAGACGATTCACATTTTATCAAAGGCGGCTGAATATAGGGACGAAGACACGGGATCGCATATCTATCGCATGAGCAACTATTCTGCGGCCATTGCAGACCAAATGGGTCTGCCCGAGAACGTTGTGGAATCCATCCTCTATGCCGCCCCCATGCATGATGTGGGGAAAATCGGTATTCCCGACAGTATTCTTTTGAAACCCGGCGGATTGACGGATGATGAGTTTGCCGTTATGAAACAACATACGTTGATCGGCGCACGAATTCTTGAGAATTCAAAGACGGAATTTATACGGCTCGGGGAGATCATCGCCTTGACGCACCACGAATGGTGGAATGGAAAGGGGTACCCAAGGGGGCTTAAAGGAAAGGAGATTCCATTGGTGGGAAGAATTATTGCGGTGGCGGATGTCTTTGATGCACTGACCACAAAACGGCCCTATAAAGATGCCTTTCCCCTGGATGTTTCCTTCCAGATCATTGCCGAAAGTCGAGGGATTCAATTCGATCCGGAGGTTGTGGATGCATTTTTTTTAATTAAAAGCGAAATACTTAAAATCCGCAAAAAGTACAGCGATGATTAAAAACGGGCCTAATTTACAGGGATCACATCACTTTGTGAGTCGCCTGCAATGCTGTTTACACAATTTCTGCCTGTGTGTTTTGATTTATATAGTGCATTGTCAGCTCGCTTCACGGCATCGGTGTAGGCATGATCATTTTCATGGAAGGCACTGACCCCAATACTGACTGTGACTTCGGGAACGGGCGCAAAGCAGTTGCCTTGAACCCTGGATCTTAGATTCTCAGCAACCTTGACTCCATTTTCCAGGGATGTCCCCGGGCAGATTACGATGAACTCTTCTCCACCCCACCGGCCGAGTACATCTACACACCTTAAATTTTTGCAGACGATAGAAGAAAATTCGATCAGCACTTTATCGCCGATATCGTGTCCAAAGGTGTCATTAACCGCCTTGAACTTATCAATATTCATCAAAGGACAATAATCCAATTATGAAGACATTGCACTCATCATTAAAGAGATTGATCAATTATGCAGCCCAAATTGATGGTGCCGTTGTTTGGATTGTTTTACAGGTCCTCAAAGCTGTCTATATGTTTTTTTGCAAGATCAAAATCGTACTCCTCCAATGCCTTGGCAACTTCGTTTATTATTAGTGCATAAGGTTCGATTCCTGGCATTTTTTGCAATTGGGTAACGATTCGTAGTGCGCCGATATCTGATTCATCAATCATCAGTCCAAGCCGTTTTATAATTTCAAGTGCCTTTTCCGGGATGGACGCATTCCCGGAAAAAACTGCATCGGGAATCAAATCAGGAGCGGGAGCTGCAAACGGCGCTAATTTTTCCATCATCCTGGAAAGCGCGTGTACCAGAGTTCGAAGCGCGTGGTCTATCGTTTGTTCCGGTTGATGGTTTGTGCATGCGGATTCAAGATCGCCGGCCTTCTCTTTAATTTCATGGGCACCGATATTGGCTGCCACCCCTCTAAGGGTGTGGGCGCATCTCACAGGTGCTTTTTTATCCTCGTCGTGTCTGGCTGCATTAAACTGTTGTTCAAAATCATGGTAACGGTCATGGAATTTGCCTAATAATTTAAGATAAAGATCGTGGTTGCCTTGAACGGTCTCCAGGCCGGCTGTGATGTCTATTCCCGTAATGCTGTCCAGTTTGTTTGCCGTTTCCCGGGACTCGGGTCCCTGCATTGAAATTGCCGGTTTGAACCATGTATCCATGGCGTTGAACAGTTCCTGAACCCGGATCGGCTTGCCGATGTGATCATTCATTCCGGCGGCCATGGATTTTTCCCTGTCTCCGGCCATGACATTGGCGGTCATGGCAATGATGGGAAGGTCTTTGAAACGTTTGTCTTCACGGATTTTCCTGGTGGCGGTGTAGCCGTCCATCACCGGCATCTGGCAGTCCATGAGTATCCCGTCAAAATGATATTTTTCAAGCATCTCCAAAGCGATTTGACCGTTGTCGGCAATCTTGTAATCAATGCCGTGATTGGTTAGCAGGTCTGCCGCCACATCCTGGTTGATATCATTGTCTTCCACAATTAATACCCTGGCGGTTTTCAGCCTGGCCGTTGTTTTGACGATTTTATCCTGGCGGCGCATGGATCTGCTTTCCCTGCGAATTTTTCCCTGTTTTACAAGCATGATGGAATCAAACAGGGTCGAGGGCATGATAGGTTTGCTTAAAACGTCTTTGATGATCTCCACATCCTTGGCCTTATGAATGAGATTCATGTCATGGTAGGCCGACACCAGGATGACCATGGGGGCATGGGTCGTAGTTGCATTGGCCTGCATGGTGCGTGCGATCTCTATGCCGTTCGTTTCGGCAAAGGCGTAGTCCACAATGGCCAGATCGTAGGGCCGGTTATTTTGTTGTCCCAAAAACTGGTAAGCGGCTTCGGGAGAGTCCGCCAGATCCGCCGTGAAGCCAAAGCCTGTCAGCATCTCATGAAAAATAGATCGTGCCGTGGCGTTGTCATCTGCGACCAGGACGTGAAGCGGGGACGCTTTTTTGATCGGGCAGGTCGCCTGATCGGTTGGGGGCTGTTTTTCAAAACAGGCGGTAAAGAAAAATGTGCTGCCCTCATCCGGCGTGCTTTCCACCCATATGCCGCCGCCCATCATTTCAGTCAGTTTCTTGGAAATGGCCAGGCCCAGGCCGGCACCACCGTATTTTCGGGTAATGGATGTGTCGGCTTGACTGAACTGCTGGAATAGTTTTTCCTGCTGTTTTTTTGTCATCCCGATGCCGGTATCGCGTATGGCAAACCGGAAGGTTACCTTATCGTCGTTGTCTTTTGTAACCCGGACACAGATAACCACTTCCCCTTTGGGTGTAAACTTTACGGCATTATTACCAAGATTGATCAAAACCTGGCCGAGCCGGAGCGGGTCGCCCACAAGTGACGTGGGCAGGGTGCAGGGCAGATCAAACATCAACTCAAGGCCTGCTTCTCTGGCTTTTAAACCGACCACATCGGCGATATGATCAAAGACATCCTCAAGGGAAAAGTTGATATGTTCCATACAGAGCTTTCCTGCCTCAATTTTGGAAAAATCCAGAATATCATTGAGAATGCCTAAAAGATAGTTTGCCGAGTGGTGTACCTTGTCAATGTAATTGCGTTGTTTGTCGTTAAGATCACCTTGCAGGGCCAGATATGACAGACCGATAATCGCATTCATTGGCGTACGGATTTCATGGGACATCTTGGCCAGAAAATCGGATTTTGCCCGGGTTGCTTCTTCGGCTGCTTCTTTGGCTCGTGCCAGCATTTTTTCAGTTGCTTTACGGACGGTAATGTCTTCTATAATGCCGTCAATGGTTACTACTTTGCCGTCTTCATCCAGGACGGTATGTTCGGAAATAAATATAATTTTCCTACTGCCGTCCGTATGTATGAACGACAGTTCGATTTCGTGGGAGGTAAATGTGCTTTGCAGGAAGGTGCTGAAGGCTTTTTCGGCTTTTTCTTTTTCACCGGGCAGCCAGTTGATGACATCCTGCCATTGTTGTCCCTGGATATCCTCTCTGGTTAATCCGAATACGGAGCTTGCCCCTTCACTCATAAACAATATCTCTCCGTCCGGTCTGTGGCTGAAGACGACAAACCTGCCACCGAGGTCCTCCACCAGCCTTTGGAATCTGGCTCGTCCTTCCCGGATTTCGTTTTCCATGGCTTTGCGGCGGGTAATATCTATGTTCCAGCCTATAACGGCATCGCTGCCTTTATAATCATAATGGTATGCAAAGGTCAGCACATCAATGGGCTGCCCGGTTTCATTTCGAAGCTGGGTTTCAAAATTTAAGGCCTCTCCGTCTTTGTTGAGCTGGGCAATAAAACGTTCTCTGTCCTGGGGTTTCACATAGGCGTTTGCGGTTTTTTCACCGGTTTTAAATCCCATTTGAACCATGCTGGGATTGCTGAATTTTACAACACCATCAACCGTGATCGCCACACCAACGGGGCTTGTGGCCAATAGTTCCTTGAGGCGTTTCTGCTCTTTGGCGACCGCTTCCTCCACCTTGATTCGTTCGGTCACATCACTCATGACAGCGACAAAGATAGGTCTCCCATTGACGATGTCCGTATTGAGAGCAACTTCCATGGAAAATTGTGATCCATCCTTTCTCAGTGCAGGAACGACAGTGTGCCTGCCGATGATTTTTGCCATGCCGGTTTCAAGATAGTGGCGAAGATATGCGTCGTGTTCTCTTCTGTATGGTTCGGGCATAAGAATGTTAATACTTTTACCTAAAAGTTCATCTTTGCTGTACCCAAATATTTTTTGGGCAGCCGGGCTGAATTCTTGTATAGACCCCCGGCCATCGATGACGATGATGCCGTTAAATGCCGTGTCAATGATGCCGCGCAGGTAGGCTGTGCGTTCTTCAACTTTATCCTCCAGCTCTTTTTTAGCCTTTTCAAGGGCCTGTCGGGCATGCTCCGCCTCGGAGATGTCAACAAATGTTTCAAGCAGAAGAGTTTGGTCGCCTTTATGAATAAAAGCTGCAGACTTCATGATGGGTATAGTGGAACCGTCTTTAAGTAAAAGTTTGCGTTTTGACATATCCCTGGATTGCTTTAAATCAAGAATGGGGCACTTGTTGACCTCGGACGGACATGTCAGTTTGTGGCACACATGCCCCACGACTTCATCCTTTGAATATCCTGTAAGTTTCTGGGCAAATTTGTTGATATCAACAATTACTTTGGTGTCCGGGAAAATTAATATAATACCGGCTTCTATACTGTTAAACAGATCATGGAGAAACTTTTCATTCCGGCTCATTTCTTCGGATTTGTCTAAAATCGCCTGTTTGGATTGCTCTATTCGCTCAACCATGCCGCTGATGCAGACACTCAGGTTGTGAATTTCATCATTTCCGCTGATAAAGATGACCGGCGCATCCTCTGGAAAATATTCGCGTTGGGAAATTTGATGCATGAGCAATTCCAGTCGTTTCACTATTTTTTTATGGAGGACAAAATAGGCGACAAGACTGAACAGCAGAATAGCAAAAATTAAAACCACAAAGACTGTATTTGCAATATTTTGCCCCTGCCGGGAGAATATCGGGCCGGTGGTGACCTTCATTAACGTCAAAGGTCTGCCTTTAAGATCAAGGAGTATCCCAAAACCTTCAGATACACCATCATGTCCAGGGTTGAGATATACCCTGTCTGTTGATTCACTTATCCGGGTCAGTATGTGATTATGCCCCTTGCCCCTTAAGGGGACCAGAGTAATGTCTGCCTCCAATGAACTGGAAATTTCAGCGAGCAATGCCGTGGATACGATACGGATAAACATCATGGTCCCCATGGCAGGCCCTGCTCCTTGGCTGGTCAAGATTGGGCGTTTTGCCATTAAGACAAGATCTCCGGTGTCAAGCATGATCATCCCGGCCTGTTTTTCCATGTTGTCGGTTAAAGAAGGGTATTGAATTGATACTTGTCTGAAAATTTTATCGGCAAGATCCTTGTCAAACTGCCTGTTCGGATTAACGGCTTGCAGATGCACTACATCCTGTTTTTTATTTTGGATCGCCACACATACCAGGGATTGCTCTAAAAAGGTTTTAATCGCAAGGTTGGATTGGGCATATTCAGGGGTTGGCATTTGCACGAAATGGTAGGTGTCATCCCAACTGGCCCAGGCGATTAGAAGTTTGTCCAGATTGATGAGGTTAAGATGCAGTGCCCGATCAGCGGCTTTCACCAGCAACCGTGCATGTTCATCCTCAAATTTTTTGAATCCTTTTTTGACAATGAATTCGGAGGCAATCAGATAAAACAGAATAGAACAAGACAGCGCCGTAAGAATAAAAAGTATGAAGAAATGACGTAGCTTCACGCGCCTCCTCGTTTTTCATTGGTTCTCTTTTTAGGCGTAGCTTACCTCAAAGATTTTTTTTTCCGGCGTCTGTTGTTTCAATGGTATTTAATCCGGGTCAGCATTTAATGTCGCAAGCTCAATGATTTCATCCATATTCGCCAGAAAAACAGTTACCAAGTCAGGCGCAAAATGTTTGCCCGACTCTTCTTTGATCACTGCCACGGCCCTTTCAAAGGACCATGCTTCTTTATACGGCCGTTTGCTGACAAGAGCGTCAAAGACATCCGCGATGGCGACGATGCGGCCTACAAGGGGAATGTCATCCCCCTTAAGCCCCTGGGGATAGCCCGTTCCGTCCCATTTTTCGTGGTGGGTCAGGGCCACTGTTCTTGCCATGTCCAAAAGTGGGGTGTGATGTTCTCCGATGATCTCGGCACCGATTGTGGTGTGTTGCTCCATGATGGCCCGTTCCTGGGCATCCAGTTTTCCCGGCTTGCTGAGAATCCTGTCCGGAATGCCGATCTTACCGATATCGTGCATGGGGGATGCATTGAGTATTAACTCCACCTCTTTGCTGCTCATACCGATTGCCGCTGCCATGACTTTGCAGTAATAACTCATACGAATGACATGCATACCCGTTTCGTTATCTTTGTATTCCGCCGCAAGGCCCAATCTTCGAATAATTTCAAGCCTGCTTTGGTTCAACTCTTTTGTCCGTTCAAAAACCAGATGTTCCAATGCCTTGTTCTGGTCGTACAGGTGTAAATGCGTTTTCACCCTTGCCCTGACAACCGGGGCGCTGACGGGTTTGGTTATATAATCAACAGCACCCAATTCAAACCCCCGGGCCTCATCGGTCACTTCATCCATTGCTGTGATAAATATGACAGGGATATTTTGGGTGTGAGGATCCCGTTTGAGCCGCTTGCAGACCGCATAGCCGTTCATGTCTGGCATCATGATGTCCAGTAGGATAATGTCCGGTCTAAAGCGCGATGCGATTTCCAGTGCTTTGGCACCGTTGATTGCCGCTTTTAAGTTATAGTCGGTCAATATATTGGTCAGGACGGTAATGTTGTCCGGCACATCATCCACAATGAGAATCGTAGGTTTGTCAGCATCCTTTGCCATGCTTTGTTTCCCAATTAAGCTGTAATCAGATGGTTTATTCTATTTTAACTGAGCCTATTTCACAATTAAAAATTGCCAATGGATTCGTTTCATTCATAATTTTAGTCTCTTGAGAAAAATTTTAAAATGACTTAAACTTGTTTCCAGTTAAAACGTTCACGAAAATTATATGAATTTATTTCTAATGTCGTTATCTATGAGCGCCAAATGACCGGGGAGCCAAATGACCGAGGGGTTTAATCATACTATTCTGATCGTCGATGATGAGGAAAAAATCGGCAAAGCCCTTGAACGTCTGATTAAAAAGACAGGGGCACGTTCTTTTTACGCAGCCTCCGGTGACCAAGCGCTTGATTTTATTAAAAACTCAGAAGAGCAACTTTCAATGATACTTTCGGATCAGAGAATGCCGGGAATGGAAGGTACCCAGTTCCTGGAGAAAGCCAGAACCATCATCCCGGACACCGTCCGATTTTTAATTACCGGCTATGCAGATATCAATGCGATTTCAGATGCGGTGAATCGAGGCGCGGTTCACCGGTTTATCACAAAACCCTGGGACAATAACGATTTATTGGAGATGATCAAGGCAGGGTTGCAATATTACGAATTGGTCGTTGAAAATCGTAACCTGTTTGCCCTGGCTAAAAAACAAAATGCCCGCCTGTATCATTTAAGCCAGGAACTCAAACAAAAGGCGGATGCCCATAAACGGGTGATTGTTCAAAAAGAAAAAAAGATCATTCAGTTAAAAAAACGATTGGAAAAAGGGGTCAATGAAGCCGATTATTTCGAGCAGATAGAAAAGTTACTTGAGGAAAAACAGATGTTTGAAAAGGATCGGATTGTGCTTTGCTACCAGGCTGTGATGAAAGATTTTTTCTGAAATTTAAAGATCTTGCCGCCCGGAACGGCTTTTTTATGCCGACAAAGGAAAAACAAAGCGATAACGCATAATATTTACTTAGCCATCGGTCGGAGTTTTTACGGATTCATCAATTTTTGACAGTCACGGCACTTAGAAAACGTCATAGGCCTTTTTTGCGTCTATATGAAAAGGGGTTGTGTTATCGAAATCAAACAACAGGAAAATAAAATTCTGATAATTGATCCCCGGGGCATAATTGAAAGAAAGACCGGGCTCTTATCGGAAAAAGGGTTTAAGGTGGATTGTTTCACATCGCCTGCTGACGGCCTCCAGCATCTGGCCCAGGCCTCCGCCGCTCCGTATTTTCTGATTATTGAGGGATATGTTGAAAGAGAACAAGGAGAAAAGAGCATCCTGGCAAAGGCCAAAGAAATCTCTCCGGAAACCCAGCGGCTTTTGGTGGCCGAACCTTCCTCTCTGCCCTCTTTTGTTAATGCAATAAATTCAACCGGAATTCATGCCTGTCTGCCCCTGCCGTTTACGGATGAAGACCTATTGGTTCAGACCAGATTGCGATATGATGAGTATGAAGCGGGCAGAAAGATAAAAAATCTGCAGAAAACCATCACGCGTCAGAATAAGCAATTGTTCCAGATCGCCGGGAATTTGAGAAAAAAAGAGACGCTGTATACCGACCAGATTCAACAAAAAGAAAAGGAAATCCGGGTTCTGGAGTCAAGGCTCAAAAGCCTTTTCGGGGACAATGACTTAGAACGCAGTCCTGCGCTTAAATCCCTTTTGGAAAAAGAAAATGTCAAATTTAATTCACTGGGATTTAAACAGGCATTTGATGATTTTAAATTGCGTGTCAGTGATATTTTTTTAACCATGCTTTCAAAAAGAGAGCCGTCTGATGCGTTTACGCTTTCAGAAAGCGAGTTGACTGACGCGTTGGCACTCCATTTAAATCAATTGGATGAAACCATTAATCCCACTGAAATTGAGCCTACTGAATATGAATCCCTTGCCAGTCTTTTGACGCCGGTAATTTTGAATGTGATGTACTGGCGGGCCAATCATAAACCAGAGCTTGCATCGGACGAAACACAGCAGGATATTCTGAAATATTTTACCATTGAATATTCAGATAACAATCTTAAGGCGCATATCAGGCTGAGCAAGGATGCCCCCGAAACAGTGACGGTTTATATGATCGAACAGCTTCTTCATAAAAATGGAATTCTTTTCGGCATTGAAGACGAATCGGTCATTGAGGCGTGGCTTTATGGCCCTGCCCGACAGGGAGAAAAATTGCTTATCGCCGAGGGAAAACCACCTGTTTTACCTACCGATGGAGAGATCCATTATTATTTTTCAATTAATTTCAAACGCCCGGGTAGAATAAATCCGGACGGCAGTATGGATTACAGGGACAGGGGCGAAATCCCCCATGTGGAAGAGGGCATTATGTTGGCCTCTAAAACCTTTCCTAAACCCGGAGAGCCCGGCCTGGATGTCAAAGGCAAGGAAATATCTGTGCCGGAACCTGTTGATCCGGCCTTTTCGGCAGGGCCTGGAACCCGGTTCAACGAAGAAAAAAGTGGAATTTTTTCAAGCATACATGGCGAACCCCATTTGGATGTTATGGGGGTTGTCTCGGTCAACAAGGAGTTCAAGGTAAAAGGCGATGTGGGGTATGAAACCGGAAATATTGAATTTGACGGCAATGTCGTTGTGCCGGGCGAGGTAAAAGAGGGGTTTTCGGTCAAGTGCGTTTCGCTGACAGCCAGAGAAATTTGCGGTGCCCAGGTGGATTTGTCAGGGGATTTGAATGTTTCAATGGGCATCATGGATACTAAGTTGATCAATGTAAAGGGAAATATCCAGGCCAAATACATTCGCAACTCCACAATAAATTCCTATGGGGATTTGACAGTGCAAAAAGAGATCGTTGATTCTACCATCTATCTGAGCGGGGCCTGCAACAACGAAAGGGGAAGCATCCTTAACTCGACAGTGTCGGCAAAGCTTGGAATCAAGGCCGGTGCTGTGGGCAATGAATCTTCCGGGCCATCGGTGTTGACTGTGGGGGTCGATGAACATTTAATCCGTTTGGGAGATAAGATAAAATCTTCGCTTTCAGTGAACCGGGATAAGATTCATGAGCTTACATCTGAGATCAGTCAGATGAAAGAGGTGGACAAGTGGCTGCATGGCACCATAACCGGCAATGCGCATATCCAGGATCGTGCACAGATAAAGCTTCGGGAACTTGAAGATAAGAGGGCTGCTATCGACGGGACAAAAGATGCTGCGGCACTGAAAAGCATTTCAGATGCCATTCGGAAAATGGAAAAAAAGGCCAAAGAAGCCGGGGAAAAAATTAACGAATGGTTTGAACGCCAGGACCAGATCCATCATGATATTTCAGAAAAAGAGCTTGAAATTGAAAGATTGGAAAAAGCAAACAGCCGGCTTGTTAAAGAATTGGAAAATCTGGAACAGATTTCAAACAAGTCCAAGCCCGTACCCGTTCTGGAAGTAGCAAAGCGGATTCAATCCGGGACCAAAATTAAAGCAGCCCATTCATATAAAATCGTGGACAAGTCCTGGTCTCGATGCACCATAAGGGAGAAGAGTAAGGATGAGGGCGGTGTTGTTTATTATGTCATGGAAATAGACTAATTGAATTCAGATGGCAAGGGTTCAACGTCCCGGATGTCAAAATGCCGATCCTGAATCATTTTTTCCAGTGCGGCAATGCGGGCCTCGCCTTCGGGGTGCGAGGCAAAGTATGCGTTGAGCCGCCCCGAATTGTGTTCAGCTCCCATGGCTTTAAAAAATTCTGTGGCACCGCCGGCATGACCGTAGTAACAGACCAGGGTGTCCAGGGCCCGGGCGTCGGCCATGGCTTCCCGCTGCCGGGAATACCGGGCCTGGGTCAGATGGACGCCCGGTGCCGCCAGCTGGGTGATATTTGAACCCGAACCCGTCAAAAGGGCTGACAGCGCTGTAAGTACGATGCCACGGCCCATGCCCCGAAGATGATCCCGCTGTTTGTAATGCCCCAGTTCATGGGCCATCACAAAGGCAAGCCCGTTTTGTGAACGGACCTTATCGAGAATGCCTGAAAAGACCACGATGGTGCCGCCGGCGAGCGCCACGGCATTGGCGGTCTCAGATGGGACGATTAACACTTTCACCGGATAATCGATCTTACAACATTTTCGCAAATTATCTGTCAACTGTTGGAGTATTGCCTGTCCTGGCTGATTTTCCTCGGGTATAATCTTTGTGGGGACCTGAAACCCGGAAAAGATTGCAGCCTCCATTTCCGGAGAAATGCGGGTGACGGCCCAGTCTACGAAAAAGCCGAGTATGCCATAGGCAGTAAGAAAAAAGATGACGATACCGGACAGCAGTACCAGTGCTTCTTTGACCGGACTGTCATGGGAAATGTTGTCGTTTATTTCAGGCAGTACCGGTTTGTAATCCATCACTCTTGTTCAAAATAGACAGCTGTGCCAAAGGCCATAACTTCCACAGACCCCACCTGCTTTCTTCTACCTTTATATATGGATGAGGTTTCCAGGCGCAGATTAATGATTTCGTCCGCATCTTCGCAGGATTCATGCAGTCGCAGTAAGGCCTCCCGCCTGGCCCGGTCCAGCAGAGTTTCGTACACACGGACCTCTCCGCCGAAAATATTGCGCAGTCCCGCCACAATACGTTTGAAATAATCCACGGAGATGACCACACTGCCGCAGACCAGTTCGCTTTTAAGTATGGTTCGTCCCGGATCACTGACTTTTTTGTATGAACTGGCGGGCCGGGTCATCCAGAATTCTTCCCGTTCCTTAATGGAACGGTAATGCCTTGATTCGGCCATGCGGCCGAAAAAATAGCCCAGCATAATCAAAACGATAAAAACTATCAGTTGTTCCATGGCTTACTCCACTGTAACGGCTGTGCCGTACACATAAAGCTCTGCCGCGCCTGCCGCAACCGAAGAGGTTGAAAACCGGATATTGACCACGGCATTGGCGCCCATCTGTTCTGCCTGGGAAAGCATCCGCTCAATGGCCTGGTCCCGGGATTCCTGTAAAAGCTCGGTGTACCCTTTAAGTTCTCCGCCAAAGATATTTTTAAATGATGCCATTAAATCCCGGCCCACATGTTTGGCCCGTACCGTACTGCCCGACACCACGCCGTGGAATGCCGTTGTTTTTTTGCCTGGAATTTCTTCCGTATTTGTCATTAACATTTTTCGTCTCCCGGATTTTAAAATTTTTGGATTGTTAAGAAATTTGAGTGGTTTGAATTATTCTGAACGGCTGCTTGTCCGATGTCAAGCAAAATAAACAGCATATGTCCCTGTCCCATACCGCCGCAGCAGGCAGACGCTCACTGGCCAGTCCCATTTTTTTAAAAATGCCGAACAGGTGTAACAAATCCCCGGCAGGGTTTATGTGCCTTTGGTCTTAAAAAATCAATGATTTTGGCAATGAACATGTCTGTATTCATGGCAGCCATACCGGCCAACATGCTTTCCTTAAATCATTTTTTCCTTTTTTCAACTCTGTTTTTTCAGTGACTTATATGATATGTTTTTTTGCTTTATCAAGATGGTAATGATAAGAAGGTACGGCAAAAAGAATAAGGCTACTGCTTAAGGAGAATTACCCCATATGGCACGTTTAAGTGATTTTGAACTGTCCGTTAAAAAAGTTAGCGACAGTCCATTAATATATCAAGCACGGATTCCCATGGAATGCACTTTTTTCCAGGATGTCCGGCGCTACCAGAGTATTACCCCCCAGATGGAGCTTCGGATTATTCCGGTAAACGGGATGATCGAGCTTGATTCGGACATGGAGCCCGTATCCTTCAACAAGCTCAGCGGGTCCGAGCGCAAAGCCCTGATGGATTATCTGACGGTCCGCGTGGCCAGAGGTGATAACATCGGGTATGCCTGGGCCTTTTTTAGGCCGGCGGATAAGAAAAGAACCCTTGTGGCTTACGGGGGCAACGTGGTGCATGATGACACCTACGTGGGCAAAGAGCGCGTAACGGCACTTCTTTCGGTGCTTAAGAAGCAAAAAGGCATCAGCAAAATGAGACGGCGCTCGTTCCCTTGGATTTTGGCGCTTTTGTGTATCTCTTTGGCGATTTTTGCCGGATTCAAATATGGAAACCTGGTAAAGACGATTCCCTTTATCACCAGCATCGGAAAAGCGTCTGGCCCTGAGATGCAGTTTTATGAATCCGTATTTCCCGATGTGTATGCCTGGCTGTCCAATGGGGAACCCGAGCAAAAAGATGCGGCCAAAAAGCTTCTAAAAACCGAATATATCTCGTCCATGCTTCATACCATGACCCTGCCCGAGTATCGTCAGGTGGGTGAGACGGATATGAACCGGGGGAATAGATTAATTTTATTTGTCTATTTTAACTATAACAATCAGGTGGATGAATTGATTGGTGCCCGCAGGGAGATTCTGGCAGGTACCGAATTCATGCGCCTGGCACGGATTTATTCAACGGTGCAGTCCGGGTATGCCTCCAATATTTTTTATTTCAAAGTCGGGGATTTGAACATCAGGCACACGGAAATTTCCAACTACATGAATCAGAACATGATCTCCCACTATGATTTTAAAAAGATCCGTGATGAAAATGCCTTTGCCGAGCTGATGGCCAGTGACCGTATCAGCTACAAGATGAAGGGCTTTTTGGAAAATGTTTACACCTTTACGCCCCTTCGCGTTGACACAAAAATTGACGGTAAATCCTGGTACCTGCTCACCCGGAACGACAGTTCCGGACATCTTGATTTTGCAGCCTTTTTTCACCAGGGCAGCGCCACCTTGGTCCCCAAACGCATTGGGCACCTGGTATTGGAAGACAACGGGCTGCCTGCAGACATGGCCTGGTATGCCTTTGACGACAATCTGGCAGCCGAACTCAAATTATCCGACGGCACGCTGAGCTATTTCAGCACGGAGACCGGTCAGAACAACCAGCTGGGTATCATCAACGATCGGATTAAGGCCCTGGGGTTAACCCGGGTCGCCCAGGACCGGATCAAGGTCCGTGTCCACCGGGAACTGCTCATGGGCGACGCCAAGGGAAAATATGGCGTCCAGACCAATGATCCCATCACAAGCCTGGTGTTGTCCAACCTGATCACCAAATCCTCCTTTGAACAGGAGGCCAATGTCTCCTTAAAACGTGATCCCATCCAGTTCAACACCACCTTGATTCAGCTTTCCAAGGATGACAGTTTCTCTGTTCAGTCGGTGACCATTACGCCGGGTACCACCAACATCATCCGCTTGTTTGAACCCTTGGACCGCTTTACGGCAACCTTTAGGGACGGCACCTCCACCACCTTTGAAAAGGCCAGTGTCAACCTGTTTAACCCGTTTACTTTTATGGTATCCAGGGACAGCATCACCTTATGTTTCCGTCATGACATCACGGACATGACCATTGAGGCCGACGGCAGTGAGCTTAAAATCATCAAGGCCAAGGACGGAAATTATCAGATTGTGAAGCTGCCCTAGTACCCGGAACATTTTGAAAAAATCAGCATCAAGGAGTTTTATTTAACCATATGTTTGACACAACAGACCGGCTTTTGAAAATACAGAACGCCATCAAGGCGGTTGTTCAGCAGCTTGCCGAACTGCCGGCCCGTCAGGCGGACCAGGTGGAAAAGGTCATTGACCGCTGCCAGATGTGCCTGAAAACTGCGCCGGACACGGATATGCCTGTATATATCCATATCACGGGCACGGATAAATCGTTTAAAACCAGTTATCTTCTGGATCTGTTTGACCATGACGCACTGCGCGAGCTGTTTGCCGTCAAGCAGCGTAACACCTCGGAGAACACGGCGGTGCCCTGTCTTGTGGAACCGGTCTCCTGGACCGACGAGGTGGTGGTCAGCCAGATCAGCATTTCCACGGGCAATGTGATCCGGGACCGATTGACCCAGGGTCAGTTCAACCGGCTGTATGACTTGTCTTCCGGGGCGGAACCCGATGATTATCTCATCCGGGTGGCCGTGCCCGAAGATCAGACCCCCATGACCCTGCCGGCCATTGAATATCCGGGCATTAAAGAGGGGGCCGATGCCGTTGCATTCCAAAAGGAGCGCCATGAAAAGTTCCAGACCAATATGCTGGACTGCCTGGAGCGCTATCCCGGGGTTCTGGTGGCGTGCTTCCAGCACAAAATCGCCATTCCACCTGGGCATCCATTGGACGCCATTCTCAAAAAATACCGTACGGTGCTGGAAACCACCCACGCATATCAGAAACTGCCGTTGATTTTGTCCCTCCAAGGCGACAGTGCCGTGGCAAGTTACTGCGGCAACACCAATGTGGAGCAGGATCTTGAAAGCGATTTCAAAAGCTACAAAGCCTTTGAAACCGTGGTCCAGCTGATTAACCCGTGCAACAGCCAATATCCGGTGAATTTTATCTCCCCCGGGCCGCATGTGGATACCTGGATACGCAATCTGTCCCGGTACAAAGATCTGCGCGAAATCAAAGATGAGATTACAAAGGACGGCGGGATCGAGTGGTCCAGGCAGATGCTCGGCGACATCTGCACCACCTCCAATATCCGGGACGCCCTTGACAATATGTTCCTGATGCCCTGGATCAAAAAGGCCGAAAAGGTGCATGGTCAAGCCGTTGACCTGATCTATGCCATTGAAAGCTATGATGAGGTGGCCGACGTTAAAGAACGTATGCGCAAAGCCATTCTCAACGATACCTACCGAAGTCTGCGGCACTTTTTTGACCGGGAGATTAAATACAATGAAGAGGGTGTGATTGAGGATCACAGAGGGTTCTGGAACGCCATTTTCACCCAGTACCTGGACCAGTTTCTGGCCGACACCCCCAAAAGCCAGGCCATTGCCGATGTCCTGTGGAAAAATCTGCACCAGCGCCTGGATTCTGAAAACAAAGGCTTTTTGAGTGCAGCAGAACTGGATTTGCCCCACATCATCATGAACATGGCGGAATTTTATGTTCCAAACATGCTGGTGCGCGGCGATTTCACCCTTGTAGAAAGACGTATTAAAGAGGATGGGCAAGATGTTGTTTAACCTGTTCAAACGAAAGAAAAAGGAAGTGGATCAGTTCCAGATGGAACTGGAGGATGACGGCAAACTTTACTATGAAACCATTGCAGGCCGCACCCCCAGGGACGTCCAGAACCACGAGGAATATATTCTTTTCATTGATTTCGGCTCTTACCGGACAAGTGTTTTGTGCTGGCCCTGCAGCTTTGGCCGGGATAAGATCACCGACTCCTGGCAGTATGTGGTCCATGGCGACTCCGATGCCCAGGGGGGCTTTCCGTCAGCCTTTATCAATCCGCCGTCCGGCGATGAGCGGGACTTTGCCTTTGTGCCCAATATGGGTGAAGGGCATGTCAGCTCAAGCCAGATTGTGAAAAGCGCCAAATATGAATTTGCCTCCAAATTTGCGGCCTACCGGGGCGATGTGCCCCAGTTCAAGCTTTACATTAAAAAGATTCTTGAACACAGTTTTAGATACATTACCGAGCCCAATAAGGACCGTCCCTGGAACGGCCCTGCCATTCCGGTGATCACGGAGATCCGGGTGACGGTGCCGGACCTGTTCATTGAAAATTTAAGAAACGGGTACCGGGAAAATATCTATTCCGTGTGCATGAATCTGGCCTCGGACCGCAAATGGAAATGGTTGTTCCCAAGTGATCTAAGACACTTGCGTAAAACATTCGTCAATATTTCCGCCGATGAAAGCGGGGCGTGTGAGCTCTATTTTCTGAACCTGATCAAGCTGTTGCCGTTCTGGGATCTCTCCGGCCAGAAGGACCGACTGCCGGATCTGAAGGAAGTGGATTTTATCTTTTCCCAGGCGGCCCAGCGGGACCCCAATGCCGAAAATCTTCAGTTTGTGGTGTGCCACATTGACATTGGCGGGTTGACCACCGATGTCAGCGTCCTGTTGGCAAATACCTTCCAGGACCCGGCCCTTGGCATCACCACCGCCTTGAACCGCAAGGAATCCTTTTCCGAAAGAAAGGCTGGAGAATATTTTGCAGAGACCTTTGCCCAGAACCGTTTACCCGAGGAGACCGGCCCGTGGTGGGACAATGACCGGTTCCTCAGCCGTGATTTTTCACGGTTTCTGGAACTGTTGTGCGGCAAGCAGGCCGGCCTGCTCAATAAATGGCGCAAGGACAAAAATCTGTCGGGCATCTATTTTCTGGTATCCGGCCGGCCGACCAAGTCCGAGAAGGTCAGACACGCCATTAAAAAGCACATCCTCAAGGAGTTCAACAGGGAGGAACTGCTGCTGCTGCCCGAGCACTGCCTGTTCATGGCCGATTACCGGCATGTGGGCAAAAACCAGGAAGGCGAGCGCTATGCCAAGAAAATTTCGCACTTTGAAAAGCTGATTACCTTGCTTGGCAATGTGTACACCCTGTATGACGGATATGAGATCTGTGTGGATGATCACAAATATTATATTTCCATGGATACGGATACCCGGACCACCGCACAGATGGAGGTGTTGCCCGGTCGGATTTACAACATGGAAGAGTTTGATAATTACAAGAAATCCGCAGAGCACAACAATGTCAACCACCTGGCTTTTACCCGGTTCCCCGAAGGCGAGAACAGCACCCGGTTTCTGACGGTCAAAACAATTGCCCGCCAGAACGCGTTTCCCGTCATCCGGGTCGCCCAGAGCAATGACGGCCAGGCATGGATCATGCCGTCCCTGATGATCACCAACCTGGAGCAAAATGACCAGGCCTTTGATCTGTCATGGGGGGCATTATCGTTAGAAAAATAATTTTAGATTAATACCACGAAGCTCACGAAGAACACGAAGATTTAGTATTCTGAATTCTTCGTGAACTTCGCGTCCTTCATGGTGAAATAAAATATGTGAAAAAAATATTCAATCCCCAAGAAGGAGACAATCAATGGAATTAATCAGCGTCACCATCGAAAATCCCGCAGAACTAAACTTTATTTTGGGCCATTCCCATTTCATCAAAACCGTTGAAGATATTCATGAGGCCATTGTCTGCACCGTGCCCAACGCCAAATTCGGCGTGGCGTTCTGCGAGGCGTCCGGGGAGTGCCTGATCCGCCATTCCGGCACGGACGAAGAGATGCTGGAACTTGCAAAAAAGAACGCCGAAGCCCTGTCTGCCGGCCATACTTTTATTATTTTTATGAAAGATATGTTCCCCATCAACATCGTTAACACCATCAAGGCCGTACCCGAAGTGGTCCGCATCCATTGCGCCACAGCCAACCCCACCCAGGTAATCATGGCCCAGACCGACCAGGGCAGAGGCATCCTCGGCGTGGTGGACGGCTTTTCCTCCAAAGGCGTTGAAACCCAGGACGACATCCAAAAACGCAAAGACTTCCTTCGGATGATTGGTTACAAGCTGTAAATAAAATAGGCAGAATCGGTCCATCCCCATATTGGCACATTCTGCCTATTATAACTGTTCTGTGGTATAAAAATCTCCGTCGAATGGTGTATGTTGAAATTTTAAGAGCACAATGAAAAATCAAAATAAATTATATGCAAATTAAGGGTATTCCATGCCGATTGTCACAGTAAAACTTGCAAAGGGACGCTCGCTTGAAGATAAAAGAAGGCTTGTTCAAGCAATATCAGATTCTGTTGTTTCTACTCTTGATATCAACCCCGAATGGGTCTCGGTTTTGATAGAAGAATTTGAAAGAGAAAATTGGTCTACAGGGGGAGAACTTCATATAGATAAGCTGGGTCCAGGTCATGGAAATATGAAACAGTAGTAAAAAAGGGGTCAAGTCGGCTCTTGACTCAATTTTCTGATTTGGCGTGTTCCGATAGTTCCATGGCCTCCTTTAATTTATTATCTCCACCACTTAATGTGCCCAAAATAGTGCTCTTGCTAAAACCATTTTTATGACCTATATTAAAACCAATAAAAAGACTTTTTAATATACTTAAGGGGGGCGAAATGGAATCCGTTTTAGCAAAATGTTCGGCAAGTATTTCAGAACTAAAAAAGAATCCTTCTTCGCTGATCGAACAGGCAGACGGTGAGCCTATAGTTATTCTGAACCACAATAAGCCAACGGCATATCTTATCCCTGCCGATACATACGAAATTATGCTTGAGCAAATCGAAGATTATCAACTGGGCTTGATTGTTAAAGAGCGCCTGCATGAAAAAGAGTCTGCTGTTGAAGTGCGCATAGATGAGTTATAGTCTTAAATTTCTTCCATCGGCGTTAAGGGAGTGGAAAAAACTCGACCGTCCTTTGCAGACTCAATTTAAGAAAAAGCTTGCAGAGCGGCTTGAAAACCCGAGAATTATCTCAGCCAAACTTTCCGGATTTGAAAATCATTACAAAATAAAGTTGAAAGCAAGCGGCTATCGACTTGTATATGAAGTTGTTGATTTTGAGCTTATCGTTTATGTGATTGCTGTTGGAAAACGAGAGGGAAATTTCGTTTATAAAAAAGCGAAAAACAGGTGATTTCCGTTCATCGGAATAGTATCCCGTACCGCTCTCGTCTTCCATTTAGTTTCAAATTTTTCCATGCCCCTTATATTTCTTCCATGGGGGATTTCTCGCTGTGTACATGATCGTGGCAGTGACAGTCCTGACGTTTAAACAGATTTTTTGCCAGAAGCGCTGCCAGGATCAGGGCTGCAGCCAGT
Organism: uncultured Desulfobacter sp.; assembly: GCF_963666145.1. NCBI lineage: Bacteria > Pseudomonadati > Thermodesulfobacteriota > Desulfobacteria > Desulfobacterales > Desulfobacteraceae > Desulfobacter > uncultured Desulfobacter sp. Next base: position 1,463,377 of record NZ_OY762614.1, on the reverse strand, counting down.
TCAACGTTGTAGGGTATCACTTCTGATGCTTTTCCCATGACCACAGACGGCTGGATGGCCAGCAGTTTATATATCAGATCGAGCAGGGCACCCATTGCAAGTGAACAAATGGATATCATGCCTAAATAGATGGCCAGGGCCCGGGTGCCGAACATGCTTTTCACCACCCCCATGGTGGCTGCATTGGTGGCCGGGCCTGCCAGTAAGAATACCAGGGCGGCGCCGGGATTGAGTCCCTTAAGGATCAGTGCTGCGGCAATGGGGGTTGATGATGTCGCGCACACATACATGGGAATGCCTGCAACCAGCATGATCAGCATGGAGAGCAATGGATTATTCTGGGACCAGGTGCTGATCCCCGAAGGGAAGAAAAAGGTTATTATGCCGGCAATAACGACACCGATGGCAAAGGGTTTGGCAATATCGGTGAGAAGTTCACCAAAGGCAAAGTCCAGACCCTGTGCCAGACGTTTTAATAGGGACTGCTCCTGAGCGGTCTGGCTGTGGGAACTTGCGCACGAATGACCTTCGCAGTTGCATGAATGTTCATGTTGATGGGCCTGGGCAAAAAACGGGTCCGGTGTGACGGCTGGTTTTTTAGTACCCTTGCGGCTGAATAGATTTTCGGTAATGCCGGTGGCTATGGCGGTGATAAACCCTGCAATGGGCCGCATGACAGTCATAACCGGGTCCAGCATGGCCCAGGATACGGCAATGGAATCCACACCGGATTCCGGCGTGGCGATCATAAATGCCAGGGCTGCGCCGTCATTGGCTCCCTGCTTTTTCAGGCCCGAAACCACGGGGATGACCCCGCAGCTGCACAGCGGAATGGGGATGCCGAACAGGGCCGCACGCAGGACGGGTTTCACCCGGCCTTTGCCCAAATATTTTTTAATTCGGTCCGCTTTAAAAAATACATAGAGCAATGCTGCGACCAGAAAGCCGAAAAGCATAAATACAGAAACATCCAGATAAACATGCCAGATTTCAAAGATGATATTTTTTATTGTGGTCATTGGTGCTCTCTTTTTAGGTTTATTGTTTTGCCGACAGTTACACGCTCTTAATCTCTTTTATATGAATATATGAACCTTTGTTCATATATTCAAGAAAAAAATAACGATAAGGCAAATTCAAGTTTTTATAGAATAGAATGAAGGGCTTGGATGTCAGTGGCAGATGTGCTCAATGCTCATCTGGAGCAGGGAGCGGACGTGATCGTCGTCCAGGGAATAATATATCCTTTTGCCCTGGCGCCGGTTTTTGACGATCCGAAGGGTTCTCAGGATTCGAAGTTGATGGGATACGGCAGATTCGCTCTGGCCGCAAAGTACCGAAAGATCACATACGCAATGCTCCCGGTCCAGAAGGGCTGTGACTATTTTTATTCGGGACGGATCTCCCAGGGCCTTGAATATCTGGGAAAGACCCTGGATGGTATCGGGTGACGGCATGGTTTCCAGTGTTTTTTTTACCGCCTCGGGGTTGATGCATTTTTGTGAGCAGGTATCCATATTTGTCATCCAATCATGAAAGCGGTTTAAAAAAATTATCAAGTGGGCAATTCAGTCTTTATGAGTACAATAAACACCCCCTTTGTGCAAGGCAAGACGCCCTTGGACTTTCAGGCGACGGAAAAACCAATAAAAATGCCCGCCGTTTTCTTAACATCTTTATTTCGGAAAACGGCGGGCAGTGTGGATTATTATTTTATATGATTCGCTTTCGTCTGATAGACAGCCCTTATTGGTAGTATCTCTTTGTAAAGAATTAACAAACTGAATCCAAAGGGTTGTCAGGATACATCGGTATCAAACTCAAGTTCGCACTGATCATTAATGCGTGTGCGAATCAGATAGATTGAGAGCGCCAGCACCGGCAGTGCCAAAACAAAACCGATAATCGGCAGGAATGTGAACCCAATCACAATGAGTCCGAGGGAAAAAATGATGAACAGACCACCTAGGAAATATTTGGAAAGTTTTTCTGATGTGCAGTTATTATCGTTCATATCTGTCTCCTGATATCGTGTGTTTTGATTGTGACTCAAATGATTAGCCTTGCCTCATTTAGTCTTACTGGTAAATTAATACTAAATAAGAGATATGCAAGTCCTTTTTTAAAAAAGTTAAATGGCGTTACAGTAACATTGTCGGTGGGACTGGCTCAAATTGTGCTTAAATTTCTCTTATTGTGAATTTAATTGTATAATGACTCACAGAATTCAATTTTAAAAATGGACTAAAAGGGAGGGAACACATGAAAACGGTTTTAATCACCGGTGCATCAGGCTTTGTGGGACAGGCCCTTGCGCAGAAATATCTGGATGCGGGTTGGCAGGTCCATGGGCTCGGTACCTCGCAACACCATCCCATGGCGGATGCCCACGAACATTTTTTATGGACTAGTGCGGATACCTCGCTGCCTGGGCCGTGGCAGGATCGTGTGGCGCAATCGGATGTCATCGTCAACCTGGCCGGCCGAAATATCTTCAAGCCCTGGACTAAGGCGTATAAGAAAGCCATTTATGATTCCAGGATTCACACCACAAAACACCTGGTGGACGCCATGCCCGACGATTTTAAGGGGCAGCTGATCAATGCTTCTGCGGCGGGATCTTACGGTGACCGGGGTGATACATCTTTGACTGAGACACAATCGTACGGTACCGGATTTCTGGCCCATGTGTGTAGGGACTGGGAAGCCCAGGCCCAGCGGGCCGCGTCAAAGGGGGCAATCGTGGCGGTGATGAGATTCGGGGTGGTGCTCGGTCCGGACGGGGGTGCCCTTGAGGTGATGGCCCCGGCCTTCAAAATGTTTGCAGGCGGGCCTTTGGGCTCAGGCGAGCAGTGGTTCCCATGGATTCATCTGGAAGATTTGCTCCGGGCCATCTTCTTTTTAATGGAACAAAAGGCCCAGGGTATCTACAATTTCACAGGGCCGGTGCCCGTCCGACAAAAAGAATTCGCCAAGGAACTTGGACGGGCATTACACCGCCCTGCCTTTGTGCCGGCTCCGGCTTTTTTTGTACGGCTTTTTATGGGCCAGCTCGGGGATTCCTTGCTGCAGAGTCAGAGAGCGCTTCCTGCTGCTCTGGAAACGGCCGGATTCAGGTTTAATTATGATACTGTGGACAGGGCATTGGCACAGATTTTTAAATCTTAGAGGCGATATGAAGGATGCAATGAAAACACCCGGGAGGCAATCAGTTTGCCGGATACCCGGGTGTTTTATATTCATTAACCGGTAGTTATTCTTTGAAAACCAGCTTTCCGCCGATGTGTCCGGCCACGCCGGCTCCGGCAAGCATCAGTACGTTGACCAGAACGAACAGCCAGGCAACGGAAGATTCCAGCACTGCAGGATTAATTAGATACCAGATAAGGGAGACGATGCAGCAGGTCGTGGCTACAGCTGCAGCCGCGATTTTTGTTTTAAATATCTTGGTCTGGGCCTGATTATATTTTCCCCGCCATTCAAGAAAGCCTGTCAGTCCCACTACGGGAAGGGAAAGCAGCACAAATATCAGATTGATAAAGCTGGCCTTTAACATGATTTCCGAACCGGAAAACCAGGAAAGAATGATAAGAATTGTAATTACCGGGATGACCCCGTTGGGCAAATGAACCGACATGGGGTGTGCATGGTGCTTAACCATAAGATCCGCTGCCTGGTCCAAATAGTAATTGGCAATTTCAAATTTTCCTGAAGACGATTCTTCAGTGGCATCAGCCTCGGCTGCCGGTGCTGCGGTTTCTGTTTCAGGGGCTGTATTTTCTTCTTCAAGCAGCACAAATTTTTCAGCGCCGACACCGCACACCGGACACTTCTCAGGGGGCTCCTCACCAGTATGAACGTATTTACATACAGAACATTGCCATTTTTTCATTGATTTCCTCCTTAACGGTTTAGTGTGTTATGATTTATTTTAATTTTTTACTTTAATCTATTTCACCATACGTGTATTGCATATGCCAGACCGTTCTGGCAACCTAAAAATGCTGTTTTCACCCGTATGAAATCTGTTGCTTGGGGTTTCACAGATGGCTTTTGAAATATTGGCCTTGGGCAATGATAGATGGTGCTATGCGAAGATGTGACCCTTGTTATCTTGAATTATTTGAAAAACAGCTGATGCCAAAATGGGTGTTGTGTGTACATTTTTTTCCACCGGAAACTAATATTTCGGCTGAGCCGACTGAGCCAGGGATTCCGCCAGTTGTAGAAGCGTATCCGCCTGGTCAAGGCCGTCGAGGAACCGAGTGGGAATTTTACTCAGCCCAACCTGCGCCCCGGTCAAAGCGCCGGTGAGAATAGCTCTGACCTGGTTCTGACCACCGCCGTTTACCGCATGGAGCACCGCAGATTCAAAATCGTCATGAAAGCGCGCGGCAAGGTAATATGCCGCAGGCAGCTGGTGGTAAATGGCGCAGGGCATGCCATACACGATGGAGACCTTCCAGGCCGGTTCAATGCGGATATCCGGATCGGCCGCCGCCGCTGCCATGTATGCGGGGGAGAGTAGGGCATCCGGCGAGGCAAAACGTCCTGCCCGGGGCGGGTCTGGATCACCGGGTCTGGGTGGCTGCAGATCATCCCGGGTCACCGCATGAAAGGGCAGTTCGCCGCTCTTCACAAGTTTCATCAGTTTATCCGAAATATTTTCATCCAGCCTGTTCCCCTGGACCAGAAGGCCTAACACCGCCCCGAACGCCACTGTCATGGATACCACGGTGTCGTCCATTTGGGTCAACAGCGTGTTTTTGGCAATGGCTGTGGCCAGCCGGGCCGGCTCAAACGCATACCGTACTGCAATGGCAAGGGTTCGTTCGATGGCTTCGGTGGTGTCGGCATGACCGCCGGTCTCTCCCCATGGAAGACCCTGCTGAACCCGTTTTCGCCAGGCGTCGCGGATGGATTGACTGGTGTAGTTACCAGGGCCTGACACCGGCGTGCCGTCAAGCAGGGGAAAAAGATCCTCGTCCATGCGTCTGCAGAAATCGTCCTGGCTGTACCCATTGTTTTCAACCAGGGATTGCACCATCAAAGAGAGGATAAAACCGGCCTGGGAGAGTTGTCCTGCTTTCAGGCCGTCATGATAACGGCCCGGCATGGGATCTGTATATCCGTCGATCCAATTGCCATAATCCCGACGAAGGTCCGTCAGGTCATAGTACCAATGGGGACCTAACGCCAGGGCATCCCCGATGAATGCACCCATGATGGCTCCGGCTGCACGGTCTTTTATTGTCGGGGTATTCATGTTATTTCTCCTGTCTGAAAATCGAAATATTTATGAATTTGGCAAAAATGACCTTATGATTTCAAAGTTGACGATGACTGTTGTGCCCGTCAAGTTCGTAATATTTAGACGCCGATGGGCTCGCCGCAGGCAAACCGCGGTTCATGCAACGGGATCAGAAAGTCGGCCTCTCTTTTTACCTGAACCATGATATCATAGGCCTGGTAGACATCCACATGGGTGCCCGGCGGGATGACGTCCATTTCCATGCCTTTGATTTCCGGCGGTGGATTGTAGTTCTCTTCAATGATGCAAAACCCGGTGATGGCCGCCTTGCCCTTTGGCGTATCAATAAACACCGTAAGCCCCCCTTTGGTGTGGACCGGGGTATGTTTTACACGGATGCCGTCAACGATGGACATATCCGCTTTGATGATTTTGATTTGTCCGTTCTCCTCCACATCCTCGATGTAATCTTCCAGATACCGATAATCCAAGGGGTGCGGGTTGTGAATGGATTCAAGCTCCTGCTCATGCACATAAAATGTGGCGTTTTCACACTTGTAGTCATTTTCGCAATGGTCATTGTGCAGGTGGGTATGGATGACGATATCAATGTCTTCAGGCGCAAGCCCGTGTTTTTTTAACCCCTGTTCAAAGGTATAGATCTTTCCGTTAATGGCTTCTTCCCTTTGTTTCGACTGAATGGGGTTCATTTCGCCGGTGTCCACCAGGATATTTTTCTCTCCGCCCTTGATGAGCCAGCAGTAAATCGGAATGGTGTAGGTTTGCCCCTGCCCATATTGGTAGGTCATCATGCTTTTATCGAATACTTTGGTTCCCATGGCAACGGGGTGGATGGTATAGGTCATTGTTTTCCTCAAGATAAAGGCGCGTTTTTACGCACTAAAAACCGATTCAATTTTTTCGGACAGCTTGGCAATGTCAAAGGGTTTCAATAAAAAGTCCCTGCACCCGTTGTCGATCATCTGCCGGATATCTTCTTTGGGCGCAAGCCCGGAGCAGACCAGCACCCGGAGGTCCGGCTTTAGATGACGCACGGCATCATAGGTCTGAACCCCGTCCATACCGGGCATAACCACATCTAAAATCATTAGATCAATGCCCTTAACATCATTTTTAACCACGGAGACGGCCTGGGCTCCGGCTGCGGCCACAAGCACCTCGTAACCAAGGGCTTCGAGCATCTCTTTGCAGACTTCGATCACCTCTTTTTCATCATCCACCAACAGCACCCGGCCCTTGCCCGAAATAAGCCGGCTTTTGTTGTCCGCCGAAGGCAGGAAATTACCTTTGGGCGCCCGGTCCTTTTCGGCGGGCAGAAAGAACATGAATATACTGCCCTTGCCCGGAGAGCTTTTGACCTGAAACGCGCCCTTGTGGGCTTTGATGATGCCGTATGCTGTGGAAAGCCCCAGACCGGTTCCTTGTCCCCGGGTTTTGGTTGTAAAAAAAGGATCAAATATGCGGGAAAGGGTCTCTTTGTCCATGCCCGTACCGGTGTCTGCCACATAGACCTTGATATAATCTCCGGCCTGCTCAAGACCGAGCTTTTGTGCCTGCTCGTTTTCTATGACAACATTTTGGGATTTGACCATGATCCGGCCGCCCCTGGGCATGGCATGCCACGCATTGACAAACAGGTTCATCAGCACCTGATTGATCTGAATTTCATCCACCAGGATGGGCCAAAGATCCTTATCCAGTTCCTGGCGGATGACGATATCTTTTCTAGTTCGGGCGAACATTTTGGCTGAGGTTTTCAGCATATAATTGATGTTCAGGGTTGTAGTGGCGGCCTGCCGACTGTTTTTACGGGAAAAATCCAGAAGTTGGCGGGTCATTTCAGCACCGTTGTGAACATACTCGTCAATATTGGCCAGCCGTTTGTATTCCTCCGAGTCGTGGTGAAACCCGATTTTAACCAGGGAGGCATATCCCTGTATACCCATAAGAATATTATTAAAATCATGGGCAATGCCGCTGGCAAATGTGCCGATGGCTTCCATTTTCTGGGCCTGGCGAAGCTGGGCCTCAAGCCGTATACGATCGGTGACATCCCTGGCCACGGCATAGATACCCTGGAAATCATGTGCAGATTCCATATCCGGTGGAATGAACACCGAAGCCTTCATCTCCATGGATGCAAAGGCGGCGTAAGGATCGTATTTGTTTTCCTCGGCCCCGGCTTTTTTGAAACGCAGGTTCAAGGCAATGCTGCATCCCGGAGACAGGGTCTGGGTGGGTGGGCCGCTAACCTGGAACAGCCGGGACAGTTTACCGCGGTCATCCTTGTGGAGAATTTCGTCAAAGGGTTTGCCTTTCAGGTCCTGGGGCAAATACCCCAGAAGGGGCTCAAACTGTTTATTGGCAAAAGAGATACAAAAGTTGCCGTCCAGGGTGAAAATCAGATCGGGTGAATTATCAACCATGCACTGATATTTTTTTTCAGAGGCCTCAAGCCGGGCCGCGTAAAATTTTTTTTCAGCAATCAGATGCCGCTGGGCAATGCCGTTCTTAACAGTTTTAATCAATTCAGCAAATTCAAAGGGTTTTTTCAGGTAATCCCAGGCCCCCTGTCTAAGGGCAGAGACCGCAGACCCTACGGAGGCGAATCCGGTCATGATAATGACAAGTACTTCGGGATTCATCTCAAGCATCCTGGCCATGGCTTCAAATCCATCCATGCCCGGCATGGAAATATCCATTAACACCAAGTCATATTTTCGTGTCTCGAACATGGCGACCGCCTGCAGGCCGTCATTCGCACAAAAGACACGAAACCCTTCTCCGGTCAGGCATTTAGCAATGCTGTCGACAATTCGCCGTTCATCATCAACAACAAGAATTTGTTCAGGTCTCATACTCAAAGGGGTCTTTAACCTATCGTATCTTTAAAGTCTTTAATATTTTTCCATATTTTAAACATATTTGGACACCATCAATATCTGTATAGGATGAAGGCCCTTTAAATGTCAACCAGAACACTTAAAAACCTTGACAAAAAAAGTCGCCGGGCGTTTATAAAGACAGGCAAATAAATTTTAACGCACGGATACAGGAGAAAAGATCATGGCTAATTTTTTGTTTGTACTCAGCAAGGATAATAATGAGTCCGCCACAAGATGTTTCCAGTTTGCCAAAATCGCGCATTCAAAGGGGCATCATGTGGATATGTTTTTCATTGACGGTGGCGTTATGTGGGCCAATAAGGACAGGGATCTGAGCATCAAAACCGACACGGGCGACTGCCCGGCCGATTACTTGCCTTATCTTGTGGAAAATGAGGTTACCACAGGTATCTGTACCCCGTGTGCGAAAAACCGCGGTCTTGACGAAGCCGGTTTCTTTACCAATATGCAGTTGGACGGCGGTCCCCATTTAATTGATATGGCAGCCGAGGCAAAGGTCTTTAATTTTTAGGGTTTCGTCTGTAAGCCGTATGGCCGATCGTATGACAGGGCTCCCTTGTAAAAGGAACCCTGTACGGATTCGCGTTTGCTATTCGGTTAATTCGGGGCGGGCTTTAAAGAAGTTCAGGGCCTCCGGATTTTTCAAGGCGTCTGTGTTTTTTACCGGGCGGCCGTGGATGATATCCCGTACAGCGAGCTCCACCTTTTTCATGTTCAGGGTATAGGGAATATCCGGTACGGGCAGAATTTTGGACGGCACATGTCTGGGCGAGACGTTGCTGCGGATTTGTGCACAGATGTTATCGGCGAGCGCATCCGTCAATGATACACCGTCAACCAGTTTGACAAACAGAATCACCCGCACATCATTTTTCCAATCCTGACCCACCACCACCGCATCCTCAATTGCCGGCATCTGTTCAAGGCATCGGTATATTTCCGCTGTGCCGATGCGCACCCCGCCCGGATTCAACGTCGCATCAGACCGGCCGTAAATGATCACGCCACCCTGTTCGGTAATTTCAATGAAGTCCCCATGGGTCCAGACACCCGGATATTGATCAAAATAAGCCGATTGATAACGGGACCCGTCTTCGTCTCCCCAGAACATCAGCGGCATGGATGGAAAGGCCTTTTCGCAGACCAGTTCCCCCTTTTTGCCTATTTTGGATATTCCGTTTGGATCGTAAGCCGCGACCTTCATTCCCAAGCCGATACACTGGAGTTCTCCTGCGTTTACGGGGTCCAGGGGATTGCCCAGGGCAAAGCAGCCGTTCAGGTCCGAGCCGCCGGAGATGGAAGAGAGCTGCAGATCATTCTTTATTTTTTCATAAATGAAGGCAAAGTCTTCGGCTGATAAAACAGAACCGGTGGACAACAGGGTGCGCAGGCTGGACAGGTCGAATCCCAGGCCCGGATCAACCCCGCTATTTCGCAGTGCCGCGATATACCCGGGAGATGTGCCGAAAATGGTGATTTTTTCCGCTTCGGCTATGCGCCACAGGGCGTCGGGGTTTGGATGAAACGGGCTGCCGTCGAAAAGAACCAGGGTGGCGCCCAGGGAAAGGCCGCAGGTCAGCCAGTTCCACATCATCCATCCGCAGGTGGTAAAATAGAACAGGATATCATTTCGTTTCAGGTCGGTGTGCAGCATCAATTCTTTCATCTGCTGGATCAGCACACCTCCGGCACTTTGCACCATACATTTGGGGAGCCCGGTGGTGCCCGAGGAGAACATGATGTAAAGGGGATGGTCAAAGGCAAGCTGTTCAAACCGCATGTCGGGATGCTTAACTCCGAAATCATCGTAGCGTACGGCTTTGGGCACCCCGGAAATATCCGGAGACTCACTGAGATAGGGCACCACCACCAGCGTTTTAATGCTCGGGATCTGTGACATGATACTGGAAAGTCGTGCCAGGCATGACAACGATTTGCCCTTGAAAAAATAGCCGTCAGCGGCCACCAGGACTTTGGGCTGAATCTGTCCGAACCGGTCCAGAACCCCCTTGATGCCAAAGTCCGGAGAGCAGGAAGACCACACCGCGCCGATGCTGGCCGCCGCCAGCATGAAAATAATGGTTTCAGGCATGTTGGGCATGAAGCCTGCCACCCGGTCACCGGGGACCACCCCCATCTGTCTCAGCGCGGCTGCCACCGATGCGGTCTGTTGGTAAAGATCTGCATAGCTCAGTGTCCGCCGGATTTTATCCTCACCGCGAAAAATCAGCGCTGTATGACTGTCCCGGTACCTGAGTAGGTTCTCGGCAAAGTTCAGCCGTGCACCTTCAAACCACCGGGCCCCGGGCATTTTATCCTCATCATCCACCACCCGAGTGTAAGATTTTGAATAATGAATCCCTGTCTCTTTCCACACTTCTTCCCAGAACTCTGGAATATGATTCACCGACCAGGTGTACAGATCCTGATATCTTTCAAGAGATAAGCCCCGGGAACGGTTTAACCGCTTCATAAACCGATACATATTTGAGCTTGTCCGACGTCCGGTGGCAGGGGCCCATAAGCGTTGTGGCATTTGTGTATTCTCCCTTCGACCTTAAATAGACCAGGCACAGATATAAATTGGGGGGAGTGTAACATGGCGGCAAACGGTCCGTCCATTTTTTGCTTGCCAACCAGGTATAAATACATAGAATAATGCATTTAATATAGAGAATTTCAAATGAAACAGAATATAAAAGGGGTGGTATTCGGGCTGGCGGCCTTCGGGGCATGGGGATTTTTGCCGGCCTATTGGAAACAACTTCAGCCGGTTAACGCCTTTGAAGTGTTATGCCACCGCATTGTCTGGTCATGTATCTTTCTTGGGGCCATCATTGCCCGGCAGCGGCGGTGGGGAGAATTGCTTGAGATCGTCCAGAATCCCAAGGCGGTCAGGGGGCTTGCCTTCAGCGGCCTTCTTGTGAGCTTTAACTGGTTCATCTATATCTGGGCTGTAAATTCAGGCCGGGTGGTGGAGACAAGCCTGGGGTATTACATGACGCCCATGCTTAATGTGGCCCTGGGCTTTTTACTGCTCCAGGAGCGATTCAGCAAAATTCAGTGGGCCGCTGTTGGTTTTGCCCTGGCCGGGGTGGGATACGCGCTGTCCGTTTACGGATCACTACCCGCATTTGCCCTGGCCCTGGCCTTCAGTTTTGCCTTCTACGGATTTTCCAGGAAAAAAATTGATGCCATGCCCATTCCCATGCTCTTTATCGAAACATTGATCCTGTTTATCCCGGCCTTGGCCTATATCGGTTTTCGGGTTGCCATGGGGTCCACGCCTTTTCTGGAACAAACTGTCATATCATTATGGTGTGCGGGCGCAGGGATCGTCACAAGTCTGCCGTTACTCTGGTTTGCCGCCGCCGTAAAGCGGCTGAACCTGTCAACCATAGGAATTCTCCAATACCTGGCCCCATCCATCGCCTTTGTTCTCGGGGTTTTTGTGTATAAAGAACCCTTTACCCGGCATAACCTGATCACCTTTCTTTTTATATGGGCCGGTGTGCTCCTTTATGTATGGGATTCGGTAATACACAAAACAAAATCATAGTCACACCACTTTTCCGTCTTTCCAGAACGGTGACATCTGTCGCAGTCTGTCAATGGCCGGGACCAAAGTTTCCACAATGGTGTCCATTTCCGATTTCGTATTGTAGTGGGACAATGAAAACCGAATGGTGCCGTGGGCTGATTTAAAGGGTACCTGCATGGCCATGAGCACATGGGACGGATCCAGTGAACCCGAGGTGCAGGCCGATCCCGAAGATGCACATATGCCGGCCTGGTTCATCAGCATGAGGATGGATTCCCCCTCAACGGCATCAAAACCAATGGATAAGGTATTTGGCAGGCGGTTTTCCCTGTCGCCGTTCACGGATGTTGCCGGAATGGCATTCAAAAGCTGCGTCTCAAGATAATCGCGGATTTCACGAACCTGGGTGTCCATCATGGGAAGATGGGCCTTTGCCAGTTCACTGGCCTTGCCCAGAGCAATGATGGATGCCGTATTTTCCGTTCCGCCCCTGCGTCCCTTTTCCTGGTGCCCGCCGATCAGAAAGGGTGGAAATTTGATCTCTTTTTTGACATAGAGCACGCCGATCCCCTTGGGCGCATGGATTTTATGTCCTGACATAGAAAGCATATCCACACCGGCAGCTTTCACATCAATGGGGATCTTACCCGTGGCCTGGACCGCATCCGTATGAAACCAGATCCCTTTTTCCTTTGCTTTTTGAGCAATGTTGGCAATGGGAAAGATCACCCCGGTTTCATTGTTGGCCCACATGACCGAAACAATGGCCGTATCATCGGACATGGCCGAGTACAGGGTATCAAGGTCGAGACGCCCCTTTTTGTCCACCGGGACAAAGGTTATTTTGTATCCTTTTTTTTCCTGCAGGTGAAGACAAAGGCTTCTGACGGCCGGATGTTCAACGGCTGTGGTGATGATGTGTTTTTTTTGTGGAAATGTGCTGAGTGCTGCGTTAATGGCTGCATTGTCGCTTTCTGTGCCGCAGGATGTAAAAATTATTTCTTCAGGATCTGCATTGATCAGGTCGGCCACTTGTGTCCTGGCCTGCTGAACTTTTTTATTTACGGTATCCGCAAACCCATACATGGAGGACGGGTTGCCGTAAAGTTCTCCTAAATACGGAAGCATCTCTTCGATCACTTCATCAGCCACCCGGGTGGTGGCGTTGTTGTCAGTGTAGATCATATTAAACCTTTTTTCTATCAATCCGATACTGTTGATGTTTCCAGGGCCTTTTGGATAACGCCTTCAATTCTTTCCAGGCATTTACCGCAACCGCCGCCTGCTTTAAGAAAATTGGTCACATCTTCAGTTGTCTCAAGGCCGTTGGTTTTAACGGCACCAATAATTTCAAGATCCGTAACATCAAAGCATTCGCATATCATCTCTCCGGGCTTTTCGAGGATCTGAATCCCCCGGAAATCGGCAATGGCTTTTTTTAGTGCCGCCTGTCCCATGACCGAACAATGCATTTTTTCTTTGGGCAACCCGCCCAGATAATCGGCAATGTCGTCATTGGTCACTTTGGCGGCATCTTCCAGGGTCATGCCCTTTATGATCTCGGTTAATGCCGAAGAGGAGGCCACGGCGGATGCACAACCAAACGTCATAAAGGAAGCGTCAATGATTCTTTCATTTTCGTTTACTTTTAAATATAGTCTCAGGGCATCGCCGCAGTTCAACGAGCCTGTTTCGCCAACGGCATTGGCACCTTCAAGCTCTCCCACATTTCTGGGTTTCAAAAAGTGCTCCATAACCTTTTCTGAATAATTCCACATATATGTTCTCCTTTTACCCCTTTAGTGTCACCCCCAGTGACAAGGTGTTTTGTTTTCAAGAAGATACTACATAGTGGTAGTTTGTCAATCAGGGCCGTGAAAATTAAAAAAAATCGCTATGAAAATCAGCGCAGGGACCGCATCTTTTAAGAAAACAACATCTTGGGCGACGCCAACATCCGTTCGAACTTGCAAAAGGGTTAGGTAAATGTTAATAATTTAACTATCCATTTTGATGTAATTTCTAATTAATGCGGCATCCGGTATCCATGGGGTCAAGAAAATTATTAATTCTACGGATATAAAAAAATATTTTGCCAGAAATAAGCCACGAAAAGAGATTAGAACTCACTTGTTTAGCTGGGAGGCATTTCCATGGAGTTTGTTTGCATTTTTGCTTTTATGCACCCCATTGGGCGGATTGGCTGCAAATCACGACAGCCATTCGCTAAAAATCGGTGATTCTCAACCTTGGCTGTCAAATAAAAAAATTCTCTGGGTCAGCTCCTATCATCAAGGATATGAGGCAAATGATGCCATTGAGGCTGGAATTCGTTCTCAATTAAACGGATTGCCGGTTGTGCTGCAAACCTTTTTTATGGATACAAAGCGGAACAACACGGCGTCTCATGGTCAAGCCGCCGCAAAAAAAGCGCTGTCCATTATTGAACGATTTCGCCCCGACGTCATTATAGCTTCGGACGATAACGCCCAGAAATACCTTGTGGTGCCATACCTGAAAGAAAAATCCATTCCCATTGTCTTTTGCGGTGTCAACTGGGATATACACCAGTACGGATACCCCACCGACAACATCACGGGCATGATTGAAGTGGATCTGGCACAACAGATGTACGATCTTATGAAATCGTATGCAGCGGGTGACAAAATTGGTTTTCTCAGTGGCAATGTTGAGGCCGAGCGCAAGATGATAAACATATACAACAAGCGCTTTTTTCATGGCAGACTTAAACCCTATCTGGTCGAGTCTATGGCTGAATTCAAACAATCCTTTTTACAGGCCCGGCAGGACGTTGATATGCTCTATATATATAACTATACCGGCATAAAAGACTGGGACCCTGACGACGCCGAACTGTTTCTCAGCCGCCATACGCGTATCCCAACCGGCTCACACAATGATTTTATGGCACCTTTTGTTACGTTTGTTGCCGCCAAATCTTTGGAAGAACACGGCCGGTTTGCCGCAGACGCGGCACTTCAAATTCTGTCCGGTGTTTCACCCGCTAAAATTGCCGTTATCGAAAACAAGGAAGTTGAACTCTATGTGAATATGCGGATGGCCAAAGCCGCCTCCTTTGTTTTTCCGGTGGATCTATTACAGACCGCTACCGTTATTTCCGCGGTAGAGGCCTGCCTTGATCCGGAACCTGGAACCATTACACCGGGACAATATACCGGAAAAAAGATTTTTTTCCTGGATTCTTATCATGAGAATTATGAATGGAGCACAGGTATTAAAAACGGGCTTTTGAGCGGACTGTATGAGACCGGGGTCCAGCTGCGCAGTTTTTATTTGGATGCCAGGCAAAAACACTGCCCTGAGTACTTAAAAAAGACAGGGCAAAAGGCCTATGACGCCATTGTCCGGTTTCATCCCGATGCGGTTATCGCCAGTGACGATGCTGCACAAAAATATGTGGTTTCACCATATTTAAGGGAACAGGGCATCCCTGTTGTATTCTGCGGTGTTAACCAGGATGCGTCAGAATATGGATACCCTGCGGCCAATATTACCGGCATGATCAAAGCGGAACCCCTTGGGCGCCTGATCACTCTTTTGCAGCGGTTTGCCAAAGGCCCGCGTCTGGGATACATTGCCGGTAATACAGTAACCCAACAAGAATTTGTCGCATTCTATGACAAACAGTATTTCCGGCAACGGGAGGCACGCATCTGCCTAGTAGATTCCATGGCGGAGTGGAAAGATGCAGTTTTGAAACTTCAAAAGGCTGTAGGTACGCTGGTATTGGGTAATTATTCCGGTATTCAAAACTGGGACAGCGAAGAGGCCGTGCGGTTTATTGAAACGCACAACACCTTGCCCACAGGAGGTCTTCGTGATTTTATGTCACCCTATGTCATGTTCGTTCTTGAAATAATTCCCGAAGAGCAGGGCAGTTATGCGGCCAATACGGCGTTGCGCATTCTTGACGGCACACCAGCGTCACAAATGCCGATAAAGAAAAATATGCTGTTTCGCCTGACTTTGAATCTTTCCATGGCAGATGAATCAAATATAACCATTCCATACACACTGCTCAAGCAGGCAGATGAGCTAATACAATGATTAAAATTACATGGACTGACGATTATGAAGCTGCAATGTCAACTTAATTTATTTGCCATACTGATATTGATTTCGGTATCCGGTGCCATTTGTTCGGCGGGGGTTTTTGCCATCAAGGGCGTCTCCATGGCGCTGAATACCAAATTGATAAACAACCAGGTCACGAATTTTATTGATGAAATCCAGGATGCCAATTCCGTTTTGCAAAACAGCAGGGTCGATCGTGTTCAGAATTATGTGAATCGGGCACAACAGGATTTACTTGACGGGTTTTCCTCGTACCATTTCGGTAACACCGGCGGGGTGACTGTTTTAGACGTTTCGACCCAGAAATTGCTTATCGCCTCTGATCCAAATTTTTTTATGCAGGATCGTTGGATTGCCGAAATGCTTGAGACAAAACAGAAAAATCTTCCATCTACAAAAGTATTCAAAAATTATGTGTTGGGATATCAGATATACCCTCAATGGAACTGGCTTGTGGTCGTTTTTATAGAAAAAAAAGAGATCATGGCTGCCCTGAGTCGTTTTCTTTATCAGGCCGCCTTTATGCTTACTGGGAGTCTGGCTGCAGGCATTTTACTGCTTATCTGGTTTAACGGCAGAGTCATAAAACCCATTCGCCAGCTCACGGCGGCCGCAGAAAGTATCAGCAAAGGAGAATGGAATGTCCCCTTGCCGAAAATAAAAGGCAAAAATGAAGTGGCTACCCTTGCGTCGATTTTTTATACAATGTCCCAGAATTTGGCCGGCATGTACAGTGAGTTGAAAAAGAATTTGGCCGATATCGCAGAATCAAAGGAGCAGTTGCGTTTAAGCAGAGAGCAGTTCAAGGGACTTGTGGAAACCAGCAGTGATCTGATCTGGGAAGTAAATAATGGCTGCCGGTATACCTATATCAGTCCCCAGGTGACCCAATTGCTTGGCTATAAGCCCGCTGATCTTCTGGGTACAAGTCCGGACAGTTTACAAAGCCCGAAGGACCGTGAGCCTGAAAGCCGGGAGATCAACGCGTTTTTGTCTGGGAATGCCGCTTTTGCCGGGATTGAACGGCATCTGCTGAAAAAAAACGGCGAAAAAATTATCCTGGAAAGCAGTGGCGTACCGTTTTTCAGTTCAAAAGGGGAGAAACTTGGATTCCGCGGCATTGACCGTGATATTACCGAGCGCAAAAAAGCGGCTGCCAAACAGCAGCATTTGCAGGATCAGCTTGTCCAGACCCAGAAAATGGAGGCGATCGGACGTCTTGCCGGCGGGGTGGCCCATGATTTTAATAACATGCTCAGCGTCATCATCGGCAATGCAGAGATGGGGCTGGATCAACTCTCTTCCGGTGATCCCCACTATCACGAATTTTATGAAATCAAAAATGCCGGAGAGCGGTCCAGCCGGCTTACCCGCCATCTTCTGGCATTTGCCAGAAAGCAGGCCGTTGAACTCAAAGTTATTGATCTCAATGAGGTGATTACTGAAATGACCTCCATGTTGAAACGACTTATCGGAGAAGATATTGATTTTGTGTGGGTGCCGGGCAATGACCTCTGGCAGGTTAAGCTTGATAAAAGCTAGGTGGATCAAATCCTTGCCAACCTTTGTGTGAACGGGCGGGATGCCATCGCCGGTGTGGGCAGAATAACCGTTGAGACATCAAATGAAACGTTGGACGAGGCATATTGTATAGACAATACGGACTTTATTCCCGGCGATTATGTTTGTCTTGCCGTAAGTGACGACGGCTGCGGGATGGATGCTGAAACAGCCAGCCGGATTTTTGAACCGTTTTTCACAACCAAAGAGGCGGGTAAAGGCACGGGGCTTGGGCTGTCAACGATATATGGCATCCTAAAGCAGAACAAAGGTTGTATTAATGTATACAGTGAACCGGGGCAGGGGACGACATTTAAATTATACTTTAGACGCTATACCGGAAATGATGTGGTGTTAGACGGCGCGCAACACAAAATGAAGACGGTTCCCCCAGGCACGGAGACCATTCTGCTTGTTGAGGATGAACCGGCAATATTAAATATGATTGCCTCTGCGCTGAACAAAAGCGGATATCATGTGCTTAAAGCAAATACACCGGACGAGGCCATTAAACTTGCCGGTGAAAACAGTAAAATTGATCTGATACTCACGGATGTGATCATGCCTTCCATGAACGGGCGCAAATTGGCCGAGTTGACGGTCGCCATCCATCCATCCATGCAGTGTATCTATATGTCCGGATACACGGCAGACGTCATAGCCCATCATGGGGTGCTGAATGATAACATCAACTTCATTTCCAAGCCGTTTACCATGAAAAATCTGCTGGGCAAAATACGTTCGGTATTAGATGGTGTTCAGCAGATTTAAGGAGCGATTTATACGAATCAGTGCCGGGGCGACATCCAGATCAAAAACAACATCCCGGACAATAATCTCAACGCCTTTTAATCTGGCCTGCATTAGTTTTTTTGCATATTCCGGATCAATGTCCGCAGCCGGGGTAAACGCATCGGCATCCGTGCGCTGGACAAGAAAAAAAAGTATGGCTCTGTGGCCTTTGGACACCAGATCCACAAGCTCCTGGATATGTTTTTGCCCCCGGGTGGTCACGGCATCCGGGAACCTGGCCACCCGGTTTTCCACCAGAGTGCAGTTTTTGATTTCCACAAAACACTGCTTGCCGTTTGTGCCTTCCAGCATCAGATCCAGGCGGGTGTGTTCAGAGGTTTTGACTTCAGATCTCACCTGGCTGTAACCGGAAAGCTCCGGGATCAAATCATTTTCCACGGAGGCCTTGACCAGCCGGTTGGGCACCAGCGTATTAATACCGATGAACGTGCCGTCAATCCGGGTCAGTTCCCAGGTGTATTTGAGCTTTCGTTTGGGGTTGGTGCTTTGGGAGATCCACGCCTCGGCACCCGCCTGAGCACAGCCTTTCATGGAACCCGAGTTGGGGCAATGGGCTGTGACCACCTCTCCTGTGTCCAGTTCAATATCGGCCAGAAAGCGTTTATATCGTTTTACCAGTTTTCCCTTGATCAGGTGCGGCAGTTCATATCCGCTATACATGATACTCATCGTCCTTTAAAAACCGTTTTAGTTCAGATATATCAAGCCCTTCACGGATGCCGAACCGGGTCAGACAAAAGTCATATTTCACCGGATCTTCGGGGCAGATTCGCCTGAACCCTTCGGTGATCTGGGCAGCACAGACCCTGTCGGCACTCTTTCGTTTCGTAAATCCAAGCAGATGACCGATTTTAAACATGTGGGCATCCACAGGACAGGTCAGCGCGGCTGTAGGTACATTGGACCAGCCTCCCGGGTCCACCTGGTCCTTGCGCACCATCCACCTTAAAAACAGGTGGCTGCGTTTGCAGGCGGATGCTTTGACCGGATCAGCCAGAAGATGTCCTGCACCGCCGGCCTCCACCACCCGGGTCCTGATCCGGGCAAGTCCTTTGGACAGATCTGTTTCACCCGCCTGATCCTCGGTAAAACAGGCTTCTATGGTGCCGTAATCGGCAATGACCCGCTGCAACCCCATAATCAGGGCGGTCAGGTGATCTCCTGTGGCAAATCTGTATTTAAAGTGGTGAAACATACCTGCTATATCTTTGGGATCAGCATTGATGACAAACCCGCGAAGGTCCGGCCCCATTTTTTCAAACACGGCCGACACACTCTGCATGATCATTTTCACCCGGCCATATGCCAGACTTGATGCAATGATCCCTGCAATTTCCCTGTCCCGGACATCCCGGTAATTGTAAAGAAACAGCAAGGGGTCAGGATCAACATATTGTTTGCGGTTATATGCCGCATAAAGCTGGTCCAGCTTTGTTCTCAGTTTTTGTGTGCCAATTTTCATGTGAAAATTATAAGCAAAATAGGGACCAGCTGTTTTGAAATGAAAATTATTTTAAAATGGGGAATGGAAATGCAGCTGATATGTTGCCGATTAATCTTCCGGCTCATGATGAAACGAGAACCGTTCGACATGCGTATTGGGAAATATGCGCCGCAGGTTGTCCAGCACCGGGTTCTTTTTGAGTAAAGAAATTTTTTGATCAAAATTCTTTATCTCTTTTGAAGCAACTATTAAAAATATGGTTTTTATACCCGTGTAAGGTCCTAACCGGATACCGTACAAATCCTGAGGAACAATTTCATCCTTTCCGGCTTCGGCTATTCCGCTGTAAATAGATGAGAGTGTATTGCCGCCCTCGTTATGCAGCAACAGGTATACATATGCCTTTTTATCGGTCTGAATTTTTACCTTAAAATAATCCCCTGTTTTTAGCATGCCTCCAGGTTCCAGAACATATGTTTCCGGCACCTTGGACGGGTCTGCGTCCCCATCGCTTCCCCGGACCGTTCCGGTATTTACCGGGACGGAACGACCGGTCGTGGCAATCAGTCCGATGTGGATTGAAGCAGGCGACAACCTGTTGTGAAGACCAAAGGTAACGACACATAGGATCAGAGCTGCTGCAGCAAACCCTGCGACCAGTTTATGCGTCCTGGATGTCGGGGAAAACGTCAGAATTTTAATGAGGGTTCGAATTTTTTTGAAATATACAGCGTCTCCCAGACCGCTTGATGAATTCATCGCAGCCGCAACAGCAGGCGCTATTTGTAAATTTTTATCGGCCTTTTCGGCTGCGTCAGCTTCTGCGGCACGCACATCCAACACTATATCCAGACACGCTTTACACTTCAGTATATGTAATTCGGTATTCTCCTTTTCTTTTCCGGTCAGCTCATTAAGTGCATAGGCAATGGCCATATCGGTCTTTTCGCAGAATCCGGTTTCGCTATTTTGTTCATTATACTTTTGAAACACGTGTGCCAATATGTCATCGGGCAACCTGTTCTCATGTTCCAGGCTGTTGCCGTCTGTATTTTGATTGTTTGTTTTTTTGCCTGTCTTCATTTTACATTTAAAACGTTGATCTTGTGTTGTACCGATTGGGTCTCCCGCAAAATCATGGCCTCTTATTATAGTAGCTGTTAAGAAAAACTAAAAGGTGACATTTTGCCTCACCTTGAACGTGTATTATCCGTCACGCAGATTATTCCCCCAGTAAATCCTTAATCGTCAGTTCGTATCGGTTCATTTTATTTTCCATAATCCGTTTAAGCTTGGATTTGGAGCCTGTTCCGGGTCTGGTAAACTGTTTTTTGATTCTATCGGTTATTTTTCGGGATTCTGACTGCTCACTCTCCTCCATCTTGTAGAAGTGGCCGGCAATTTCCGTATATGTCCATCCTTCCAGCAAATGTAATTTTATCAATTCGGCATCTTTAGGGTTTTTTTCAGAGAGCGCTAACAACGATTCATGCACAAACTGTTGAAGTATCGTCTCCTGGTTTGTCGGTTCTTTGGGATTCTCCCCGGCAATATCTGACAGATCTTTCTTCCTGTTACCATTCCGGCCTGATTCAGCTTCATTCATCTCCTGTTTTGTTTTATTCCCAATACTGCGCAAATGGTCCAGGATTCTGTACGCAAGAATGTTTAACAAAAATGAATACAAGGACGCGGAGTTAAGTCCTTTAAATCGGCAAATGGCTTTTCCATTTAACAATTCTATCCAGAATTTACTGACGACATCTTCAGGACTCGCAGACGGGTTACTTCGTAATCTTGCGTTTGCAAAAGCTAAAAATCGGTGATGATAGACCTGGTAAAGTTCGGTGATGGCTTCAAGATTCCCGCTGCGGATTTGGTTGCAAACCCTTTGGGCTGTTTGAAAGTCGTTGGTTTCCCGGCGTTCAGTCATAATCCGCTTTTAATCAGCTGGTATTCAGTTCAGATTCAATTTGGAAGTATCATAGGGGATTATGACTGTAAAGCGAAAATACGAAAGCACGGTCCGGACTGTATAACGGCAAATCCTGTTGGTTTTTCCAATATGTTATTCTACATAAAATCCGCCCTGAACCGTTGTCCATTCCGATGCCTTAAAATTCACCCCTGATTCTCCACGGGTTTTAACCGCCCCGACCTTCATTTGCAGCAGCCTTTCCAAAGGGGGTTCACTTAATTTCGTTCTTTTATTCGTTCTGCCGACAAAAGCACCTTGTTTGAGAACATAGATATCGAGGGGCGTCCGACTGGCAATCAGTCGAATATACTCACGTCCCGGCGTATCACTGTAAAAGTAGAGTCCCTCAATGTCCACGTCTTCTTTGGGGCCGAGGTATCCCATGTCAGTATAACCAGGATCGGGAAAAAATGGATTGATCGCACCGGATGGGGTTATATTGATCAGGTAGGTATGATAAGCCGACAACGCGTGGTTATTCATGGAAAAAGTCAGCATGCGCTGATGTCCTTCCTCCGCCTTGAATACCATCTGATCAAGTTCCTGAACTGCCAATGTTTTCTCCGGCTTCCAATACTTGCCTTTTCCGCCGGGTTGCGCGCCAGGATCGGCTTTATCAGTTTGTTTCCAAATGGTGACATTTAGATCCACAAACGGCTTTTGACCCGGTGTTGCAGAAAGTGTCAGCATATTTTTGATCCGTGCAATTTTGCTTAAATTTATTTTTAGGTAGTCCATGGCCTTTGTATCGGTGAGGTTCACTTTTAAAGCGCCATGGTTGTTGTATATCTCTTCTCCGGTGGTCAGTATCCAGCATTCAGGAGCTGCATCGGCAAAAGAAACGGGCAGTGTATCGGCCTTGGCTGCATAGATGTAACGGCCGTGGGCATTTTGTTTGGGGCGCAGGATTTGAAGCAGCAATCCGTTGTGTGCCTGGGACGCTGAGATTTCATATGCGTTGAGTTCTTGCACCATGGCAGTCAGTTTATCAAGCAGGGGGGCGTCACTTGCAAGGTCTGAGCGAATGGTGATTTTGATAGGTTCCGTATCGGAATGATAGGATTCAAGCATCACAAGAGCACCGACAGAAAGAGGCTGCCGGCATGCTGCCAGACTCCAGGCCGGTTTGACTTTGGTGATGGTCGCCGAGGCCAATTCTGCTGACGGCTTGTTCGGGTTATATTCCCGGTATACCGATCCAACCGTTACGCCTAACAGTGACCCGGCATTCAGGTAAATATATTTTCCGTCAGGCATCACGTCTTTGACTGCAATGGTTCCCTCTTTTTCAAGACAGCCAGCACCGAAGACCGGTAAGTTTCGGGAACCTTCTATTTGGGGATGCTGGCGGCGATCACTTTGATTTTTTACCCGGGCGGCCGTTTTTTTGTACAGGTCAGCCCATGTATACCCGGGCACGGCCCTCTCAAGTGCCCGGGCCCAGAACCAGGTGAACATTCCATGGATTTGTTCTCCGGCCTTATATTCCCTGGCTTTCTCATTGTCCCGGCATGCGGAGATCCGCACTCCGGCAACAGGTTCGGCGGCAGGGCAGATTTTTCCCCGGGGATAAATGCGTTTGTCCGGTGCGATCCCCCTTGTTTTCAAGGCATCTGTTCCCCGGGTGACGGTGCCGGAATGGCAGGAGTCGGAGACAAATACAATGCGGTCGGTTTTTCTGGATAATGCGCTTAACCAGGCGTTAATTTCATCATCAATAATGTCATAGTCATTGTCCTGTGTGGTATAGATACCAATGCCTGACGATTCATTGAACGCACCATTCGGTGTTCCGGCCCTGCCGGGCAATTGGGTTCGGGAACCATAGGAAACCCAGGTGGAATCCATCTGTTGTCCCTGAATTGTTCTCTCATCATGATTTAGATCCGGCACACGGGAGCCATGGCCGGAATAGTGGATATACACCATATCCCCGGTTTGAATCATATTTTCCAGCTCGGCAAATGCCTGGGCGATGCCGGTGTGGGTCGCTTCTTGATCCATCAACTTATATATATTGGGGGGGTGAAAACCCCACCGGGTGATGAGCAGATCCTCCATAAGTTTAACATCATTTTTTGCGCCTTTTAAAGATGGGAACTCTGTGTCTGTATAATCGTCAATACCGATTAACAGCGCGTATTTTACAGGCGCAGGCGCCGTGTATCCTGTTTGCGGTAAAATGACTGATATGCCAACGACTAATGAAAGATAAAAGATGAACCATGCCGTCTTTTCCCCTATACGCTGCATCGTTTTCCCTTATTGAAGCTTAAAGTTATGACATTGAGTCCGTTTTAATCATGATCAACGGCGTGGTTTATAAATGTGGTATAAATCGAAAAAGATATTCTTTCAACCATTCTTGATCTCTTAACATCGCGTTAGATAAGAATTTTAAATACGAAAAAATTTGACTTGGTTATTGGCTTCTCCTACGCAACACGATATAGAAAAGCGAATGTCAAAAAATACATGTGTTGAACGAACATAGAATAAGTAAATTCAGAATTAGGATGAGGTCATGTAACAGCCTGTAAAGAGTTTACTGAATGGAATCAGACCATGAAACTATTACTAAACTATAATTGGTTTATGATCCTGGTTGTATGTATTGTTTGGGGTGGTGTCTATCCTCCTTTTATCAGCCAGGCAGAAGTCATCACCGATGGTTCATTGGGTGCAGAAGTAACACTGGGAGGTCCTGACTTCCAAATCACGCATGATTTGGGGCAGATTCGAGGCCAAAACCTTTTCCATAGTTTCAGTCAGTTCAATATTCAAATGAACGAAAGTGCTACGTTCACCGGTCCGGCTTCAGTACAAAATATTATCAGCCGTGTTACCGGGGGAAACGCTTCTTATATCGACGGGACGCTTAAATCCACCATAGACGGGGCCGATTTTTATCTGTTAAATCCGTCCGGCATCATGTTCGGCCCGTGGGCAAATCTTGACGTGAAAGGCTCTTTTCATGCAAGCACCGCAGATTATCTTAAATTTGATAATGGTGAAATTTTTCATGCGGATCCTTCAACGGAGAGTATCCTGAGTGTGGCAAAGCCTGAATCTTTTGGGTTTCTAAACGACAATCCGGCGGGGATTTTTCTTGATGACTCATGGATTGGGGTAAATGACGGTGGACGATTGTCTATTGTTGCCGGTGATATTGATGTTGTTGGCGGAGATTGGGGTGCTCGAATTCGTGCCCGGGGCGGAGAGATTCAATTGATCGGTGTCGGTTGCGCCGGAGAAATTAATGTAGACGCCCCCAATCTGTTATATGCAGAAAACAGCCAGACCGGTACCGTTGATATATCAAAAGCAGATATATTTACCGACAGCGCAACCTCAGCAGGAACTGTTATCATAAAAGGAGGGCGAATCCTGCTTAGTGAAACCAGCGTAGGCTCAGGGAATTCTGGGGATTTTGATGGTGCCGATACGGCGGTGGATATGGAGGCCGGATCGCAACTGGATATTTCAAACGGCAGTACGGTTTATTCCCTTTCATTCGCTTCGGGAAACAGCGGTGAGGTTATAGTAAAGGCCCCGGATCTAAAATTGGCGGACTACTCTGTGATTAGTTCTCACTGCTTTGGAGATGGAGATGGTGGTGCGCTTTTCATTGAAGCAAATAGTTTTGATATGAATAACGGCAGTTACATTTATTCCGCTTCTACTGGGACGGGAAAAGGATCGAATATCTCAGTGGATGTTGACACGTTGAACATCGATGGTGGAGAGAGCATTAATAGTTTTACCGGGATACATGAACATATTTCCGGTACCGCGTCAAGCGGCGATATCACAATAGCCGCAGATGAGGTTGACGTACGCAACGGGTCAATAACGACCTCTGCATTAACAGATAGTACATCAGGAAATTCGGGAAATATAATCATTGAAACCGGACGGCTCTCTTTGAATGACGGCATGATCAGCTCTGACGGAAGTATCGGCAGCTCCGGTAATATAAATATTCATGCTGATATTCTTGAAGCGTTTAATAACAGCCTTATTGACGCAAGTACCACCGCCTCAGGTGATAGCGGATCAATAAATATCATTTCAGAAAATTTTTTGCTTGATCACTCAACTATTTCTAACGGCACTGTAGGTTTCGGAAATGGCGGAGACATCAGTATCAATGCCTCTCAATTAACAGTTCAAAGCGAATCTTCTATATATTCAATCTCTTGGGGTGCAGGTGCAGGAGGACATATTTGGATCACCGCAGATGATGTTGTGATTAAGGGACAGAAAGAAGGCGGAACTACAGACATAGCAACAGATAGCAAAATATCAGGCGATGCAGGGAGCATCAGCATTATTGCGGACAATTCATTAAAACTGCTTGATGGGGGGATTATTTCTGCTAATGCTTATGATGAAGGCAACGCCGGAGAGATTTTAATATCTTCACGAGCAGTACTGCTTTCAGGCAACGATTCGGTAATGTCTTCTTGTATAACCAGCCTTTATGCAGAAAATACATCCGGTCAGGGAGGGGCAATTCGATTATTGAATGTGGATTCTCTCGTCATGAAGGAAGGTACTTTTATCTCTACAGAGACGCTTGGAGGCTCAGATGCAGGGCCTATCGAAATTGACGCAAAAGAAATTAGTCTGACGGGTGCCGGTATTCTGGCCGCAACCCACAGCAATGGAAATGGCGGTGACATAGAAATAAATGCCCAAGAAATTACATTAAGCGGGGGAAAGGGGATCTCCTGTGAAACCCAAGGATCCGGTAATGGTGGAAAACTCATTTTAAATGCTGAAAATCTGATAATCAAGGACGTTGCTCAAATTGCTTCGGACAGTTTCAGCACAGGCTCTGGCGGTGCGCTTGAAATCAAAACCACAGGAGATGTGATCCTTGATAACGGATTGATTACAACCGAATCCCAAAAGGCCCAGGGCGGGGATATCCATATTACGGCCCGGAATTTGAACTTGTCGAATCAATCTGAAATTCTGGCAAAAAGCAGCGGCACCGGGGATGCGGGAACTGTCACCATTTCTGTCTTATCTGATTTGACCAGTGACGATTCCGTGATCAACACCCAGGCCTCCCAAGCCGACGGAGGAAACATTGACGTGGATGCCGGTAAACTGATCTCCCTGAAATCAGCCAAAATACTGGCAAGCGTAGGCGGCGGCGCCGACACCACCGGGGGAAACATAACCCTGACATCAAAAAATATCATTATGGGCGAAGATTCACAAATTTATGCTAATGCATTTGAAGGAGAAGGCGGCCATATAAACATATCCTCAACGCTGTTTTTAAAAGATCCGTTGGCTATTATTGATGCTTCTTCCGAAATCGGGGTTGACGGCGTTGTGGAGATTCATTCGCCTTTTACCAATGTAAGCGGCAGTCTTAAACCCCTGCCGTCCGAATTTTTAAATGCGGAGAATTTGATTAAACCGCCCTGCGAGGTCCGGGTTAAGCAGGGCGATTACGGCAGTTTTATTGTTAAAGGACGGGACGCTCTTCCCATGGAACCCGGTGGATTTCAAATGAGCCTGATGGCTGAATTTAATGATTGATTGAGGCGAACGATGCCTGTGCTGTTTAATTGAATACGCTGCTGAGGATTAATATGCTGTGAAATCGTTTTCTTTTGTTTTCTTATCAATGCGGATCATTTTTTGGCTGCTCGTTTTTCTTCTCCCTTCATTCTCTTTCCCCGCCCATGGGTTTCAGCAACGACCGGGAATAGACCCGACCCTGAGATCCGGCAACCGACAGGAACCGCTTCTCGAACAAAACGAGGACCCTGTGACGGCTCCCAAAATCACCACGCCTTTGCCTGACGGCAATACGGAATCCCCAAAAACGGCGCCCCCAGTAAGGCCTGATGAAATCCGGATTTTTGTTAAAAAAATAGAAATTAAAGGCAACCGCGTCTTTTCGGACACAGAACTGTCCAAAATCACGGCCCCTTATCTGAACCGGGAACTGGGATATCTAGAACTGGAAACACTTAGACGTGAATTAACACAGGTCTACATTAAACAGGGGTATATGAATTCAGGGGCAATCCTTCCCGATCAGACCGTCTCAAAGGGCACGGTGGTTTACCACATTGTTGAGGGTGAGTTAACCGAAATATCCATATCCGGCAACCGATGGCTTCGGGATAGGTATTACAAAAGCCGTATCCGGCTTTCCGCCGGCCCGCCGGTCAATATATTCAATCTGGAAGACCGACTGCAATTGTTACAGCAAAAAGAGGTTGTCAAACGGCTCCAAGCTGAATTCAAGCCGGGACTGAAGCCCGGACAAAGCGTTCTGGATATCCGGGTGGAAGAGAATTCACCATTCAGTGCCTACATGGCGTTTAATAATTATCAGTCTCCATCTGTCGGCGCGGAACGGGGCATTCTTTCTCTGTCCCATAGAAGCATCACCGGAATCGGTGACCGTCTTGATATGACTTACGGGCGTTCCGAAGGACTGAATCCGCTTTTTGATGTGTCATATGATATTCCGTTTACCTCCCGGGATACATCTTTTCAGGTCCGTTATCGAAAAAACGACTTTCAGATTGTAGAAGAAGCTTTTGCAGATCTTGATATTGAAAGCGAGTCTGAAATCATGGAATTTAAGTTGACCCAGCCTTTTTTTCGTTCTGAAACCCAGGCATTTACCATGGGTCTGATCGGGGAAAGGCTGGCCAGCAAATCATGGCTGAAAGGCGAACCTTTTAGTTTTTCGTCCGGCAGTGAAGAGGGTGAATCCGTTGTTTCTGCCATTCGTTTTTTTCAAACCTATCTGTTCCGGTCAAAAAAACAGGCGTTTTCCGCCCAATCCCGTTTTTCCTGGGGAATAAACAGCTTTGATGCCACGATTCATAACGATGAACAGCCCGACGGCAGGTTCTTCTCGTGGCTTGGCCAGGTTCAGTGGACCGGGATTTTTACCCGGCTTCACATTCAGCCTGTGATGCGCTTGGATGTCCAATTGGCGGACGACGCATTGCTTGCCCTGGAACAGCTTCCGATCGGCGGCAGGTGTTCCGTACGGGGATACCGTGAAAATCAATTGGTCCGGGACAACGGTGTCATTGCATCCATCGAAACACGGATTCCATTAATCCGGAACAAGAAATGGGCTGACCATCTTCATCTGATCCCCTTTTTTGATTTTGGCCGGGCCTGGTACAAAGATTCTGATACACCATCACTGGATTATATTTACAGTATGGGCATTGGGCTTAACTGGGCGTTTACCATCATCAGGAGCTCCCCTTGTCCTTTAAAGGGAGAGGTGGAAATTTTCTGGGGGCACCCGCTCAAAGCGGTTGATACCCCAGGCAATGACATTCAGGATGACGGCATCCATTTTCAGGTCGCGGTATTTGCATTCTAGTACAAGGATGATTCAAAATGAACTCAATCTTTCAGGTAACTAACGGACGCCTTTCAGCATATTTTTTGACCGGCATGGTGTTGCTGGCGATTGTCGCCTGTAGGCCCGGCCACCAGGCACGGACATCCCCTGAACCGCCCGGGAGCATTGCTTCTGAAAAATTTAAAAAGGGAATAGCATCATATCAAAATGGAGATTACGCCAACGCCATTGTTTTGTTTAAGGATGCGGCCGATCTGTTTCAACGGGAAAAGGATCTTTGCGGCCGGTGTGAAAGCCTGACCCGCCTGGCACATGTTTTTCTTTCCCAGGGCCGGACAGAAAACGCATTCAAAGTTCTTGGGACGGCAGAAAACATTGCTCAAAAACTCAATTCGGCAAAAAAGCTTGCCGGGATTTATGCGCTTTTTGGAAATTTAAATAATTTAGCCGGTAATGCCCAGGACGGCCTTAATGATTTTCAAAAATCAATTTCATTGTGCCGGCAGAATAATTATCCGGACCTGCTGATTTCTGTTTTAAATGATATGGGAAATCTTTACGCTGCCTGCGGCCAATATGAAAACGCGCTTGAAGCCTATATGAAAAGTGCCGGACATGCAAAGGAGAAGAACCTGCATGCACGTTCAGCCATTGCCCTGGCGAATGCTGCAAAAGTCTGTATTAAACAGGGCGACAAATATCAGTTTGAAAATTCAGTATATAGGGAAATTGATACAAAGGACGGTAATGGTGCAAAAAAGTCTTCTAAAGATTCAGAAATTAAACATAGAAGGGAAAACCTGCGCGGCACGATTTTGTACTCCCCCCCAAAAGATATGCATCAGTCAACGGCGAATCGTTTATATGTAACGGCCGAATCTTTTCTGGATCAGGCCTGGGCGGGCTTAGAACATAGTAATTCCTCGCATATAATCAACACATTGGTCAACATCGGCACAGGGTATATGGACCTGGCCGAGAGACAAACTGAATCCATGGATGATTGTATAAAAAAAGCCCGTAAAACATTCTTATTTGCCGAAAGCCTTTCTCAAAATATTAAAAATACCAGGCTTGCGTCTTACGTAAAGGGGTATCTGGGCCATACATACCAAATGGAAGGTGACTTTAATATGGCCGCAGCCTTGACATTTCAAGCCATATTCCTGTCCAGAAAATCCGCGGCACCCGAAGCACAGTACCGGTGGGAATGGCAGTACGCCGATATTTTGAAGGCCCTTAACCATATCCGGGATGCCATCCCCGCCTATGAAGCCGCCATTGATACCCTGGAGTCCGTCCGTTCCGAATTTTCAAACTGCTACGGCAGGCCTCAATCTGAGATGGGCGCGCTTGCCGGTCAATTGTATAAAATGTATGTGGATGTTTTACTCCGTTTTGTCAGTACACAGCCCTCGTCCGATGAAAAACAGATAATCCTGAAAAGAGCGCGGCAGGCCATAGAAAAAAACAGAGTGTTTGAAATCCGGGAATATTTTAATGATGACTGTCTGGGTGCCCATATAAATTCCTTGACTGATATTGACCAGATTCTTGAAAAGGCGGTTGTAGTTTATCCGATCATCCTGCCCGACCGGATTGCCGTTGTAGCCTCGTTCCCGTCTCAAACAGGGCCGGGCAGCGATTCGTCGGCGGTCAGCAAACTTTATCTTCAGCCCATAGATGCCAAAACGCTTTCCCAAACCGTTGACGGGTTCCGGCACATGATCGAGAGAAACGTCATGCCGCCTGACCTGACGGATGCCCGGAAATTGTATGAATGGTTGATCGCTCCCCTGGAAAAAGACCTGGCCGATGTTCACCCTGAGACCCTGGTTTTTGTTCCGGGCGGCATCTTAAGGGGAATTCCCATGGGGGCATTGCATGACGGATCCTCCTTTTTGATTGAATCCTATGCCGTTGCCGTCACACCGGGATTGACGCTCACCAGTCCGACTAAAATTGCTCCTGAAAAAATCAATGTTCTGGCCGCCGGCATCTCTTCCGGGAATCAAGATTTTGGGGCGTTACCCGGAGTCACCCGGGAAGTTGAGGCAATCGCCTCCCTTTGCACGACCACGGTGCTGATGAACGACAAATTTTCACTGACGAATTTTGAAAATGAACTTCGGTCCGGCAATTATAATGTGGTGCATATTGCCTCCCACGGAAAATTCAGCGATCATATTGAAGACAGTTTTATTTTAACGGCAGATGAGCGCCTCACGTTTAATAAGCTTGCCGACTGTGTCGGGCTGTATCGGTTCCGGAAAAATCCTCTGGAGCTGATCACCTTGAGCGCCTGTGAGACCGCCTCGGGAAATGAGCAGGCGGCATTGGGCCTTGCCGGACTTTCCATAAAAATCGGTGCCCGAAGCGCCCTTGCCACCCTGTGGGCCGTAGACGATGCGGCGGCCGCCCAACTGGTGCCGGAATTTTACAGGCAGTTGAAAATAAAAGGCACATCACGGGCAATGGCTTTAAAACAAGCAAAGTTGAAACTATTAAGAGATCCGGTTTATGGGCACCCCGGATACTGGGCTCCATTTATTTTAATCAACAACTGGCTGTAACTCGGGTGTAAGCTTAAAATAGGCCTAAATTTCATTATAAGTCACCGTAGCAGCCTTGTTCAGCAAATCAAATAAAAACCATACGCGTCAATTTTTAAAGAACTTTCCAAGCGAACAGGGCGCTGTTCGGCATCAACGCACTGACCATACATGGGCCAAAGATCCTTTACCCCGCTGGGAAAAGCTACGCCCCACCACTCTGAATTCCAGGCATCCTTCATTTTAACGAGAATCTGGCTGTGATTTGTCGTCCTGTATCAGGATTACATAAATTTTAGACAAGAATGTCACCTTTTACACATCCGATGCGTCATAGCGTTAAGTTCAACTTAACTATTTGACAAAAGGAGAAAAAATGACAAATCGAATCTTGATTTTATCTTTTTTTTTAGGAGTGGTGTTAATCTTCTTCCCTTGCGTGGTGGCAGCCAATGTATCAGATGGATTGTTAGCGTACTATCCTTTTGATGGTGATTCAAATGATATAAGTGGTAACGGCAACCACGGTACTGAATCTGGTGGGTTAACCTACAAAATGGGAGTCAGCGGCGAAGCTGCAAGTTTTGATGGTGTTGATGACTATATTCGTGTTCCTTCTCATTCTACACTTAATCCAGAGGACCAATTAACAATTTCATTTTGGATCAAAGTTGATAATTTTACCAATACATGGTCCCCGCTCATTCATAAAGGGGGCGCACATTTATCAGAGTCGGTCAATAGAGAATACACGGTCTGGTTACAAGATATATCGACTTTTCATTTCGCATCTGCTGGCGATAATTTAGCTCAACAGACTCTCAATGCATGTTGTGCCGGGAAAGATATTTGGACTCATTTTGTGGGTGTTATTGACAGGCAACAACACAAGATGCGGATTTATGTTAATGGAATTTTGAAAAACGAAATTACTGATGCCTATTCGACTTTTAACAACAATCTCAATGATCTGATTATTGGATGGACTGAAGAAATATCTTCTTCGTATTCTCCTTTCAAAGGGAGGCTTGATGAGCTACGAATTTACTCCCGTGCTCTTTCTGAAGATGAGGTGTCAATACTCTATAATACGTATTCCAATGCAGCGATTCCAAACATGGAGATTGTTTGTGAAAGCAATTTTAATAGCGGGTTGGAAGGCTGGGCAGGCTATTCTCCTGAATTGAGGTGGAATCAATCTGGCGGCAATCCCGGGGGGTATCTGCGTTGGAGTGATGCGGGGGCGCCTTCAAAATGGTTGTCAGCTCCCTCTAAATTTACAGGTGATTGGTCTTATTTGGATGGTGATGGATATATCAGTTTTGACCAATACATTATTTCGACAGGTAATTATAATTCGAGAGGAAGAAGAAATATCTCAATTAGTGGCCCCGGTGGTTCTGCAAGTTGGTCTGGCCCCAAAGCACAAACCACTGGAGGCTGGTACTCTTTTTTAGTTCCACTTAAGGAGAGTTGCTGGTCCATAAATAGTGGGTCTTGGAGTGAACTGTTAAAAAATGTTTCGACTTTTTCTATTTCACCAGAATTTTATGGCAATATTTGTTGTGGTACAGAAAGTACCGGAACTGATAATGTTCGTATCTTAAAGAGTATTGCAGAAACCATTGGCTCCGTTACCGTTTCAACCTGTGATACCATACAAACATTTTCGGAATACGAAGCTTCTCTGGTTAAATATGGGCAAGAAAATATAGCTGTTCAGTTAAAAAACATAAGCAGCGAGTCACAATCAATCTACTTGGAGATTGAAAATCCTTATTCTGATTTATCTGTAATCGTTTCACAGGATAACCCTGTAACTATTGAATCAGGTGAAACGCAGAATATATCAATCGACGTTGATGCCGGGACAGCCTCTATTGGTGTGTTTGATGGCATTCTTTTAAAAATCACAACAGAAAATTGCGATGCGATTCTGTATTCGAATCTCAACATAATAATCGCCGAGCCCGGAACCCAGAATCAACCGGACTTAAGCATCTCTTCTCAAGATATACAATTAACCGACTACACCCTCGGTGACACAGCTACATTGCAAGCTGTTGTTAACAATCAAGGTATAACCGCAGCATCCGACGTAAAAGTTCAATTTTACGAGCTTGGTACCCTGCTTGGTGAAGCCACCTTGACTGAAATAGTTGCACAAGGAACCGGAACTGCCACTATAACCATTCCCATTGGTACCTCAGAAGGGGATCATCTCATCCAGGTCGTTGTTGATTCCTCAGATTCAATTCCGGAACTTGATGAAACTAATAACGCGGCAAGCAAGATCGTCACATGGGGAACGCCGTCAGTCAATGCCGGCAATATTCTGGTTACAGGAAGTTCGCCGTCAATAGTCTATGCGGGAGACCTTTTCACAGTCTCAGGAAAGGCGGTGTATGATGTTTATGTTGACGGCACCAGATACACCGATTATGTCGTTAAAGGTGGTTCTGTCCAGATCACCATCAAGGATGATGCCGGCAACAAATGGATCTATGGGGGGATTCATACCGACACCAATGGTAATTTCAATAAATACCTCCAAGCGCCTTCGAACCTCGATAAATATCAGCTGTCTATGACCGTCACCGATAAAACCTTTTCCGGCACACGTGGATTGGTATTTCAGGTGGTTGCGAAACCGGATACCCCCCAAGAACCGCCGGCACCGCCTACAATTACCGGCACCGGTTACTGGACATATACCCCTTCCGGTGCCTCAAGCGTTTCCGGGACTTGGACCTGGACCTGGACGAGTCCTCCGGTTAATGAACCGGTTACACAGACAGATCTGCGGATTTTCTCTGAAAACATTTATTTTTCCAACGACAACCCAGACCCGGAAGAAGACATCACCATATTTGCCGAGATAAATTACTGGGCAACGCGCACGGATATCACGGCTGAAGACGTTCCGGTTAACCTGTACGCCACTTATCCCGGTTCTGACAAAGAAAAAATTGGCTCAACGGTCATTTCCAGCCTGTCGGCAGGAAGCTCGAATTTCGGTTCCCAGTATATATACGGCACCTGGAAAAACCAGGACCAGGGAATTTATTTCATTGAGGTGGAAATCGACCCAAGCTTCACAGAAGAAAACATGTTGAACAATGCCGCCACCCGGGCCGTCATCGTCGGTGCTCTTGAGAGCAACCAAGGTGTGATCCAGGGCCAGGTAACCAATGCATGGGGCGGCGTGGAAGATGTTACCGTGGAGCTTTATGATGAAGCCGCAACAATGCTCATCAGCAGTACCTTGACGGCTTCAACTGGCCACTACTGTTTTGAAAGCCTTCCCGTCGGCAATTACCAGGTTCATATCGTCACGCCGGATGGATATGAGACGGAAGCCGACACGCGCCCGGCTGAAGTTTTAGATCAGGAAATCACCGAGGTCGACTTCTATCTGACCCAGGTGGCGGAAAAACTCTGTGGCGATCTTGACGGGGATGGAGATGTGGACGACACCGACCGGAATATTCTCCGGGCAGCCTTCGGCACCGTCGAGGGCTATGACGGTTTTGTAGCGGAAGCAGATTATGACTTGGACGGCAATATCGACTATTCAGATTACCAGCTTTGGTACTACTGCTACAAACAATACGTTGCCGGATTATGATTGACTATCGAAATGATGATAAAAGGACGGTGTTAAATGAAACAGACTATCGTAAAAATTTTATTCTTAATTTTGTTAATGGGTGGCGTGTTTGCTGCGCCGTTATCTGCTTTACCAATGGTGTCTCTTAAATTGGCAGAAAACACAATCATCTCAGTTGACGATGTGATTGAAATTTTAGTTTTGGCTGACGGAGATGATATCGGCCTTGATCTTGTATCGTTCGGATTTGATGTTGATATAAACGATTCCGGCCTTGATGGCTACAATTTTTCCTATGCAGGAACTGCCATTGCATCCGGCTTTGATGATGATAGCGGTTTCACTGATACTGCAGTTTTAGGGTCAGCTTTTCCGGGCATTTCAGAGGATGAGGTCCTGCTTGCAACACTTTTGTTCGCTGTTGATTCCGCAGGTATCGAAACAATAAGCGTTTCAGGAATTTATGATGGGATGTCTTCAGGACTGTATTATGAACGTCCCGATTGGACTTTAGCGGGATATGATATTGATGCTTCACTCACGATTGAAGTTGCAGGCGGCTCTCAACCCGTCCCGGAACCCATGACTATATTACTGTTTGGTGTAGGATTGATTGCAATAGGTAATGTAAAAAAGTACTACAACGCTTAGTTCCAATAACAGCCATGGGCCAGCCTGGTCTATCAACACCCTGGTTTAATTCACAACAAAATATGAAAGTAATTAAGCTACTTATTTCGATTTTCATATAAAACTACAGGGCAGAGCCTATTATCGGCTCTGTCCTTTTTGCTTTAAGGCACTTGATGCGACAGGTACTGGGATTGTAAAGCTTCAATGAGAATTGGAAAATTGGGCTTAAAATCGACAGGTAATTTGTTAAAGCTTGCTGATGCCATCTGATGTGTGGTTTAGTGCTGGCGCTTGATTTTTCGCGGGCGATTCGGTAAGAAAGTTGACCGTTCACAAAGTTTTCATCCTTAGACTTTCGAAAAAGGGGTAAAAATGGCTTTAAAAGTATTAAGCGGTTTGATTTTTCTTTTTTTATTATTGCCCCTTTTTATATTTTCATGTTCGATGAAAAATGATCAACCTCCAAGGGTTTTGATTCAAATGGAAGATGCCGCTGAATTAGATTTGAGCGAATTGAAGGGGGATGACTGGGACACCTACGTCAATAAATATCTTATCGGTAATAGGGGTAAAATTACAAATGGTCCTCGTATTGAAATCAAGTATCCATCAGTCATTGATGATGACATAGTGAAAAAAATAGAAATGCATTCTCCAACGAATCTGAATGTAGCGTTTTTCAAAAGCGAAGCCGGAGAACAAGTTGATATGAGCACACACTGGAAGTTGTCGGGAAAAAGGGTTGGTTTAAAAAATCACTGACAAATAAGCTGAAGCCATATATCAAAGGGACAAATATAGAAGCCTCTGATATTGAGATTGGGAAAGGAACGTATCACCTTTATGTAAGCATTGCCGATATGGCCGGAGCCAGGACCGAAGAGGATTATATTTTGATTGTTAGGTGATTCTAAGGCGCAAAGGACCTCAATTTTGTCTACTTTATTTCATCTGCGGTCCTAATTCTCTAAATTCGCTAAAAATTTGAGTCTGTTTTTTTGGGGAACAACACAGTCATCGTCTGTCAATAAAGCAAGGATATTTTCATAAATGTCAATATGTTTTGACAGGCAAAGCATCCCAGGAAAGAGAGATTCCCCTGGGCAGCGCATACTCCGAAAACCATAACTTGATGCCGTTGATATCCTTATGGATTTTCCGTGTGCCGTAAAAACCGGTATCCGATGATTCGGGCAGGTCCGGAAGGGGTGCATCCGATGCCACGGCAAAGACCATTTCACTGCCGGTTTTGCCCTGGATCAAAAATGAAAAGTCCTCTGAATAGTTGGTGTCCGGGATATACGAGACTTCACCGGCAGGGATCATGCCCCGGTTCCGTGTAAATGCATTGGGATATATCCGGTAGATCTTACGGTCCGGGTCAACTGTATAGAGTTTAACAAATACGTTTTTGTTGGCCTTGACCAGGAAGATGATCTCTTCTCCTTTGGCATAGGAGAGGTTGTTCCGGCCTTTATTGGTGAACAGTTCCACGGCCAGGGAAGATTCAGTACCGGTCGGGGCCGTGAGAAGCGATGACAATTCGGCGGGTACATCAATTTTCAGCCAGGCCGGATCAATTTGGGCCTGGCGGATCTCCACATGATCCGATGCCAGGACCTGCCCGGAGGTCGAATTCAGTGAAGCCTTGATGTCTATACTGCCGTCGGTTTTAGGCCAGAAACTGCCCTCAATATAGTATTCCGCCCCGGCCAGTGATGCGGCTGCGGCCCCGCTTTTTTTTTCGAGCCCAATGCTTCGTAGTCCCCGGGTTCTGGCTGCGGCGATCCGTTCTTCAATGTGTTTCACCGGTGTGAATGTCCATGACCCGGAAAAAGAATCCAGCA
This sequence comes from uncultured Desulfobacter sp., assembly GCF_963666145.1. Lineage (NCBI taxonomy): Bacteria > Pseudomonadati > Thermodesulfobacteriota > Desulfobacteria > Desulfobacterales > Desulfobacteraceae > Desulfobacter > uncultured Desulfobacter sp. Next base: position 1,425,739 of record NZ_OY762614.1, on the reverse strand, counting down.
TATAATCATTCAGGTAATCGCTGAATTTGGAATAGTGCATAGTGTTCTGGTATTTGAATCGGTTGATGACAATGTCCGGTCGCCTTTCCCCGGGGAGAAGGGGGATATGGGCCAGGCTTTTGAACTCAAGGGATTGCACCAGGTAGTCGGTTTTGCCCCTGAGATCCACCTTAAACCAATCGTCCCGGCAATGGGCCAGGTCCAGTGTTTCCCGGTCAAAGGCAATGGTTTCCCACATCCTGCCCGAACCGGTCGCCCTGATTCCGGCAAGTCCTGCACCGATTTTAAGCCCGGAACCGGTCTGAAGTACCGTGCCGGACAGGAGCAGAGCCGGGGGCATGGCCGGATTGTCCGTTACCGTGAACATGGGATGCCTTGAAAAAAAATGTGTAAATGCGTCTGACAGGATGGCGCTTAACGGGATCACAGCCTTTCTGCCGGCATCGTGGAAACTCTGCTTTCCCACATAGACCATACCGGTTCCGGCATTGGTGTGTGGGCTTACCTTATAATCGCGGATCAGGGCCTCTCCGATTTTGGTTGCTATGGTTTCAATGGTCTGGCACCGGCGGGCTAAAAGTTCACCGGGTACGTCTGCCGTTCGGACCCCAACGCTGGCCCCGGTGATTTGTCTTCCGGTTTCCTGGTCTGTGATGACCGCATGAAATAGGGCTTTCTTCCCCATACAGCTGTATTCTCCCTTTAACCGGAACCGGGTATCGGATCGGCCGGAGACCCCAAACACAGGTGAAACGGAAAGGGCCGTGGTCATATACTTCCCAAATTCAGGCCCCAGAACCAGTTCCGGTTGGAACGGTCCGGCCGGCATAAAGTCCGCGGATTGGATTGAAAGACGGGTAACGCTGGTGTAATTATCTTCCAGGAGCCGGGCCAGGGTCCGGGCCAGGCGGCTGAATTCCGGGGTCAGCCATGCCGGGTCCATATCGGAAACGGCAATCCGGCCTTGGGCTACGGCCAGATCCGTGCCGGCATAGTCACCCATGTGCCTGAGCCGGAGGGTCACGGCCATTTCTTGATTTGCCCGGTGGTAACTGCCCAAAATTATCAGGGGATGTGTCCCTATTTCCTGGAGGGTGATCCGGGCTCCCAGCTTTGACAGGTCTGCGGACAGGGCGTCACAGAGTACGGTTGAAAGGGGCATGTTCATCCGGGTCTGGCTTTCCCAGAAGTTGTTGGCGTTGATCTGGACGGCTTGACCGGCAATGTTGTGGGCTTTATGGATTTGACGGGTCAGACTGCTGGTGAGCTGGGCCAGGGAAGAGCCCCGGCCCACCACATGGGTACCAGGGACCGCACAGGCGGAAAGCATGTACAGAATCAACAATGCCGGAATGGTTCGTTTCATGGCAGGATTCCTTGTTTGAATTGCTTTTGAAAAAATTGGGGTTTGACCAATAGGCAGTAATCTGTATTACGAATCAGAACCGGCAGATTGCCTACCGGTCCTGATTCAGCCTTAGATTTATAACTCAGTATCAAATTTCCGAAATTCGTTGTGGAATTTGAGTGGTTTACTATTAAAATGAAGCGCTTACACTAAATGTAATGCCAGAAGTTGTATCGTTTTGATTTCCTGCTGATCCATTCCATGCTCCACCGACTGTATCAGTCATTTCCATATCTAATCTCTGAAAGCGATAACCAAGGCTAATGGTCATGCCTGAAACTACTGTCTTGATCGGAATTACATAATTGAAACCCAATTCAGCAAGATAATAGTTGCCATCCAAATCCATGCTATTGGGGGAGTCTCCACTTACTATATATTGAGAGTCTCCACCGAGGAAGCCGTATGCAAAATTACCGTAAAAAGAAAATTTTTCATTAATGGGTAAAGATGTGGCTACACCAATTATCGGGGCATGGGCAGATAAGGGGTAACTAACGTTTTTGGATATGCCTTCATCACGCAACGTAAGTTCTCGCTCTATTTTTTTATAGCCAAGGGTTACAGCCAGGTTTGGCGTTAAAAAATATCCTATATTTAGATCCCATTCTTTTCGTTCGCCGTTCACTTGAGAAATTGTAGTTTCGTTTACTGTCTGTTGGTTAAAATCGTAATCGGTACCAGGCATATAACCGCCGCCTATGAAAAAATTTTTATACCTGACCAAACCTGTTGGAATAAATGCGACTTCCATATCAGAGTCAAATTGGACGATACTTGTTGTAGTTGTTGCAGTCGGACTACTCTTCACCTCCAAAGGTAAAGACCAGTCATTTGTCCAGGTCTTGACCCCCAAACCAAATCCCCAATCCTTGCCAAAATGATTCGACTTAAAAAACGTCTGCATTTTCCCCAAGGGCTGTGCGCCCTGATCCACTTCCGAAGCATGGGCAGCGGTTCCAATTCCGATAAGCAGCATCAAGCAGGTTAGAATCAATCCAAGTTTCCTTAAGTTCATCTTTCTCTCCTTTTTGTTTCGTTTTGCCCCAATACAGGGCGGTTAAGTAAATTATCAATAGACCGGTCTGGTCGTTGATTCGGATTTATTAAAACGCAATAGGTGGCATGGAAGTTTCTTTTACAGCAGGCCTGTTTTTTGGGGGCTGTTCCTCTTGCAACAGGCGTTGCCGTTGCTGTTCAAGTTTCCTATTCAGTTCTTTTAGCTCAGCTCGTTTTCTGGTTACGTCGGCAGCAGTGGCTGGAGAAGGGCCTCCGGTCGTACGTTGTTGTTTCAGTTCCTCTTTCAGCAGTTCCAATTCACGCTGCTGTTCTTCCAGGCGTTCTTTTTCCAGCCGCACCTCTTCCAGAGGATCCGAACATCCGCCAAAGCAGAAATCTCCATAGAAACTGGAATTACGAAACGGGATCTGCCGCCCATGGGTCTCAGTCTTAACGCCGCGCCCCACTCTTTTGAACATCTCCTCAATGTCAATGCCGGGCTCTTCAATATGTTTCAGCAGATGTTTGGTGTAGGTGCCGTTACGGCCCCGGCCGTCCTCGGCCTTTTCTCCGGGAGCGGTGGAAAACGCAATGAGGGTTCCTTGGGGTGAATCCATTTTGGCCAGACCCCTGCTGGTACTCCGTGTGAACCCCTTAAAGGGGTTGTCCCGGCAGGCATCAAGAATCACCATGTTAAAGTCGTTGTCAGCCTTATTCAGGGTATCCATCAGATTGGCCACATTGAAGGTGTCATATTCCATGTCCAGCTCGCCCTGGATTTTTGCATTGACGGGGATCAGGTAATTGGCTCCGTCAACCTGGACGGCATGGCCCGCATAGAAAAACAGGCCCACGGTATTTTTTTGCCGGGACAACCGTTCACCAAATTTTCTGACCGCCCGTGCCATGGTTTTATCGTCCGGGGCCTCGGCAAGGTAGGCCACCTGGAATCCCATCCGGGTCAAGGCCTGGCACATGTCCCTGGCATCATTGCGGGGATTGGCAAGGCGGGGGGCGTATTTGTAATTTGAATTGCCCACCACCAGGGCGATTCTGGACTGGTCTTCTGAGGCTCCCTTGTTCGCGGGAGCGATAGTAATGGTCCGGTCTGTTGACGAATCGGTTTCCCGATTCTTTTTTGAAAAATTCTCATGAAATTTTTTTAACGACTCAAGGGAAAGCTGGTTTGCGGGCACACAGCCGAAGCCCCCGGCCGAAATGATCAGAATCAACGCCCAGGCGGGGATCATCCTTTTTTTGATGTTAAATGAGATCATGGCAGCCTTTGGTCAATCTATTCATTTTCTACTTCCATTGTGAGATTTGAGTTGAATTTAACTCCTTGACGTTTTGGGTGTGAAAAAGGTGACATGCTTTTTAAATTTTTTGCGTCATTCTTTTTTTCAACTTGGTCTTCTAATAAAGTGGATGATATTTGCCTTGACACGAATTCAGGCTGGGCCATAGTATAGGTTCCTTATTATTACTTCAGCTCAGGAAAGGAGGCGGAATGCTTCAGGATAAAAAAATTGGTTTCATTGGAAGCGGAAACATGGGGGAGGCCCTGGTCAGCGGCCTTGTGCTGTCCAAGGCAGCCAAACCCGAAAATATCATCTGCTCGGATATTTACCCCGAGACACGTAAAGCGATTCAGGAAAAATACGGGGTATTGACCACAGCCAGCAACATTGAAGTCTGTGAAAAATCAGAAATTATCATCTACGCCACCAAACCCCAGATCCTGGGTTCCGTGCTCAAGGAGACGGCACCGGCCCTGGATAAATCCAAGCTTGTGATCTCCATTGCTGCGGGTGTGCCTTTGGCCGCCATCGCCGCAGGGCTTCAAAAGGAACTGCGCCTGATTCGGTCCATGCCCAATATCTGCGCATTTGTCAAAGAGAGTGCAACCGCAGTATGTGCGGGAGAATTTGTCCAGGAAGGTGATGTGGAGATGGCCCGGGCAGTTTTTGATTCTGTGGGAAAAACCGTATTTATCCAGGAAAATGTGCTCATGGATGCATTCACCGGATTGAGCGGATCAGGGCCTGCCTATATTTTTACCATTGTGGATGCCATGGCGGATGCCGGCGTGAAAATGGGATTGTCCAGAAAAGATTCCCTGTTTTTATCCACCCAGACCGTGTTGGGTGCAGCACAGCTGCTCCTTGAAAGCGGGGAGCATCCCGGACAGCTCAAAGACCGTGTGGCCTCTCCGGGGGGCACCGCCATTGCCGGCATTCACACCCTGGAGCAGGGCGGGCTTCGAACAACCCTGATCAATGCCGTTGAATCTGCGACCAAGCGCTCCAAAGAACTGGGTGACATGATGGTGAAGGACTTTATCAAGAACGCCGAAAATTAATACGTGTTTGAACGAAAAGTCACCCACCTGCCGCGTTGCTTCACAAATCTGAAATCCTCACGGACTAAAGTACGCTCCGGTTTCAGCTTTGCTTGCGCCTTGCATCTGGGCAACTTTTCGCCCAAACCGACGAGTTTAGTACAAACAAAAAAAACCGGAAGATGGTCAGGACAATCCATCTTCCGGTTTCCGAAAAAAAGGAACTTAACGCAGGTGGTTATATCTTGACGGCGGTTTAGGCATCAAGTTCCTTTTTAAGCCAGTCTTTAACTTTGCCTTCCACGGCATAGACACCTTTGTATTTGCCGATGCCCTGCATGAAATCCGAAACAACATCCTCGGGCAGATCAAAATTGCCAAGTTCTTCGGAATCAAACCCCTTTCTTCTTACAAGGGTCAAAATGGGGGTTTTCTTCCAGGTATTGATGACGAAATAAACGGTTTCATTATTGTTGTCCCTGGAATTGTAGTAGCTCTGGGAACGTAGCGGCCCCCATTCAAGATGCAGGGCAATGGCTTCTTCAGGGGTCATCTCCCAGTCCACGGAATTAATCAGGTTAAAGTCTTTTTTTATGTCTTTGAGTCTCATTATAGAAGCCTCCTGTTTTTTGCGGTTAAACTTCAACTTGTAATGTTAAATAGCAAACCTTGTGCCAGTTTGAATGATTTGAGTTTATGGTTAATTATAACAATATGTTATTGTTTTTTTATGCGCGCGGATTTGATAGGGTGGATCGTAATGATACAGAAAAAGAGACAGTTTTTAAGAGACAATTTTGTATCTGAAAAGATATTGATTGGAGGGTTTGATTTTATTGTAGGGGCAATCCCTCTGTGGTTGCCCTTGTTAGGGCAGGCACGGGGACCTGCCCCTACAGGGACCGACGTTAGAACCGAGCCCTGATTGGGAAACCATGATTTGAAAACGCCCTGCCGGTCGTAGCCGTCAGGGCGTTCTGTTTTTTAGAAGTTCATTATTCAGCGCTGTTGTGCCGAATATGATCGGGCTTTATTTTCAGCCCAGGCACTTAAAACTTTTAGGGCTGGCACCGCAGATCGGGCAGCGCCAGTCTTCGGGCAGGTCTTCAAATTTAGTTCCTTTTTTAATTTTTCCTTTGCGATCACCCCTGTCTGGATCATAAATAAATCCGCAATTGGTCACCTGACATTGGTACATATCCTTTGGATCTGACATGAATTCCTCCTCATATTCCCTATATGCTTGTGATTAAAATGTTTATCTGCCTTAACCCCAGATAAAAGTTTTGCTTTAATGCAGACATTATTGCCGATAAATTTGAAAAATGAATATAGCAATCAATGTACCACGTTTAACTTAAAATTTATAAGTCCCTGTTTCTTTAAATTAAATCGTAATATTTTTTATTTCCCGTTCATGAGGGCCATGCCGGCTGTCCTGGCCTGCTGCTGCAGCATGACATCGGCCAGTACAAGGGCCGCCATGCTTTCCACAATGGGGACCGCCCTGGCGACGACACATGGATCATGCCGCCCCTTGGCCTCAAGTGTGGCCTGCTGGCCCGTAAAATCCACGGTTTCCTGGGCAAGTCCGATGGTTGCCGGGGGTTTAAAGGCTACTTTGAATATAATGGGTTCACCGTTGGAGATACCGCCCTGGATACCGCCGCTGAAATTGGTTGTGGTGCCAAGTCGCCCGTTTTTCTCCACAAAGGGGTCATTGTGCGCAGAGCCGCGCATCTGGGCACCGGCAAAGCCTGAACCGATCTCAAACCCCTTGGTGGCGGGAATGGAAAGCATGGCGTGAGCCAAAAGTGCCTCAAGTTTGTCAAAGATCGGTTCCCCTAAGCCTGCCGGCACATTGGTGCAGACACATGAGACCACACCGCCGATGGAGTCCTTGTCTTCTTTGGCCTTCAGGACAACGGCCTCCATGGCCTTTGCCGTATCCGCATCCGGGCAGCGGATCATGCTGGCATCCACCATGTCCCGGGTAAGATTCAGCCCGTCGGTTTCCGGTGCTTTAATTTCACCCACCTGGCTGACCCAGGCCACAATATTAATACCTAAAGCCTCCTTGAGCATTTTTTCGGCAATGGCACCGGCGCAGACCCGGCCGATGGTCTCTCTGGCCGAAGACCGTCCGCCGCCGGAAGAGGCCCGGATGCCGTATTTGGATTGATAGGTAAAATCCGCATGGGAGGGTCTTGGGATGTCAGCCATGGATTTATAATCCCCCGGGCGATGGTCCTTGTTGGGCACAAACAGGCTGATGGGCGTGCCAAGGGTTAACCCCTGTTCCGTACCGGACTGTATGGTCACCTGGTCCGACTCCTGCCTGTCCGTTGATACTGCGCTCTGCCCCGGACGTCTGCGGTCGAGTTGGCACTGGATATCGGGTTCCGTCAACGCCATGCCGGGCAGGCACCCGTCCACAACCACCCCGACTCCGGAGCAATGGGATTCACCAAAGGTTGAAACACGAAACAATTTTCCAAATGAACTTGACATGATTTTTCCTTATATATTTTAGTTATTTCTGATTCTGGGAATCAATATACTTCTTAACTGTCCGCCGGTCCAGCCCGGCAATGCGCGAAACCGCCTCATAGGTGCCGTGTTTTTCATACAGGCTGCCGCAATAGTGGGCGAGCAGGTCCTGGGCACTGAGCCGGCCGTCTTGAATCTGTCGGGTTAAGGAATCTGTTTTGGCCGCGGACCTTTGGGCATCATTCATCTCATAGGCGTTTCGCAGGACCACACGCCTGACACATTGCTCCAGTTCCCGCACATTACCCGGCCATGGGTATGAAAGGGTCAGGCTGGATTCAATATAACCCAAGACGCGAGAGACAATTTCCGGGGAGGGCTGACCGATAATACGGGTCACCGTGTGTGCCAGAAGATCCGAAAGCTCTTCGGGATCCTGGGCAATCCTTTGGTGCAGCGGCGGTACGGTGATGATGTCGGAGCATAGGCGATAGTAAAAATCATCCCTGAATATTTTCTTTTCCCGAATCTCCCGGATGCTGCGGTTTGTGGCGGCAATGATTCTGCCGTGAAACCTGTTTTTTTCATCGCTTCCCACCGGTGAATAGACACGTTCCTGGAGCACATTGAGCAGTTTGATCTGAACATGGGTGGACAACTCGCCGATTTCATCCAGAAGAATGGAACCGTTGGGACTGCACCGGCTGAATACCCCTTTATGGTCCTTGACGGCCCCTGTAAATGCCCCGCGCACATGGCCGAACAATTCGGATTCAATGATGGTTTCAGGAAATTCACTGATGTTGAGTGTGGTAAAGGTGTTTACAAAATTATGGGTGAACCTGTTTTCAGTTTCATCAAAGGGGATATAGCCCGACCGCCCCATGGCCAGGGCAGCCGTCCCCTTGCCTGTCCCTGTCTCCCCGAACAGCAGGGTGGAAAAATTCTCCATGCGGTTCCATAGATACTGGTCATACATGAGGATGTCATGGGTGAATACGTTCTGCCACAGATCCCGCCGCAACTGCTGCATACATCGGCTGCGGCCCACCAGATGCCGGAAAATAAAATAGTAGGCCCGCCGGAACTGATAGGCCAGGCCAATAAAACGCCGGCTCTCTTCAATACCGAAACCCCAGTCGCGCAAAAGCTTCAGTGCTTTTGGCGCAAAATGGGCTTCCAGGGACTCTTCGGCATTCTCAAGCTGGCGGGTGATCAGGGTGTCGATCTGTTTTCTGAACTGATGAAAAAAGTGAAACAGCAGTGCCGACCGCAGAAAATATCGGGTTTCTCCCCTGCAGGCGCTCAAATTGATTTTGCCGCGTTTTTCCAGTTGGGCCAGATGATGCCTCACGGCCTGGCATGCCTTGGGCAGCCGGATCTCTCGGGGGCTGTCCGGTGAAACACCGGCAAGTTCTGCTTCCCGAAGAACCCGCTCCCTGCCGAAGGGATTGGCTGCACCGGCGTAGTGAACACTCTTAAAAAAGGCAAGTTCTTCGGGCAGAAAATCGGTTACGTCTTTCATGTTTCCATTTAAATATCTGGTTGATGTTCATTCGTTGTATGACATGGATACAATTTTTGCACAACGGTTTATCTCCTAAAATTTGTTTTTAGGACCCTAAAATTTATTTTTTTAGTATATTCAAATTGTTGGCATGGTGCGGCAATGGTGTGGCACGATCCTTGTTTGCATTTGGCCGGAGAAAACTGAAAATAACAAGGAGAATCCCTGTGCTGAATAGAATATTGACCACCCGTTTGCCCCTGCTGGCATATCATCCCCCCAAAACATATGACATTGATTTTTTCAAAAATATATGGCTGGCCGGTGCCATGCCTGTTATAGATACCGAATTTATAAGCGCATCAAACCTTTCCGAACTGCTCGAACAGATTAAAAATCAAAATCTGCGCCACGGTATCCGTATTTATGCGGAGGATGAAGAAATATGGGCTCATTTTGATCGGCACCCGGCAGACCTTCCCGAATGCGTTATAGTGGCGTATCATAACCCGGATTCACTCATCAGGCGCAAAGATGTAAAAGCCGAAATCCTGATGATGGAAATTTATGAGCCCGGGCTTGAATCTGTTCTCAAAGAGATTAATCCCCACGGGATTATCTTAAAAGGCAGGGAAGCCGGCGGCAGGGCATCCTCGGCATCAAGTTTCATGTTAAGTCAGTATTACGCACAAAAAAGCGACATGCCGTACTTTGTCCACGGCGGCGTAGGGTTTCATACGGCACCGGGCTTTTTTGCAGCCGGGGCGGCCGGCCTTGTTCTGGATGCCCAGCTTTATCTGGCCCAGGACTCTCCTGTTTCCCCGTCGTTCAAAGAGGCACTCGGGAAAATGGAAGAGACCGACACGGTCATTTTAGACAGTGGCGGCAACACCCAGCACAGGGTTTTTGCCAAACCCGGCACAAAAATTGTCCAGGACCTGATCAAAAAAATCAGTGTTAAAAAAGCGGACGGCCAGAGTCTGGATTTCATTCAAACTGAAATTGAACAAAACATGGCTTCCCTGGGTGAGGATAACGCCGCCCCCATGCAGTCGCTGTTTTATCTTGGACAGGACGCCTTTTTTTCCCGGCATTTTGCCAAACGCGGCAGCCGGCTCAAAGAGATGATCCAGGCCCTGTTCACTTTTGTGGGCGATGCCCTGAACGCTGTGGAGCAGTTTGACCCCCTAACGGAAAACACCACCTTGGCAAAGGAACACGGTACCAGGTATCCCATTACCCAGGGACCGATGGCCAACATTTCCGACAACAAGAATTTTGCCAAGGCCGTTTATGACAACGGCGCACTGCCTTTCTTTGCTTTGGGCAGTCTTCCCATCGAAATCGCAGACGGCATTTTGCCGGAAAAATCCGATGAGCTGCCGGCATTTGGTGCAGGCATGATCGGCATCAAAGCGTTTAATCCGACCCTGGATCATCATCTGTCGCTGATTAAAGCAAAGAAAACACCCTTTGCCCTTTTTGCCGGCGGCATTCCTTCCCAGATCAATGAACTGGAAGCCTGCGGCACCCGGGCATACCTGCATACCCCCATGCCGGGTGTTCTGAAAAACGCTTTCGAAAAAGGAACACGGCGCTTTATCCTGGAAGGCAACGAAGCCGGCGGCCATATCGGCAGTCTCTCCAGCACGGTGCTGTGGGAACTGAGCATTGAAGCCCTGCTGGATATTCATACAGGTCAGCGGCTGGATGATGTAAGCGTTCTGTTTGCAGGCGGAATTATCAGCGCAGTGGGGTCCCATTTCATATCCGCAATGACAGCGCCGCTGGCAAAGCATGGCCTGAAAATCGGAATCCAATTGGGCACAGCGTACCTGTTCACAAAGGAAATTGTTGAGACCGGCGCTTTAACACCGGTTTACCAGCAGGTCGTCCAGGAACATACTCGCACCACCGTCATCGGTTCCACCGTGGGGCTTAACTGCCGCACCGCCGACACGACCTTTGCCGGACAGATGATGAAAAACGAGCATTGCCGCCTGGCAGACGGCGTCATGAATTTAGGCGAGCGCAAAAGCGCCTTTGAAAAGGATAATTTAGGCTCTCTGCTCATCAGTGCCAAAGGCAAAACCCCTGATTTCGGACATAAAAATGACGGCCAGTGGATTTTGTACTCCGATGAAGAACAGCTGGCAAACGGCAATTTCATGACCGGAGAAGGACTGCTGTTTTTTGAAGAGCAGACCACCATCGCCCAGATTCATGAGGAATTGTTCCTGCGGAAAGATGCGATGATTGCCCGGCTTGATGCCCTTGAGGTCCTGACCTCCCCCGACGGCCAGCTCAATGATGATATTGCCGTGGTGGGCATGGGCTGCGTATTTCCCGACGCCCATGACACAGAGGCCTTCTGGCAGAATATTCTTGGTAAGAAATACAGTATCGGTAAGGTCCCCGACAACCGCTGGGAAGAATCTCTTTACTATGATCCCGATCCAAAGGCCACAGACAAGTCCTATACCCAGATCGCAGGCTTGGTGAATGACTTTCAATTTGACAATGAACGGTTCGGCTATTCACCGGCCAAGGCATCCAAATTGTCCCGCAGCCAGCAGATGCTGCTGCATGCGGCCTACCAGGCAGTGGAAAATGCAAATCTTTTAACCGATGACAAACGGCTTGCCGCAAACGTGCAGAACCGCACTGCGGTGGTTGTGGCCACCTGCCTTGGTAATGAACTGGCATCGGATCTGCATTTTAAATATTTTTTTCCTGAGTTAAAAAAATACCTGCGTAATACGCCGGAATTCAATGCCCTGTCCGATGCGGAACAAAAGAAAATCATTGACGCGCTCCGCGTAAAAATGTCCCAGGGGTCACTTTACGAACCTGTGCACGGTGTGACCTTGAACATGGAAGCGGCCCGGATTGCATCCCATTTAGGTGTCACCGGCATTAATTATGTGGTGGATGCGGCATGCGCCACCTCCCTTGCCGCCATTGAGTGTGCCGTTAATGAACTGCTGAGCGGGGCCCATGACATGGTCATTGCCGGCGGTGTCAACACCAACCTGACCCCCGAATCCTTTGTGGGATTCTGCAAAATGGGCACCCTGTCCGCCAACGGGTCTTTTCCCTTTGACGAACGGGCCGACGGATTCGTTTTGGGCGAAGGGGCGGGTGTTCTGGTCCTCAAGCGACTCAAAGACGCCATCCGGGAAAAAGATCCCATTTTAGGTGTGATCAAGGGCATTGCCTCCTCTTCCGACGGCAAGGGCAAAGGCATTGCAGCCCCGGATATAGAAGGGCAGAAACTGGCATTCCTGCGCAGCCATGAAAAGATCAAGACGAAATTCTCTCCCGGGATGATTCAGTTCATTGAAGCCCACGGCACCGGAACAAAGGTTGGAGATGCCGTGGAAATGGATACCCTGCGCCAGGTATATGACCAGGGCGCATCCATTGGGGTCTCATCCATTAAATCCCAGATCGGTCATCTGCTTGGGGCTGCCGGTATGGCCGGTATGATCAAAACCTTGCTGGCGTTGAACCATCAGACCTTGCCCCCCAATGGTTCATTTAAGAAAATCTCTCCGAAAATCGACATGACCGACGCCTCCCTGTATGTTCTGGGCGATGCCAAGCCCTGGGACGCTCCGGCCAACGGTCCGCGTATGGCCGCCGTGAGTTCCTATGGCTTTGGCGGCATCAACTACCATACCGTGGTCAGCGAGTTTAATCCGGCAGATGCGACGCTCGCCAGGAAGATTTTTGCAGATCTTGACCATGATCCCAATGATGACAGAATTGTTTTTGCCGGCATGGGGGTTGTCCTGCCCAAGGCCGGAAACAAAGAGGCGTTCTGGGATGCCATGGTCGCTGGGAAAAAGGCGTACCAGCCCATGCCCGCTGACCGTCTGGCCAATGAGTGCTATGCCGAAGAGGACGAAAATTCAGGTTTTCGTCTGCCCATGATGCAGAACGGCATTGTGGACAATTTCATGCTGGATCCCAAAATCTTTAAGATTCCGCCGTCTGCCATGACCTACATGGACCGGGCCCAGTTGTTCGGCCTGGATGCCGCAGGCCAGGCCATTGAACAGTCCGGTCTTAAGGATAAGCTGACGCCCGGCAATAAAATCGGTGTGATTTTAGGCACAATTTCCGGGACACGGAATGTTGAATCCGTTATCCGCACCCGGATTCCGCTGCTCCAGCGCATGATCCGGACCATCCCGGAGGTGGATGAAAATACCCTTTCCGCCATTGCAGGCAATGTGGGAGATCTTTTAGACAAAAAGTATCCCGCCATGACCGGAGACAGTATCCCCGGCATGCTGTCAAACATTGTATCTGCACGTATCTCCAAGCATTATAACATCCAGGGCGCCAATTTTGTGGTAGATGCCTCATGTGCCTCCGCCACCATGGCTTTATATCTGGCCGTTAAAAATCTGCGTGCAGGCAACCTGGATGCCGTGCTCACCGGCGGGGTGGACACCAACCTCTATCCGGGCGTGCTGCTGGCGTTCAAGCGTTTGGGGATTCTGGCGGAATCCGAACCCCGCCTGTTTGACACGACTGCCAACGGATATGTCATGGGCGAAGGCGCAGCCTGTCTGGCTGTTACCACATATAAGTATGCAAAACAAAACGATATGCCGATCCTGGGCGAATTGAAATGCCTGAACATGGCGGCAAGTGCGCCCGAGCATCTGCTCTCCCCGTCTGAAAATAAATATGAAAAGGTCATTGCAAACGACACCGGGGCGTTTAAAATCAGAAAAACCGATCTGGCTTACCTGGATGTATTTGGCGTGTCCCATCCGTTCCTGGATCTGATTGAAAAACAGGCCATTGAAAAAAGCCTGAATCATCCTGTGGCATACGGCAACGTCAAGACCGAATTCGGGTACTTTAAAGCCGCCAACCCCGCCGTGGTCATGTCAAGACTTTTGATGATATCCGATAAAGGGGTGCTGCTGCCCACCCACGGATACAATGCGGACTCCACACTCATCGAAAAAGAGAGCCTGCTGCATCCGGTCAAAGAGATGACGCCGCTGGCCGACGGGGCGCTTTTGGGCGCCGATGTCAACGGTATCGGCGGCAATCACGCCCATGTGATCATCGGAAGACTGCCCCGGTTCCTGCGCTCTCAGGAGGCGTCTGCTTCTGTGGCTCAGCCGGCCGTCACGGCCGGAACCTGGCCGAACAAGGTTCGCATTGATGCGGTCACAGCCCTGCTTTCGGGCCAGGGCGCCCAGTCTGCAGGTATGCTCAAAGCCCTGTATGAAAGTGTGCCTGAGATCAAGGCCTTGATGGACCAGGGTGATGCCATTTTCCGGGAACGCCGGGGCGCATCTTTGCTGGACCTCATGAATGCCGGCGGCTCCCCGTTGAACCAGACGGAAAACACCCAGCCCGCCATTTTCCTGTCCACGGCTGCCATCTATAATGCGTTGAAGCTCAAAGGTTTTGAACCCGATTTTTACATCGGGCACAGTGTCGGAGAGTACTCTGCCCTCTATTGTGCCGGCCTGGTTGATTTTAATACGGGTATGAACCTTGTGATCTCCAGATCTGATTTTATGGCCCGGGCTGCCAGTGAAAGACCCGGCGGTATTATGGTGGTGTTTGACGGGGAAAAAGCGGCCCAGGAGATGATTGACGCTTCCGGTGTCGATGATGTCTGGCTGGTCAACAAGAACAGCGAAAAACAGACGGCCATTGCCGGGACAACAAAGGGTATTGATCGGTTTTGCGATTATCTGAAAAACAAAGAGATTTTCCACAAAAAACTGGCCCTGTCCGCAGCCTTTCATACGCCGCTGCTGGAACCAGCCGCCGCCAATATGGCCAAGACCCTTGAGACAGTTCAATTTGACCTTCAAAATGCCCATAAAATCATCTCCAATCTGACGGCCAGACCCTATCCGGCCGATGCCCAGATGATTCGCACCCACCTGGCGCGCCAGATCGTTTCTCCTGTGGAATTTGTGGAATCGGTCAAAGGCGTTCATGCCCAGGGCTGCAAACGGTTCATTGAAATCGGGCCGGGCAGACTGTTGTGCAACCTGTTGAAAAATATCTCCATTGAAAATCCGGAATCCATGCCCACGGCAGATGCCAAAAAAGGAGAGGTTGACAGTTTCAACCAGGCTGCAGAACGCTTTATCACACCCAAGGCCGCTTCATCCGCCCCGGTGGAACGGATGAACTTTGAGCCTAAAAAGTTGAATAATAAAGATTTAAAAGATGTGGGCCTGCAAAAAACAGAACCCTTGAAAGAGATGATGAACAAAGACGTATCGTTTAACGCCTTCCTTGAGCAGAACAAGACCCTGGTTGAGCAGGCGCTGCAGCGGGAATATCAGGCGTTTCAGCAGAAAAATGCCCTGGCTGCCATTGAACATTTAGGCCTGTATACAGGGGATGTCTGTATTGCCGGTGTTTCCGTGGGCCTGCCGGGTAAAGGACATCAGGTATTTAACAGTAAAAATTTTGACCGTATTCTGGCCGGGAATAATTTCATCGAGCCTCTGACCGAAGACGAGAAACATAAAATTGTGGATATGAACATCACCCGGGTCTACAAACAGCCCAACGGCAATGCCCGGTTTGTGGATATTGTCCGCACCCAGGATGTAATCCAGCTGGCCGGAAAACTTGGCTATTTTGATCTGGGAACCGAATACGGCATCAGCCGCAAGTTTGACCTTGTGGATGAACTGGCCATGGCCGCAGGGCTTGAAGCCTTGAAAGACGCCCACATTCCCTTGGTTCAAAGCTATAAAAAAACCTCCACCGGCAGCAGCATCCCGGACGCACTTGTTCTGCCCAAAGAGATGCAGGATACAACCGGCGTCATCATGACGGGTATTTTCCCCGGCTTTGAAACCCTGCTGCACCATCTGAATGCCTATTACTACAATAAATTCTACGTTAAACCCTACGATGAGCTGGAAAACATCTACTATCATTTGATGGAGCATCTCACGGACAGGGATATGAAGGATGTGATCACGGACTGGTTCTTTAAAATCCGTGAGCGGCGTAAGGTATACGGCCAGTATAAGTTTGAACGTAATATCCTTTTTGACATTGTCTCTTTGGGCGGTGCGCATTTTGCACAGCTCATCCGGGCGAAGGGGCCGAATATTCACTTGACCGGAGCGTGTGCATCCACCACCCAGGCCATTGGCGTGGCCCAGGACTGGATTCGAAACGACCGGTGCGAGAGAGTCATTGTCATCGGCGGGGAAGCAGCCACAAGCGAGGCCCAGATGGCATGGGTCGGATCGGGTTTTCTGGCCATGGGTGCCGCCACCAGCAAGGAAGTGGTTTCCGACGCGGCCAAACCATTTGATGAGGATAGAAACGGCACCATTTTAGGTTCCGGTGCCGTGGGCGTCATTGTGGAACGGCAGGACACATTGCAGCGAAGGGGTTTGAACGGCCAGGCCAAGATTTTAGGGTCTTATATCGGCAACAGTGCCTTCCATCCCTCCCGTATTGATGTGCACCACCTTGCCGGAGAACTCAATAAGTTCGTGGGCCGAGTGGAACGGCAGAACGCCATATCCCGTAAGGACATGGCTAAGCAACTGGTGTTCATGTCCCATGAAACCTTTACACCGGCCCGGGGCGGCAGTGCCTCGGCTGAAGTTGAGGCGTTGAAGACCGCGTTCCCCGACGATTACAAGCAAATTGCCATTACCAACACCAAGGGGTATACCGGCCACACCCTGGGCGCAGGCATTGAAGATGCCATCCTGGTCAAAGGTCTGCAGAAAAAGACCTTTCCCCCTGTGGCCAATCTGGATAATGTGCCTGCCGAGTTTTCCGATCTGAATTTTACACAATCCGGACATGGTGATTACCGCTACGGCCTGCATTTCAGCGCCGGATTCGGGTCCCATTTTGCCTTTTTGATGGTGGACCGGGTTACGGAAACAGACGTGGAGAACAATCCGGTCTACCATGAGTGGCTGACCCGGATTACTGACAGCCAAGCGCCTATGCTGGGTATCGTAAATAAAACCTTGTGTGTACTTCCCAAAGAAAAGCAGACTGATACAGCGGCCCCGAAAGAACGTCCCGCCGCCGTCCAAGCGCCTTCTGAAAGCCGCCCCGTAAAGGAACAGGAAGAAGCACCCAAAGCGCCGGCAAAAGCTGCATCCGGTGCAGGTGCCCCGAATGTTTTAGGGCAGATTACCGCCCTGATCGCCGAACAGACCGGTTATACGCTTGATATGCTGGAACCGGATTTGGATCTGGAAGCGGATCTGGGCATTGATACGGTCAAGCAGGTGGAGACCTTCGGCAAAATCACCAAGTCCTTTGGGCTGAGTGTTCCCGAAGATATCAGCCTTTCGGAACTGAACACCATCCGCAAGATTGCCGAGTATATCGGCAGCCGTATTGAGACTGCGGGAGCCCCGGTTCAGCCTGAAGCCGATACCGCAGCGCCTGCACCCCAAGCTGCTCCTGCCGGCGGCCCGGACGTCATGAAAGAGATCACCGCCCTGATCGCCGAACAGACCGGTTATACGCTTGATATGCTGGAACCGGATTTGGATCTGGAAGCGGATCTGGGCATTGATACGGTCAAGCAGGTGGAGACCTTCGGTAAAATCACCAAATCCTTTGGTCTAAGTGTTCCAGAAGATATCAGCCTGTCGGAGCTCAATACCATCCGCAAAATTGCCGAGTATATCAGCAGCCGCATTGAGACAACGGATGACCCGGCACGGCCCGCAGCCGAGACGTCTGCCCCGGCACAGCAAGCCGCTTCCGGAAGCGGCCCGGACATCATTAATGATATCACGGCCCTGATTGCCGAACAGACCGGCTACACCCCGGACATGCTGGAACCGGATTTGGATCTGGAAGCGGATCTGGGCATTGACACGGTCAAGCAGGTGGAGACCTTTGGTAAAATCACCAAGTCCTTTGGTCTGAACGTTCCCGAAGATATCAGTCTTTCGGAACTCAATACCATCCGCAAAATTGCCGAATACATCGGCAGCCGTATCCAGGCCGAGGGCGCTGCCCAACAGCCGGAAGCTGAAACCGCTTCTCTGGCAGCCGAATCCGCCACTGACAACGGACAGGATGTCACCGGGGAAATCACGGCCATGATCGCCGAGCAGACCGGTTACACCCAGGATATGCTGGAACCGGATCTGGATCTGGAGGCTGATCTGGGTATTGATACGGTTAAGCAGGTGGAGACCTTTGGTAAAATCACCAAATCATACGGTCTGTCCGTTCCCGAGGATATCAATCTGTCTGAATTGAACACCATCAGTAAAATCAGTGAATACATTCAGGCACAAATCGGTGTCGAGGGCGGCAACAATTCCGATACCCCACCGGCACCGGCAACCGCCGGCGTGAAGGTGAGTGACGCTGCCTCTGCCCAGGCTCCGGATACTTCTGAGGAGACCGGCATCCAAAGCTATACCTTTGGATTGCGTAGCCTGCCCACCCCCGCATCGGACATATCCGGTGTAGACGGTCAAACCTATCTGATCACCATGGACAGCCAGGGATTTGGCCGGGCTGTGGCGGAGTTGATCAAGGAAAACAACGGCCGGGTCATCAGTGTGGGCACCAGTGAAGAAGATGATTACACGGTTGATTTAAACACCGTTGACGGAGCCGAAGATCTTATCTCCCGGATCAAGGCGGACCATGAGGGGATTTCAGGACTCTTTTTCCTCCATCCCCTGGATTTTGCCATGGCGTCCGGTGAAAACAACCTGGCGGCAGAGAGCGCAGCGGTTAAATTCTTGTTCCTGTTGTGTAAGGCATTGGGCAGCAGTCTGGATGAAACCCACGGCCGTCTGGCAGCCATATCTGTCCAATCAGCCCTGGCCCGTTTCAAGGACCCGGCACCGGATCAGATATTCCCTGTGTTCAGCGGTATTTCTGGCCTGCTGAAAACCGTATCCAAAGAGTACCCGCAAACAGCTGTGAAAATTGTTGAGTTCATGGATAAAAATGAGCTCGGGGATATGAGCCAGGCCGCTGGGGCATTTATGAACGAAGTGTTCAGCGCCTGCACCCGCCGGGAAGTGGGTCTTGAACAGGGGGAGAGGTTCGGCATCCGGGCAAAGAGCGGCGATGCGAACGCATCCCGGGGAGAGGATGCCTCTATCATCAAAGATGCCGACACGCTCCTGGTCACAGGCGGTGCTGCCGGTATCACCTATGAATTGCTTAAATCGGTTACCCGTCCGGACATGCACCTGGTTATTTTAGGCCGCAGCCGGGTGGAAGATGAATTGGAAATTCCCGGGGCCGATGCCATGAATGACACCCAAATAATGGCAGCCCTTAAGTCCAAACATCCCGATGCCAAACCCGTGGCATTGAAAAACAGAACCGCCGGACTGCGGCGGATTCTAACTGCCCGGGAAAATCTGGCCCAGTTGCGGGCACTGGTAAAAGCCGTGGATTACCATGCCGTGGACGTCACCGACCCGGATGCTGTTTCAAAGGCGGTTTCCCAATACGACCGTATTGACGGGGCGATTCATGCCGCAGGTGTGGACCGGAGCATCATGATTGAAAAGAAATCCATGGATGATTTTAACCTGGTGTTTGACACCAAGGTCCAGGGTCTGGCCAATGTGCTGGCTGCCATTGAAAATAAAGGCTGCCGCTATCTCATCGGGTTCTCATCCATCACGGCCAGATTCGGCAATGAGGCCCAGTCGGACTACACCGCCGGAAATGACATGATGGCGGCCATGATACAGGATTGTGCCTTTAAAACACCGGAGATGACCTACAAGGTGTTTGACTGGACTGCCTGGGCCGAGATCGGCATGGCTGCCCAGGGAACCATTGAAGCCGTACTCAAGGAAAAAGGCATTGCCTTTCTCCCGGTGGCCCAGGGTATCCGCTTTTTTAAAGAAGAACTGTGCAATTCGGCCGGAAGCGAAGTGCTGATTGGGGCGCCCCCTGCAAACAATCCTGCCGCGTTTGACCCGGATGGTCTGCTTGCTGTCGGGCCCTTTCTGGATACCGTAGAAAAGGATGCAAACCAGGATAGGGTGAGGTTCAAACGCCTTCTGGAAGCGGACAGGGATCTGTTTCTTTTTGACCATGCCAGAAAAGGTGTGCCCTTGTTCCTCGGCGCAACCGGCCTGGAAACCATGGCTGAAGCGGCGTTGGAATGCAGCGGCGGCCAGGGACGTGTCCTTGAGGTCAGTGATTTTAAGATTCCCTATGGCATAAAACTGCTGAAGAACCGGCCCAAAAATCTTGAGATCTATGCTGAAAAAAATGCGGACGGATCAATAACAACTGAGATTCATTCTGTGTTTACGCCTCCGGGAGGAAAAGCACCTGTCCAGGATACCCTGCATTACCAGGCCAAAGTTAAAATCGGTACAGAGGCGCCTGCCTTTGATGAGATCTCCACACCGCAGATGTCCGAATTTAAGGTGGATGCCCAGTGGCAGGATCAGATTTACCACCCGGATCGTCTGTTCATGGACGGCTTGTTCCGCACTGTGGATCAGTTGGCCCTCCTGGATGAAGACAGCCTGGTCACGGTGGTTCAATGGCGGCCCGGCCGGGACTTTTTCAAAGGTCAGGCTTATCCTGAGTTTGCCACCCCAGTGGTGATTATGGATGCCGTGTTCCAGACCGGCGGCATACTTGAGTTTTTCACCAGCACTGATGTGATGCTGCCCTATACCATCGGCAAAGCATCCTTTGCCGGAACGGTTCTGCCGAATACGCCTTACTTCTGCGTGACCCGGCGTCTGGCCCAGAGCGATGACACCAAAACCTATCATATGCAGTTGGTCGAACCTTCCGGCCGTGTGGTCATTGATGTCCAGGATTTTGAAATGGTCCGGGTGGACCGCCTGGCCGAAGATGAACTGCCGGATATGTCCATGATAAACCCGGCCGGTAAAAGCCTTGTGGCCGGATAAATACAGCGCATGACCCAGTTGTTTTGTGAACAAGGCATCCGTTTTTGTCTTGTTCACATCCCGGCCATGCTTGAAACGTTATTACCCCAGATTGTCGGGCCTGGTTACCAGACCAGGCCCGGCTGTAAATTTCGTCTCGATCAGTTTGCCCAGCCTTTACTTTCCCCGGCTGAACTGGACCGTTTAAATCAGTTGTTTGCCCTGAAAAAACAGGTGGAGCGACTGGCTGGACGATGGGCTGTCAAAAATCTTGTCATGCAGGAGACGGGGCTGTCTGCGGATGTCATTGAGATTCATAACGATCCCTCCGGGGCGCCTGTTCTGGCTCCCTCCTTTAAATACGCCATATCCATCTCTCATTCAGGTGATTATGCCCTGGCTGCTTTGTGCGAAAATACCAATACCGTTGGTGTTGATCTCGAAACCATAACGCCTGTGGATATTCCAGCCCTTCTACACGCAGGATTTTCCCAAAGGGAGCAAAACGCATATGCCGGGGCAGACCTTGAAACCATCCTGAAAGTTTGGACCATCAAAGAAGCCTTGCTCAAATACCGGCGCACCGGTTTGAAGAATTCTGCGAAAAAAATTGAATGGCTCAATGACACATTGTATGAAAATAATCTCCCGGTTGATGATCTCCTCGTGAAATCATATCGGCGGGATGAAGTTGTTTTTTCTGTGGTCTTTCCAATACTAAAGTCGACCGGTATGGGATAGTTCTTCAAGACCCTGGTGGTCTATAATCGAAATTTTTTTACCGTTGACCTTAATAAATCCCGCCTGGGCCATTTTTTTTAATCCCCGGGAGATGGTTTCTGGGGTTGTGCCGATGAGGCTTGCCAGTTGAACCTTTGAAACCGGCAGAGACACCTTGGCAGCGGGAAGCTGTTTTTTTTGTGAATGCCCTGCTGACTCTTCCCGGGCCAGAGTCAGAATATACGCCGCCAGCCTGGCCGGTACTTCCTTTAAACTTAAATTTTCAATCTGAACCGTAAATTCCCTTAAGCGTCTGGACAGATCCGCCAGCATGTTCATGGCAAGGGCAGGGGACTTTTCAATTTGCTGGACAAACGCCTCTCTTGGTAAGAAAAGAATAATTGACTCTTCCAGGGCCATGGCCGAGGCTGGAAAATTTGTCCCCTGAAATACCGGTACTTCGCCAAACGTATGGCCCGGGCCGTATATGTGCAGGATCTGCTCTTTTCCTTCAAAGGAGACTTTAAATACTTTGATTTTACCTTGGGCCACAATGTAAAACCCTTGTCCCCTGTCTCCCTCCTGGAAGATGAGTTGGCCTTTTTTTATGGTCAATTCATTGGCCAGACCGGCAAGGGTTTGGCTTTGCTCTTCCGTCAGTCCTGAAAAAAGGGGAATGCTGTTCCGATACGGTTCTATAGTTGCCTCCGAACGTATTTTTTTTAAACTTGCTGATGTTTTTCTAAGGTAGCGGTAAAAAAATCAATGGCTTGATTCAGATCAAGGTTTTCTTATTTTATCTATAGTAACTTCAAATCAGGATGTAAACCCAATTAAAACTTTGATAATGAAAGGGATACCCCATGAAAGTTATCCGTAAAATTATAGAGATAGACCAGGAAAGGTGTGACGGCTGCGGGAATTGCGTACCCTCCTGCGCCGAAGGGGCCATTCAGATCATTGACGGTAAGGCCAAAGTCATTGGCGATAAATATTGTGACGGGCTTGGGGCATGTCTTGGCGATTGTCCCAAAGGGGCACTTAAGATCATTGAGCGCCAGGCAGATGAATTTGATGAACAGGCTGTGCACGCGTTCCTTGAAAGTCAAAAAACGACAAGCGACCCAAAACCCAAGGGGTGTCCTTCTCAGCAGGTAACAACCTTTCCCGTCTCCCCGGTGACGGCAAAAATGGGGGGGACTCCCGGGCACGCAGGCGAATCGGCTTTAGGGCACTGGCCGGTACAGCTTCGGTTGATTCCAGCCACAGCACCTTTTTTAAAGGATGCCACGCTGCTCATCACGGCAGACTGCGTTCCTGTAGCCGCACCGTCCTTTCATGCAGATTATCTGAAAGGCAAGGTGGTTATGCTGGGGTGTCCCAAGTTTGATGACGCAGAGCTTTATATTGAAAAACTTGCAGATATTTTTACCCAGAATAATATTCTGGGCATCACCATGATGGTAATGGAAGTGCCCTGCTGTTCAAAAATGAAATGGATTGTTGAGCGTGCCATGGAAAAATCAGGAGAAAACATTCCTGTTCACCAGGTAACCATTTCAACCACAGGGCAACCTTTGATGCCTTAATAACTTGATGCCTTAGTAACAAGCCTTGGTTGACTCTATGATGTCGCCTGCCCCAACACCTCCTGGAATACGTCGTCAAGGTCACCTGCCGTAACGATGTTTATGCCCTGTTTGAGCGTGTCATCAATGGCTGCAATCTCCGCCTGATTTTTGGCCGGGAATATGACAGTTTTGATGCCGGCGGTTTTGGCGGCCAGCAGTTTTTCCCGGATGCCGCCCACAGGAAGGATTCTGCCGCTCAATGTCACCTCGCCTGTCATGGCCATGCCTCTGGGGCAGGGGATCTCCTTTAACAGGGAAACCAGGGCCACGGCAATGGTCATGCCGGCGGACGGCCCATCCTTGGGGATGGCCCCGGAAGGCACATGAACGTGGATGTCCCGGCCTTGAAAAAAGTCGGCGCTTAGCCCCAGTTGTTCCGTGTGGCTTCTGATGTAGCTCAAAGCCGCCTGGGCCGATTCTTTCATCACTTCACCCAGATAACCGGTGAGAATCAGGCGTTCGGCTCCCATCATCCGGGTGGTCTCGATAAAAATAATCTCACCGCCGCTTTCAGTCCAGGCAAGGCCTGTGGCGCAGCCGACCCGGTCCCGGGCCCCTGCAATTTCATAGTGGTATCTGGCAGGGCCCAGCAGATTTTCCACCGTCGCTTCATCAACTTTTATTTTTTTGGACGCATTGGGCGTATTGAGATACCGCCGGGCAATCTTTCGGCAGATGGCGGAGATTTGGCGCTCAAGGCCACGCAACCCCGCCTCTTTGGTATGTTCCCGGATGATGGCACAAATCGCATTTTCCGTGAATTCAAGGTCAAATCCGGCGAGCCCCGTCTCCTCCATGGCCCGGGGAATCAAGTGGCGCCGGGCAATGTGGGTTTTCTCTTCGATGGTGTATCCGGACATGGAGATCACCTCAAACCGGTCCAGCAGGGGGCCGGGGATCCGGGCCACCATATTGGCCGTGGCAATGAACATCACCTTGGAAAGATCAAAGGGAATGTCCAGGTAGTGGTCGATGAATTTTGAATTTTGCTGGGGGTCCAGTACCTCAAGCAGGGCCGAGGCCGGATCACCTTTAAAATCCTGTCCGATCTTATCAATCTCATCAAGCATGAGCACGGGGTTCAAAGACTCTGCCCGTCGGATTTCCTGGATGATCCGGCCGGCAAGGGCACCGGCATAGGAACGCCTGTGCCCCCGGATGTCAGCTTCATCTTTTACGCCTGCCAGGGAGATCCGGACAAATTTGCGTTCCAGGCTTTGGGCAATGGATTTGCCAAGTGAGGTCTTTCCCGTACCCGGAGGGCCGGCAAAGCAGATCACGGGGCCTCTTGCCTCCACCAGCCCTGTTTTTTTGCCCAGGGCCTTTTTAACGGTTTCCCGGATGTCATCAAGTTTCAGGGGTTTGGGAATAAAGTGAAATGACCCGCGCTTGATGGCGTCTACGGCCGTAAGCACCGTGGCGTATCCGGAGATGATAATCACCTCCGTGGACGGACTTGTGGTCTTGATACGCTCCAAAAGCGTCATACCGTCAATTTTGTCCATCTTAAGATCCGTGATCACAAGGTCCACGGTTTTGTCTTTCAAAAATTCCAGGGCCGGAGCGCCGCCGTCCGCTGTGTTGACCTCATACCCTTCCTTGGACAGGACATGTTCCAGGTTCATCCGGGTGATCTGCTCATCATCCACCACAAGAATGGTGTTCTTCCGGGACAGCTTCATCTGCCGGACTGCCAGATGTTCAAGGATTCTTTCCTTGATTTCATCAAGTCCGTAATGGTCGGAGTTCAGAATTCTTTCCGCGCGCTGGATGTCAAGATTATCCTGGGTATAGCGGTTCCAGGGCAGGGTGGTTACATAGTCGATATGGTTGAGCCCGATGGTGTATTCTGCTGCCGATGGGTTGATCTTCTCAAGCCGGTCCACCTCTTTGAGCAGAATTTTTTCAACCTCGGCGGGCATCCTCTGGTCCAGTACGGCCTCGCGCAGGGCCGTGATCTCTTCTGCTCTTACATCAACAGTCTCGGTTGTTTCTTCTTTCTTAAAGATTCGTTTCACCCTGGCATCCCTCTCTTTTTAATCTTGAAAGTTTCAAAATTATTAAGCTTTTTTGTCTTGCTGCACTGATGGGGCACGGAGCAATTACCATGCCTGATACCTGATTGGGAAGGTGGCAATTCTTTAATAAACTATTTCATAAGGGTTTTTCCATTCTTTCCACCAATAGTAAAGACTGAATTTTGCATGAATCGTTTCAACATGCAACAGTAACATTGATAATTGCAATATCTCCAAAACAGCCGCAAGAAGAGGCTTTGAGCCGTAATTTATAAAAATATTGCATTATGCAACATAAATAAAATTGAAAGCTTGGTTCAAGATTTATGAAAAGCCTTGTTAAGCCGCCTGTTCGCCTGTTTTGGGAGATCTGGTATGCAACTTGCTCATTATTAGCCGGAAAAGATGATAACCCAATACTTTTTATAAGGAGGAAAGTGGCATATGCAGTTTTTAAATAAAATATTTAATCGTGGCAAACAGAACGGCAATGCAGCAAAACCCATTAAATTTACCCAGCATTGCGACAGCAACGAGGCCGGCTCAGGTTCCGATCAGTGCATGTTGTGCAAGGAAAACGAGGGAAAAAATCTGGTTGTTGCCACCCTTGAAAGCCGGTTTTCTGATGATATGGTTGATTATGCTCTGGATATGGCCAAACGTATGGATTACGGCATTATCGCAGTAAATGCAGCCAATCTGTCCCATGACGTGACCTCATTTTTTTCCACCACCCAGGAAAAACTGTATGCCGACTTTAAAGAGGCGGCTGCAAAAAATGTGACTGCGTTCGAGGCAAAGGCCGAAGAACTGGGTTTGAAATTTGCCCATACCACAAGCCAGGCCAATGTCGATCATGCCATTGACGATATTACCAAAGAGTGCGGTCACATTGAATTTATCATTTCCGAGAACAAAAACCCTGCTGCCATAAGAGATACCGCTGTCAACCAGAATCGGATCGCCCAGCGGCTTTGTGTTTATTCTGTGAACTAGGAGACTTCTTTTATGGATACTCAATTTTTCATAGGACTTGGCTTGATTTTGTTTACGGCGGTGCTGTGCTTTATCTACAGAAATGAAGATGAATAACGCCATTTTTATATAATCTTGAATTAAAAATTCTGTGTTTAAACTAAAGCGGCTTGAATAGGCGCGTTTAGTCCAAACACCAGTTAGATTTTGATGGAGTATTTCTCAATGACCCCTGATATGATTATGACCATGATCATCCTGGCCTTTGTTATCTGCCTCTTCGTGTTTGAATGGGTACGGGTGGATGTAGTCGGGATAATGATGATGGTCCTTCTCCCCCTGATTGGACTGATTTCTCCCAAAGAAGCCTTCGTCGGCTTAAGTTCCAATGCAGTTTGTTCGATTATTGCAGTAATTATCATCGGCGCAGGCTTGGATAAAACCGGCGTTATGAATAAAGTGGCCAAGCCCATTCTGGCCCTTGCTGGAAATAGTGAAGGCAAGATCATGCTTTTGATTTCAGGCACCGTGGGCATCATCTCCAGTATGATGCAGAATATTGGTGCCGCCGCCCTGTTTCTGCCGGCCACCCAGAGAATTTCAAAGCGGGTGGGGATTCCCACTTCCCGCATTCTGATGCCCATGGGGTTCTGCGCCATTATCGGTGGAACGATTACCCTTGTGGGTGCAAGCCCGACCATTCTGCTTAACGATCTGATGGTGTTGGGCGGTGAAAAGCTTGAGCCTTTTGGGTTGTTTACCCAGACGCCCATCGGTGTGTGTCTCTTGCTCGCAGCGCTTTTATATTTCTTAATCTTTGGGCGGCTTATCCTCCCCAATGCAAGCGGTGACTCCGGCAAAGGTGCCACAGATGTGCTTATTAATGAATATCAGGGCGTCAACAGTCTTGTTGAGCTGCACGTTCCCGAGGGTTCCGGTACCACAGGGATTCTGGATGATTTAAACATTCGTCCCCGGTTTCTTGTTACGGTCATCGGCATATCTTCTCCTTCCACCCGGACCACCAACCATGTGCCCCGCAGTTATGAAGGTATCAACGGCGGTGACGATATTGCCGTGGTGGGAAAAAGAGAAAATATTGAGCAGCTGGCCAAAGAATACGGCTGGGAAATCAAGCCTGCCCTTGATACCTTTGCAGAGTTCCTGGCCAATACCAATGCCGGCATGGCCGAAGTTGTTGTGGCGCCCAGATCCGAACTCATCGGCAAAACGCTGAATGAAGTTAACTTCAAGGAGATGTACGGACTCAATCCCCTGGTGTTGTTCAAAGACAATCGCAAATATTATTCAGGCCTGACCAATATCCGCCTGACCATGGGTGACACACTGCTGCTCCAGGGACCATGGGAGAAATTTCATATTTTGATGAACAGGCCCAAACCCAGATCCCTGGTTTTTGCATCCAAGCTTGAGGGTGAAATTTTGCGGCCCCAGAAAGCCATGCTGGCTGTGGGCTGGTTGGCCCTTGCTCTTTTTCAGATCGTGGTCTTGAAAATACAGCTCTCCGTTGCACTTATGTCAGGGGCGCTTGGTATGATCATTACCGGAGTTCTCACCGTAGATGAGGCATATCTGTCCGTTGACTGGATGACGGTGTTCTTATTGGCCGGTCTCATCCCCTTGGGTATTGCTTTTGAAAAAACCGGTACGGCTGGGTTTATTGCGCACACGGTACTTAAACTGATCGGAACACCTTCGCCCATAGTCCTTTTGGCCGTGGTGGGCATCATGGCATCCTTTTTTACCCTGGTTATCTCCAATGTGGGGGCCACGGTGCTTCTGGTGCCGTTGTGCATGAACATGGCTGTGATGGCGGGTGCTGATCCGAGAATGGCTGCGCTGGTGGTGGGGCTTTCGGCTTCCAACACCTTTGTGCTGCCCACCCACCAGGTGAATGCCCTGATCATGCGTCCGGGCGGTTACAGGACCATTGATTATGCCAAAGCCGGTGCTGTAATGACCATATTGTTCCTTACTGTGGAATTGAGCGTCATCTATTTTTTCTACGGTATTTCCTAAATTTTAAAAAAATGGTATTCCCCGGGCCGATCGGATGACCTTATGTCCGGTCGGCCTGTTTATTGTAGGGTGTGTTGTCACCTGATGAAATTAAATCTGTAATAACCTTGTTTCCCTTTAAAAACATATATATAAATTGATTATGCGTTTTAGCCTCAGACATAAAATATCATTTCTTTTTCTGGTTTTCATGGTGGTGAACAGCATTATATGGTTTATGAACCACTACAGCAATTCCACGGTATTGAGCACCTTGGTGCTCATTGAAAAGAAGCGGGATCTGCTGGATACGGTGCTGGAAGCCCGACGTTACGAGAAAAATTTTTTCTTGAGAAAGGACATCAAGGATCTTTCCCTGGCCCTGTCATACATTGGTAGAATTGATGAAAAACAGGCGCACATTGAACAAGAGTTTTCAGATCTTGTCGTAAAGGATCCTTTTTTCCAGCAACGCAGTCAGGCGATCAATGCCTACCGAACGAACATGGAAACCTTGCTGAACCTGTATAAAAGCGGCACAGTCGATTCTGAGCAGTCTTTACAGATTCAAAATACGGTAACCCAGCTTGGACGGGAACTGACCACGGACATTGAGCAGGTGGTAAAAACAGAGAAAAAAAAGGTGTTTGAACTGCTGGACCGGTCCCGGGAATATCTGATGATTTCCCTGTTCCTGTTGTTTGTTCTCACGGTTGTGGCCACCATTTTTCTGGTCATTAAACTCAATCGCCCATTAAAGGCCCTTGAAACCGGCATCAAACATATTGCCAAGGGCGATTATGATAAAGTGCCGGCAATAAAAACCGGGGACGAGTTTGAATCCCTGGCTGTGAGCCTCAACGATATGATTGCGGAACTTGGCCGGCGTAAAACCCAACTCATCCAGGCCGAAAAAATGTCCTCTTTGGGAACCCTGACTTCCGGGGTCGCCCATGAACTGAACAACCCGTTGAACAATATCTCCACCAGTGTCCAGATTATCCAGGAGGAAATTGAAGACCCGGATCTTGATTACAAAAAGATGCTGCTGACCAATGTTGAACAGGAGATTAATCGCTCAAAGGAAATTATCAGGGCCCTGCTTGATTTTTCCAGGCAAAGTGATTTCAGTGTTGAAACGGTCCTGTTTAAAAAGCTGGTCAATAATACCATGCATCTGATTACAGGGGATATCCCTTCGGAAATTGATGTTGAAATTGCCGTTCCAGACGATATTGAAGGCCGCATGGATCCCCGTCGCATCCAGCAGGTTCTTTTGAATTTGATTATCAATGCCGTATTTGCCATGGAAGAACAGGACAGCGGGCAGCTGACCGTTTCAGCGTTTAAGGACGAGCAGTCAAGCGCCTTTATTTTTTCGGTTCAGGATACGGGCAGCGGAATAAAAGAAGAACATCTTGCCAAAATTTTCGATCCTTTTTTCACCACACGGGAAGTGGGGAAGGGCTCGGGGTTAGGGCTTTCCATTATCCACGGCATCATTGAGCAGCACGGCGGAACAATCCGCGTAAATTCCACCCTCGGCCAAGGTACTAAATTTACTGTCAGCCTACCGGCGTAACACTTAGGAGCACCATGCAAGAACACATTCTCATTATCGAAGATGAGCAGATCGCCCTTAAAAATCTCGAACACATTCTTGTCAAGGATGGATACAAGGTTACGGCCGTTGAAAGCGGAACCAAAGGGTTGAATCTTATCAAAAGCAAGGCCTTTGATCTGATCGTCACCGATTATAAGATGAAGAAGATCGACGGCATGCAGATCCTTGAACACAGCCGGGAACTGCAGCCCTACACCGAAGTGATCCTGATCACCGGCTATGCCACCGTGGACAATGCGGTGATCGCCATGAAAGAGGGGGCCTACCATTACATTGCAAAACCATACAAAATTGATGAAGTCCGGCAGGTTATCAAACAGGCGCTTCTGAAACGTTCCCTTCAAATGGAAAATCTTGCGCTTAAGAAACAGCTTGATCAGAAGGCGAAACTGCCTGAAATCATCGGCAACAGTCCGGCCATGCGCCAGGTCAAAAAGACCATTGCCCAGGTGGCCCAGACCGATATTTCCGTGTTGATATTAGGGGAAAGCGGCACGGGCAAAGAACTTGTGGCCCGGGCGATTCACAGTCTTTCCAGCCGAAAAAACCATGAAATGGTCGCTTTTAACTGCGGTTCATTTTCAGAAGATCTCATGGCCAACGAGCTGTTCGGCCATGAAAAAGAGGCCTTCACCGGTGCCATGAAAACCAAAAAAGGCCTGTTTGAATTTGCCGATCAGGGCACGGTGTTTTTTGATGAAATCGGGGATATGCCGGCCTCCATGCAGGTCAAAATTTTGCGGGTGATTCAGGAAAAAGAGATCATGCGGGTGGGCAGTACCCAGACCTTAGACGTGGATTTAAGGTTCATTGCCGCCACCCACCGGGATCTGCGACATGAGGTGGACCAGGGGCATTTTCGCCAGGACCTTTATTTCCGGCTCAACGTGGCATCCATTATCCTGCCGGCTCTGGCGGAGAGAAAAGAGGATATCCCCTTGCTGGCCTATCATTTCCTGGCAAAGAAAAACCGGGATATGGAGAAAAATATCAAGGAAATAGATCGGAGCACCATGGATTTCCTTGTTAATTATGCCTGGCCGGGAAATGTCCGGGAACTTGAAAATATTATTGAGCGCGCCGTGGCCATGGAGAACAGCGATGTGATTTATCCCGAGGCACTTCCCGACCATCTCACGCAACTGGCCATTGAGACCTACCGCACTGCCCCGGAAGGCAAAATTCCAACCATGAAGGAGCAGGAAAAACGGTATATCCAGTGGGTGCTGGAACAGACCAACTGGAACAAAACCCGGGCTGCCGAAATCATGGAAATTGACCGGGTCTCTTTGTGGCGCAAGATCAAGGCTTTCAAACTGGAATAACGGCAGTGGGCCGTTCTTGGTCTATCCACGTCCAAGGCTTGGCCCCACAAAAAAATCTTACAGCCCTCCTTCTTGGGTTTCTAACGCCCCTGCGAAAAATACGTCCTATCGTGAACCGGTTTGTATCATCCTGATATTTTGGTATGAGACGACTTGGAAATGTAGTATTCTAATTTCGCAATTCCAAAGACAGGAGGCACAGCGATGAGAAGGTTACATGGGCCGGTCATTTCATTGTTCATTTTTTTGTGTACTGCAAGTTTATTCATTCCTTCGACAGTGATGGCTGATAACAATGACACCATTGCCTTGGTCATGAAGGCATTAACCAATCCTTTTTTTGCAAAAATGGAGCAGGGCGCCAAAAATTTCGCAGGGGAAAATGACATCCCGTTGGAGATTTTCGGCATTCTAAATGAAACGGACACCGCCCACCAGATAAGTATTATGGAAAGTCTGATTTCAAGAAACATTCGCGCCATTGTCCTTGCGCCTGCGGATTCAAAAAAATTGGTGCCTGTGTGCAAAAAAGCCGTTGCACAAGGCATTCCAATTATCAATATTGACAATCCGTTAGATAATGGTCTGCTTGCCAAAGCGGGATTAAACATACCGTTTGTGGGGTCAAATAATCAGACGGGCGGTGCGCTTTTAGGCGAATATATCAAACGTCAATTGAACGGCCAGGGCCGTGTGCTTGTCCTAGAGGGTATTCGGGGCGTGGAGAATGCCGAACTTCGCAAATCAGGTTTTGTAAACGCCGTTACCAAAGATTCTTCAATCTGGATTGTGGCCTCAGAGCCTGGGAACTGGAATACGGAAGAAGCGTTTTCCGTGACCATGAGATTATTGCAAAAACATCTGTCCATTGATGCGATTTTCTGTGCCAACGATAAGATGGCCCTTGGGGCATTGCAAGCCGTAGACATGTTGGATATAAATGACAACATCCTCATTGTTGGATACGATAATATCGAATCTGTCAGAAATGAAATCCGACATAAAAAGATACATGCCACAATGGAGCAGCATCCGGAGCTCATGGGCGCATACGGTGTAAGGCTTGCCCAACAAAAACTAAACGGCGAGGCCGTTCCCGATCACATGTCCACCCCCTTGGATCTTGTCACCTGGGAATCCTTTGATAAAAAAGTCGCGTTCTCTATTTCAGATATGAAAAATCCTTTTTTTGTATCAATGGTTGACGGTGCCCGGACAGCTGCCGACCTGTACGGCATGGATCTGACGGTCACAAGTGCCGAAAATAACGATTCAAAACAATTAATGGACCTGGCTGAGATTGTAAAGGGGCTTCCTGATCTCGTCATTTTAAATCCAACACATGGAGAGTCTGTTGTTCCCGGCATTGAGATGGCTGTGAAAAATAAAATACCGGTGATCACTGTGGATCGAACATCAGCCGGTGGAAAAATCCTTTGTCATATCGCCGCAGATAATTTTGAAGGCGGCAGAGTCGCGGCTCGATTGTTGGCCGATCTATTGAATAATAAGGGGCGTGTTATCGAAATAGAAGGTATTCCAGGCACATCTGCCGCCTATGATCGCGGCTATGGCTTTAATAGTGAAATAAAAAAATTTAACGATATACAAGTAATTGCCAGAGCCGTGGCCAATTTTGACCGGGATCAGGCGATAAACGTCATGACCCGGCTTTTGGTTGAGCATGTTGATTTTGATGCTGTTTTTGCTCATAACGATAATATGATTCTTGGGGTGGCAGATGCATTATCAGCATTTAAATTGGCCCGGAACAAAATTCTTGTGGGGTTCGACGGCATTACAGAAGCTGTCCAGGCCGTTAAAACAAAAAAAATATCGGCAACAATCGCTCAGCATCCAGGGGAAATGGGGCGAAGGGTCGTTGACATAACAGCGCAGTATTTTAGAGGTGAAAAAATTTCATCCTATACGCCCATAACATTTTCGGTAATCAGATAAGATAGTAAAGGTGTTTATTTGTTCACAACAATTACCCGCAAAATCAGCGCGATAGGAACCCTGTTAGTCCTTTTATTTGTGTTGAATTATGGATTGTTAACTTATTTTCTTAATGAGCAGAAACTATTGGCCGCCCAGATGCTGGAGATGTCCCAGGCTGAAAGGAGACTGCATTCACTCAATGGGCATTTTTATGAAGCGCGGTTCTGGGAAAAAAAGGTTCTTGAAGAAAAAAATCCGGCTGCCATCGCAAATTATGGCGCTTCAATTTCAACAATTAAAAATGAACTTAAAGACATAGAAGGCATTAAAACCAATGAAACCATTCAATCCAAATTGCATTCCATTCGCCTTGGGATGCTCCAGCACGAAATAATTTTCAATGAGGCCCAGCAATTAAAAACAACCCAGAATCTTCACAGAACAAGCCTGCATACAAGTTATCGGTCTTTAATTTCCCATGTGTTGAATAACGATATGAAGCCATTGTTCAAGCCGCTTTTTAATCTAAATCATTTTTTTATCGTTTACATCGTGCAACAGGATGAACCGGTTTACCGTTCACTGGGCATGGTCGTTGATTATCTGTATCAAAAGATTGAACAGATAGATCCATCAGATCATAGAACCAAGGAATATCTTTTATCCTTTAAACATTTATTGGACGAGGATTTTAAACTTGCAATTCTTGTCAATAATAACGAAGCCTCTTTCGAGGCCGCCCACAACAGCTTTTTTGAGCAGTTTGACACTGTTTTTTCCCAAGCCTCAGCATTGTTTAAAGGTAAATACGTTGAGGCTGAATCCAAACGAAACAATTTAAATCATATGGCGCTGGTTTTAACTGTCGTCAGCGTAACCCTTTTAGGCGTTGTGTTGATACTGTTTTCAAAAACGATTGTCAGGCCGATTCGCTCACTTGCCATGGTCATGGGAAAAGTTAAAGATGGCAATTTCGATGAAAGATTCTCCTGGCCCGGCAACAAGAATGACGAATTAATCCGGTATGGATATCATTTTAATTCAATGTTAGACACGCTCCAGGAAAATGAAACGCTTTTAAGAACACTTATAGAAGTTCTTCCTGATCTTATATGGTTAAAAAACCCCCGGGGTGAGTATCTGCTGTGCAATTTAAGATTTGAACGCTTTTTCGGGGCAAAACAACGAGATATTATTGGACGAACCGATTATGATTTTCTTGATGAAAAATTAGCTGATTTTTTCAGGGAAAAGGATCAGGTTGCAATACAGGCCAATAAGCCGTGCTTAAATGAAGAAGAGATCGTTTATGCCGATGACGGACACAAAGAATATCTTGAAACAATAAAAACGCCCCTGTTTGATGCTGACGGCAACCTTAAAGGGGTACTCGGGATTTCAAGGGACATCACCGAAAGGAAAAAAAACGAACAAGAGAAAATTGACGCATACCTGGCCCTGGAAGAACATAAAAAATTAGCGCTCGTCGGGAAAATTGCAGGGAAAATGGCCCATGATTTCAATAATATCCTTGGGATCATCATGGGGCAGTCCGAATTAGGACTGCTCAAGTGCAAGGAACCGGGAACGCTGAAAACACTTAAGCTCATATTCGATCAAACCTTACGGGGGAAAAATTTAACCAAAAATTTGGTGGCATTTGCCAAAGATCAAGAACCTAAATATGAGTATTTTTATCTGAATGAGAAGATTGACCTGGTACTGACGCTGTTAAAAAAAGATTTAGACGGCATTGAAATCAGAACGGAAGGGTTGTCTGAAAACGTAGATTTTTTTGCAGACCCGGGAATGATTGAACATTGTCTGGTAAATATTTTCCAAAATTCTATTCACGCGTTGAGCAAATCGCAAAACCCATTTATTTCCATTCAACTTCGACACGCCAATGGAACAATGAATATAATCATTGAAGACAATGGCTGCGGGATACCGGAAACGCATCTTGATAACATTTTTGAACCATCGTTTTCTCTCAAGGGCAGTCGTGATGTTTTGGCATCGTATGACAAATCGATAAAAGGTTCGGGCTATGGTATGGCCAACGTGAATAAATATGTGGAGCTTCACAAAGGCAAAATTAAAGTCAGTTCCCAAGTCAACATGGGTACGACCATTGAGCTGCAATTTCCACTGATTCGAAGAACGCTGACAAAAGAAGAAAAAATAATTGTTAAAAATGAGGGCTGTTACACCAATAAAAGGATTCTGCTGGTCGAAGATGAAATCCAAATTGCAGAAGTCCAGCGTTTTGTTTTGACCAATGAACCGTGTCATCACACGGTTGATGTGGCCCATTCAGGAGAAGCGGCGTTAAAACTTTTTGATAATAATGATTATGATTTAATCAGTCTTGATTACTTTTTGCCCGGAAAACTGAACGGCAAAAATTTATATGATCACATGCGCGTCAAAAATAAAACAATTCCCATCTTATTTATTTCCGGTAACATAGAGTTTTTAGAGTCCATCAAAGCCTTGAAAAAAGATGACCCTTTGGTTGACCACATTTCCAAACCTTGTCAGAATATCGACTATTTGCACCGAATAAAATTGCTGCTTGATAAAGCAAATAATAGTTGATGAACCTCAAACACGTTAAGGAAAAATGTTGAAAGTCATAAAAAGAATCGCCATTTTCGGGGCCGGTGCCATGGGTGCGGCATATGCCGCTTTATTCACGGACAATTCTGATATCGGTGTCTGCTTTGCAGCCCGGGGAGAGCGTTTTGACCGACTTGACGGGGCCGTGATTACGGTTAACGGTAAGGATTATACGATTCCGGTGGTGCATCTCGACCGGGTGGAGCGCCCCTTTGATCTGGTGCTGGTGGCCTTGAAACACCATCATCTGACAGACGCTGTGCTCCAGGATATCAACGCACTGACGGGGAGGGACACCCTGGTGCTGTCCGTGATGAACGGACTTGAAAGTGAACGGCTGCTAGGAAATGCCTGCGGCTGCGAAAGAATTGTTCCTGCCATTGCCGTGGGGATTGATGCGGTCCATGAAAATGGGCGGTTTATATTTAGCAATCCAGGCAAAATTATATTCGGCAATGGCCCTGGTCTTGCCGGTGCAGATGATACCCATCGGCTGAAACGGATTAAAACAGCTCTGGATATGGGCGGCATTCCCAATGAAATTTCACCGGATATTCTCAGGACCATGTGGTGGAAATTTATGGTTAATGTCGGGGTAAACCAGGCCTCTGCCGTGCTGGGTGCACCTTATAAAATTTTCCAGGAAGTGCCCGAGGCCCGGGCGCTGATGACCGCACTGATGCAGGAGGTGGTGGCCCTGGCCCGGCACAGGGACATCAATCTTGCGCCTTGCGATATTGATCAGTGGATTGACGTGCTCAATACCCTGTCTCCCCAAGGGAAAACATCCATGCTCCAGGATATGGAAGCCAAACGAAAAACAGAAGTGGACGTGTTTGCCGGAGCTGTCGAGAATATGGGAAAAGCGGACGGAATTCCCACACCTGTGAACAGCACGTTTTTAAATCTGATCCGGGTTATGGAATCCCATTAAAGCAAGTAAATCCATAACCAACGCTTGATGCTTCAGCCGAGAGTAAATATAACAGATGATCCGGACGCGCAGCGTGCCGGATCATCCCAATAAAAGCAGATTACTTGTTTAAAGTCGGTTTAATGGGTTTTGCTAAACCCGGTTTTGACAGGTTGGGTTTAATGACCGTTATTTTGGCATACAAGGTCGCGTCGGAAG
Source organism: uncultured Desulfobacter sp. (assembly GCF_963666145.1). Classification (NCBI taxonomy): domain Bacteria; kingdom Pseudomonadati; phylum Thermodesulfobacteriota; class Desulfobacteria; order Desulfobacterales; family Desulfobacteraceae; genus Desulfobacter; species uncultured Desulfobacter sp. The sequence continues at coordinate 1,389,090 of NZ_OY762614.1, read as the reverse complement.
CGCCGGTGATACATGAACCGAGGACCGGATGTTCATTTCGGCTATCCTGTGATACGGCGTAAGTATGTGCTTCTTTCATGGTAACTTTGCCATCGCCGTTGGTGTCGGCGTTAATCACCGAACCGGATGGTGTTTTGCCGTTTACTGCACTGGTCCAATGATAGGCATATTCATCATAGTCGCCTTCCGAGTCGCATGCCCAGGAATATTCAGCATGGGTGGCGGCGCTCATGACCGTGATTTTGGGATTTGTGCATGGATGGTCGGCAACCTGGAGAATATTGTCTATCATGCCGCCGCTGTAGCACTGTTCCATCGTATAGATCGCCTCTGCGCACTTGATCTCTTTTGTCAGGTCTGCAAATTCTGTATCTGTGATCCAGTCTTGCCATAGATAGAGGACCGCATCATAGCCGCCATTGCTTCCGCCATGATTGGTCGAATAGAAGAAGAATTTGCCTTTGGCAGGGATATTATCTCTTATAGTATTCATCACGGTCGTCAGGTTTGCCTTGGTAGCAGAATAATCGACATCATCCGTACCGTCACCATCAAGATCCTCATTGGGCGTGTGGGTGCCGTTTGCATATAATACAAAAATTTCATCATCATTGTACCCGTACTTATTTTTCAGGGTTTTATATATAAAAGATAAGTCATTCCAATAGCGGCTGTGATTATTGTTCGCATCCCATCCTCCGCTGAGCAGAACTGCATAACGCTGTTGCTTGATGATTTTTATGGGTTTGATCGGCCGCCGAATATCTTTTATGAGCTTGATATTGCTTTTTAACACGTCGAGATTTGCCTTGGCTACAGGATTAAGCGGGGTATATTTTAACATATCCCTCGGTGGGGTTTTGACAGGCATGGTTTCTATCGCTCCGGTTTTTTTATTAACCAGGACATATTTGGCATCATGCTCCCAGTTGGCACCAGGCTGTTCGTCAACAAAGAAGAACCACGACTCTTCACTGACTTTAACCTGGTCCGGGGTACGCCAACTTGCGATTTTAGCACCTTTAAGTTTTAGTTTGGAATCGGCATATAGCGCGCGTTTTCCTACCTCTCCTTTGTACAACGTGGCGACCATTTTGGTTTTGGCTTGGTTTAAGGATAGTTCCGCTGAATAGCCATTAATGCCAAGAGCAAATACCAATGCAGCCGCAAGTGCTGCTGCTTTCCCGATGCGTTTCAACATAAAGCCTCCAAAAATAAATTATGTGTTTTTAAGCTGCGGTTGTCAGCTATGATATCTTTATTCAGGATAGATTTTTGTATAAAGATCCAGGTTGTTCGGCGGAGCGCTTGCCTTGATGATTTTGTAATCATCGGTTTGTGGGTCGATTAATATATAACGGCAGGGATGTTCCCAGTTGGCTTCAGGTTCATCATCAATAAAAAAGATTTGTGCTGCGTCAAAGCTTTCCACTGTGTAGATGTGTGCCATCGCATGAATTTTGTCGCCTTTTTTTAAAGCGGCATCCAAACGATACACTACTTTGCCGCCGGGGTTGCCGGAAAGGACCTTTTGCATTACCACATGGGTGGTGTCATATGGCTGTTGCGGATGTCGATTCTCATCAGCAGAACAGGCGGTCATGCAACATATTATTGAGAATAAAATAAACGATAGTGCTTTATTTTTCATACTTTTTTGTTTCAGTCGCTACTTTTTTGCATCATTTATGTACAAACTGAAAAGACGTCCAAAATCGCACTTTTTATCTTATTGGCGCATTATTCTTCAATTAAAGAACACCCATCAACGTTGGGTAAATATATGTTTAAGATATAGGTAAGTTGTATGTCAAGCCTTTAGTGTCTGAACGAATCCGTAAATTTTGCCGATAACCGGTTGGTCGCAAATTTTACGGATTTCGTTCAGGCATGAATTATCATTACCTGTTGACTATAAGAAAAATAAACACAGCCGGCAGGATTGCCGGCTGTCGGTATAGAAAGAAATGAAGGTGGTCTTTAAAATACTGCTTGTACCTCAGGCATGGGCAACCAGCTGTGGCGCTTCCGTTGCTCGGTTCATGAAGGCTGGCCGGCGTTCGGTCACCGTTTCGTACAGCTGTTCATACTGTTTTTTGATGGGGGCCGGGGTCGGTGCGTTGAAGTAACTGCAGCCCGGAAGGATATCAGCCTGGTAAAACAGCCGGCCGCTTCTTGTATTGACATCCCTTACCCCGGTGACGGACTGGACAAGGCTTGTCAGTTTCTTGCCGTATCTGGAAAACATCAGGACGGGCTTGTGGATAACAAGGTCCAGCTGATCATCGTGTGCAGCCACGGAAACCGGATGGCCTTTTTCCGCCATCAGGCGGGAAACCTTGGCAGACAGGGTAAATTCCCGGGCCGTCATCTTTTCTTTTTTGTTTAATGCGGCACTGGAAATCAGTTCAATCAGATCGGTTTGCCCGGTGGTGGTTACATTGACAACGCCGTCGCAATCCATGGGTCTGCGGCTTTCCGCTGAACGCAGGTAAAGGGACCAGCGTAAAAATGCTTCGTCGCTGAGTTCTAACTGTTTGTTGGTGTCAATGCCGGACTTGTTGCCGGTTTCACTTTGTATTTTTCGGGTTCTGAAACTTTTTGGCGCTGTGACCAGCATGTGCAGGCCAAGTTCGGACGGAATCAATTTACCCAAAAAACCGCTGATAATAACAGGGCCCTGTTCGATTTTTTCAGCCAGAACAGACTTTACGGCAGCAATGCATTTGGCCTTGGCCGGCGTATACCGGTCTGCAAACGGCGGATCTTTAAAGATACTGCGTTCAATGCTGCTTTTTTTTAAATTGTAGGTTTCAGCTGCCGCATCAATGATATCCTGGTCGTACAATACGTTATATCCCAGTACCTGTGCCGCCTTTTGTGCCAATTGTGCCTTGCCTGTGTAGGCTCTCCCAAAAAATGTGATGACACTCATGTTCGCTCTCCTTTACTGACTGCCCTTTTTTATTAATCTATGAATCTTACTATAAGGACTATGGCAACTATTGTGCCGGAAGTGTAAAAAAATGTAACCGCCTTAATTTGTTATTGATTGTTTTTGCATGAGGAAAGTATCTACGTTTTTGTTGAATGTTGCATTGTGCAACTAAATAAACGAATAATATCAGATTTCTTTTAAATTCAAATGGATTACTTTATGTTTCATTTTTGAATGCGGGATTGAATTTTGCAACATTCGTTTAAAGGCGTTTGTGTTTTGCCCCAAACATGTTAATATTCGGTCCAAATTGAATTCAGGTATCAGGCGTTGAGGGTCTGAATCTCAATTATTTCGGTTGTCCGGCAAAAGTTAAGAAAAATTAAATTCAGGATACTTCAGATGAAACATAATACTAAAACGGCCCCGTTCGTTGATGGCACCTTTTTACGTTGCTGCAATCAGATTGGTTTTAAAATTTTAAGATTTGTTCTGGTCTGGGGGATTCTGTTTTCCTTGACCACCATCCCTTCAGGTGCCCTGGCCCAGGATGAGGCGGATCTTGCAGACGGTTTGTATGCAAAAATGGATACCGATAAAGGAACCATTCTTCTCCGGCTTTTTTACAAACAGGTGCCGTTGACTGTGACAAACTTTGCAGGTCTTGCCCGGGGAAAGATGGATACCAATGTCAAAAAGGGCGAAAAGTTTTACGATGGACTGACATTCCACCGGGTGATCCCTGATTTTATGATCCAGGGCGGAGACCCCCAGGGAACGGGCCGGGGCGGTCCGGGATACCGGTTCCCGGACGAATTTTCTCCTGAATTAACCCATGACGGCCCTGGAATTTTGTCCATGGCCAATGCCGGCCCCGGTACCAACGGCAGTCAGTTTTTCATTACCCATAAAGCCACGCCCTGGCTGGACGGAAAACACACGGTGTTCGGTAAAGTCATCAAAGGGATGCCGGTGGTCAATGCCATTGAAAAAGGCGATAAAATTAAAACCGTTGAAATCCTGGCCATCGGGGATGAGGCAAAGGCGTTCAGAACAGACCAGGCCGGATTTGATGCTATTTTGGCAAGCAAGAAAGCCAATGCTGCAAAGACCAGGGTTCAAGATATGGAAGCGTTTAAAAAACAGATGCATGAGAAATATCCCGATGCCGTGGAGATCCCATCCGGTCTGATGTATGTCCCGGTACAGGAAGGCAGCGGCCCGGCCGTCACTTCCGGTGCCACGGTGCAGGTGCATTATACCGGGATGTTCATCAACGGTAAAAAGTTTGACTCTTCCAGGGACCGGGGTAAACCCATTGAATTTGTTCTCGGCAAAGGCCAGGTGATCAAAGGCTGGGATATCGGCATTGAAGGTATGAAAAAAGGCGAGGCCCGGCAACTGTTGATTCCTTATCCCCTGGCATATGGGGAGCGGGGGTATCCTGGTGCGATTCCACCCAAATCCACGCTGATTTTTGACGTGGAGTTAGTTGACTTCAAATAACCATTCCTTAGTGTTTGAGCGACAATCACTACTTAATTACCGGCATGTTTTTCATCTGCTCTAAGATACGGGCCTGACGTTGCCGCACATGGGGACCGGGGGAGACTGCAGACCATTTGTGGGGGCTTGGCAAAATGGCGGTTAAAAGGGCCGCCTGCCTGGCCGTCAAATCTTTTGCATCGCAGGAAAAATAGGCCCGGGCTGCGGCCTGGGCGCCCACATTGGCCCTTCCCCAGTCCACGGTATTCAGATACATTTCCAGAATTCTTCGTTTATCCCAGACCAGTTCAATCAGGATTGTGTACCAGGCTTCTGCAACCTTCCTGGCAAAGGTGCGGCTTGAGGGCAAGAACAGGGAACGGGCCGTCTGCATGCTGATGGTGGAGGCCCCCCGAAATCCTTTACGGGTCATGATTTCCTTGAGCGCAAGTTTTATTTCCCAGAAATCGAATCCATGATGGTCCATGAAGCGCTGGTCTTCGGAGGCTAGCACAGCCTGCTGCAGATAGACGGATATCTGTGCTAAATTTTTCCATTCAAAGGACCTGGGTTTGAACGGCATTTTGTTGTGGGCTGCAATTGCCTGCTCATAAATCATGTTGACCGTGAAGGGCGGATTAACGTACCTGAATATCAGGACCTGTAAAAAACTGGCCGCCACCAGGATAATCACCAGACCGGCAATCATTTTTTTTATCCAGGTCATTAATTTTTTAAATATTTCTTTGATGAATCGCATTCCGGTATTTTGGGTTTTCATCTTTTTGAGATCATTGCCAAACCATAAATCCGAGGTTATCTTTACACATAGAGGTGGAAACTGCATGGGAAGCCTCTTTTTTAAACCTATACCGATATGGAGGTTTTTTTATGGTAGCGATCGGCACTATCCCCCAAGATCAGTGTGAAGAATATATCAATATGAATATTAATTTGCCAGACCTGGATTTTGCAGCGGCCAAACAGGCAGCCAAAGACAGGGCCCTTGAGATTTGTTCCCACCCCATGATTTTGTCGTGGAAAAACGGCAAGACCGGGCAGACCTATCCCGATTATGAGTGCGGCATCAATAAAGAACCGTTCTGGATTCGTTATGCCAAGGGGCGGGGCGCAAACCTGACCATTGATATTAACGACGGTGAATATTTGTTTATGGTGCTTAAAATTTGAGCATTTAAAGGTAGATGATGGATCTTACTGTACTGGTAGACAATAATACGCTTATCGATCGGTATCTGACAGCCGAACCCGGGTTGTCAATTCTGATCGAAGATGAAGATATAACGGCTGTTTTTGATCTGGGGTATTCAGATCTGTTTTTAAAAAATGCCGAAAAACTGGGAAAGGATCTCTCCTGTCTGGATTTTCTGGTCCTTTCCCACAGTCATCTGGATCATACCTGGGGGCTGGCCCCCTTTATCCGTTACCTGACTGAACGGACCATTGAAGGCCTGGACGTAAAACATCCCAAACTTGTGGCACACCCGGAGGTTTTTTCGTCGGTGCGGGTGGGCAATCTGGCTGAAATTGGGTGCCTCGTGTCAAAGGAGAAAGTGGGGCGCCACATGGAATTGATCCTGTCTAAAATCCCTGTGAACTTGACGTCCCGCCTTGTTTTTTTAGGTGAAATTCCCAGGGGAAATACCTTTGAAGGGCAGACACCCATCGGAATGAAGCAGACACCGGACGGTGCTGTCCCGGATTTGATATTGGACGATTCAGCCCTGGTGTACAAGTCGGACCAGGGGCTTGTCATTATCACGGGCTGTTCTCATGCCGGGATTTGCAATATCGTTTCCTATGCCCAAAAGGTGTGCGGCCAAGAGCGGATCGCAGATATTATAGGCGGGTTTCATCTGCTCAATCCGTCTGCCGCCCAGATGGCAGGCACTCTGAATTATTTCAGCCGGATAAAACCTTTGGCCTTGCATGCCTGCCACTGCACCGACTTGGATTCAAAGGTTGCCCTGGCCGGGGTGGCATCGTTGAAAGATGTTGGTGTCGGGCTCTCCCTTCATTTTGATCCCGTACCCGGGCCGCATTGATCCGGTTCAAGGTGGATATCGCATATATCATCCCCTGTGCCGGATTCGTTGGGATGAGGCTTTATTAAACGCTGCTGACCACCGCGTAACCCCCCCCCGTATTATTTTTAATCACTGTATGCATGGATTGAGTTTCGTTTAAATCGTGTTATAATGGGCGCTATAAATCGTAAATCAATGCGTATTTCGAGCATAAATCCAGATGTAATATATTTATTGGGGGGCGCATGGGTACAAAACAAGGATTATTTATTTCTCTGAGAATAAAATTTATCGTAGGTTTTTTGATCACCTCTTTAATCACATTGATTGTGGGCGGGATTGGCTACTTTAGAATTTCAAGCAATATTGAACAGTTTGATAAAATGGTTGCCCAGGACGTCCGTTTTTTAGAGCAGGCCAAAGATTTTAAAATCCTGGCGCTCGAGCACAGACGATACGAAAAAGATCTTTTTTTGAATATCGGAAATAAAAAGAAACAGGAGAGCTATTTAGAAAAATTCGTTCAAAAATCTGAAACGACACTAGAGTTGATCGATAAAATCGCGGCTGTGGTTAAAGATGATCCTAATTTGGGCGATGAAGCCCTGCAGGCTGTCTCAAAAGCGAAAAGCGAATATATCAAATATAAGAATAATTTTATGCAACTTGCACAAACGGTCCTGTCAGATGAGAATATGACACCCCAAAATGCCAATAAACTGATGACGCCGTTCAAAGCGTATATATACGATTTTGAATCAAACGTTGATACGCTTGAAAAACTGTCGTTTAAAAAGGTGGAGAATACATCTGGACACGTTATTCAGTCCGGCAAAAGGGCCAAGACGTTTATTGGGGCTTTTGTCATTTTCGGTGTTGTGTTCAGTGTTGTATTAGGATTGCTTATTTCAGGAAAACTTACGGCACCGGTGTTAAAAGCGGTTCGGTTTGCTCAAAAAATGGCCGAAGGCGATTTGAAACAGGTCATAGACGTCAAACAAAATGATGAAATCGGTAAACTTGCCAACGCTTTAAATGCCATGTCACAAAGCATGCGGACAATGTTTGAAGATATCGTTGACAGTTCCGATGCATTGAATTCGTCTTCCATTGAATTGAGTTCTGTTTCCGAAAAAATGTCGCAGAATATGCAGCAGTCAATTGAACAGGCAAGACGCGTGGCTGCCGCCGGCGATAAGATGACATCGACCATGAACAGCGCGGCAGCAAGAACAGAAGTAACAGAAGGCTGTATTCAAATGATCGTCGCCGCTACCGAGGAAATGGTCTCTACCATTCAAGGCATTTCCAAGAATATCGCAACCGGCAGTATGATTACCCAAAAAGCCGTTGAAGAAGCCAAACAGGTGTCGGATAAAGTGAGTGTGCTGGGCAGGACGACAAATGACATCACCAAAGTAACTGACACCATTGATGATATTTCGGAACAGACCAATCTTCTGGCGCTCAATGCCACAATTGAGGCCGCCAGAGCCGGTGAGGCCGGAAAGGGGTTTGCCGTGGTCGCCGGTGAAATCAAAACCTTGGCCCAGCAGACATCCGAGGCAACCAAGGAAATCAAACAGAAAATTGAAGACGTACAGAGTGTCACAACCGATTCGATTCAGGCCATGGAAATCATTGTCGGGGTTATTAACGAGATCAATGATATTGTCAATACGGTTGCAACGGCAATTGATGAGCAGTCATCAACAACCCAGGAAATTTCAAATAGTGTCTCTGAGGCCGCTTCGAGTGTCCAAGAGGTAAATGACAGCGTCAATCAAACCTCGGCTGTTATCGGTGAAGTGGCCCTGGATATTGCAGAAATTGATCAAACAATTCAGGATGTACATCAAGGCAGCAGCCGGGTGAATGAGAGCGCAACCCATCTGGCTGATCTTTCCAAGCGTCTGAATAGCCTGATCAATCAGTTTAAAATATAGTCTTTGTCATGGCCCCTCGATGGGCCCCCTCCATTATTGGAACATTTTGGGGGTTAAAAATGCAGTCAGCCGCATTCTGCGCGGGCCTATTCCTGACCAGGCATCCGCGTCAAGAGAAAGGCGGGCATAGGCGCAGGTGGGCATTTTTTCTATGGCGGGTTCTTCGATCATCCAATTGCAAAATTCATGGAGCGCCGGGTTATGCCCCACAATAACGGCCTGGTCAATGATTTCCGGCAGGTCGTTTCGGCAAAATGCCAACAGCTCCTGGACGCTGAAGGTGTATAGCTTTTCTGCCACGGTCCAGGTAAAAGAACAGTCCTTAAGATTTGCGGCAATTCGTTCAATGGTTTCCTGGGTCCTTTGGGCAGGGCTTGTGAACACATGGGAAAAATCACATCCTACTTTGGCAATTTCGTGGGCCATGACGGCACATGCACGAATGCCCCTTGGGGCTAAAGGCCTGTCAATATCTGCAAGGGAATCGTTTTTCCAGCTGGATTTGGCATGACGGATCAGGTGAAGCGTTTTCATGATTTGAACAGGTACTCCAGGCCATTTCGCTTGATTTCATACACGGTCTGCAGCTGCTCGCCTAATTTGCCCGGGGGAAATCCCTGTCTGCTGAACCACACCAGATAGGGTTCGGGTAGGTCCACCAGCAGCCGGCCTTTGTATTTACCAAACGGCATTTGCGCCTTTGCAAGGCTTTGAAAGGCCAGTTTGTTAGGTTCAAGAACGATTCCCAAAATTATTGTGCCTCCTGTGTTTTATGAAAATCTCCGACAGAGAATACGATATGAAGACATTAATACGCAAGGTTTAGGACCGCCATCCTGATAAAATATTTAAATTTTTCGTTCCGGGCACATATGCTGCGGCTATAACTTGCGGATCACCATCTCCTTTCCGGCGGGAAGGTTGCCGAAATATTTTTTTACTTCCAGTATTTTACATGCCCCGAGATTGTGGGGAACATTCATGGCGCTGTTGGGGCCAATGATCCGGGTGCCGGCTTGTATTTGTTTTGATATTTGCACCCTGGGTACCCCGGTTTTATCTGCCATTAACTGATCAATTTCTATTTTTTGGGCGGAGATTTCAGCCTGGTCATCCAGGGCCTTTTGGATGCGTTCCTGATAGGTCTCTATTTGTGCAACCAGGTCATCCTGGGTATTAAACAACGCGCGAATGGCCTTCTCAACCGTTTTCAGCCGGAATACGGTATCTTTGTATTCCTCTTTTAACCGGTTTTTTTTCTCTTGTGTCATATGGGGAACCTGGGCCTGCAGTTCTTTTGCACTTTTTTTCAGCGTTTCGCAGGTGCAGGAATGGAACATAATTTTTTCGTGTGTATTTATATTTTTTTCTTCCAGATTTTTCTTTTTCTCGGTCAGGGTTTGAATCAGATTGTTTGTCTTATTTTCTCGTTCAATCAGTTTGTTTTTGACCTCATTCAAGTAGTCGTTCCTGCCGGGTTTGAGTATGGGCGGTTCGGATTTTTCCGTACCTACCACCCTGACGGACATTCCCCTTTTTGCACAGATGGTCGATGCGATGATTCTGCCCTGGGTATTTACAAATTGCCCGTTGATGGAGATTGAGGATTCCAGGATTTCCCGGGTTACGGTCACATTGCCCAAGGCTTTTATCTTTGATTTGTTGATAAATTGGGTTGTGATATTGCCCTGGGCTGAAACCTTTGCATTGGTAATGCCCTTTGACACTTTGAGATTTCCGTTCGCAGAGATTATGCCACCGTTGATTTCGCTGACCGTGAGATTGGCACAGGAGACTTTGAAGCCGTCCTTGATATTCCCGTGAACAAATACATTGCCTTCAAAATCGATATGACCGGTTTCAAAGCCCACGTCCTTTTCTATGATAAGCTCCTGGTAAACCGAAATAATCCCTCGGTTATCCAGGCTGGGTTCTCCTTCGCCGGTGGCGTAGAGTGCAAAGCCGTCTTCCGAGAGCCTTGTCCCTGTTCCCCCTTTTAATGTCACCTGTTCCAGCGGTTCAAGCCGGATCAGTTCGCCCAATACATTGGGGACCGCCTGGCTTTGTTCCCAGATAATTTTTTTTGCAAGCAGCTGTCCTTTTTTTACGAATGGAATTTCACCACGATCTTTGAAATCAATGGTGCCGTCCTCTTTGAAAATCCCCGGACATCGGTCTTGGGTCGTGAAAAAATATTCAATGCGGCCATCTGCCTCGGGCTGATTAATCGGTGTTTCTGCCACGAGCCATTTTTCTCCGCCGCCCAGATGATTTCTTAAACGCGTTGCTATTTTTTCATCGGCTATGATACCGGTTGTCACGCCTCTTTTTTCCAGCAAACTTTTGACTTGGCTTACAGTGACATCCTGGCGCTGGGGCCTTTTATTTTTGATCCATGCCTTTGTGCCCCGGTTGGACACGATCAGCTCAATGGGGAGCTCGTCCTCGGACAGATTCGTCTGGCTTGGTGGTTGTTCGGGGATGGCAATGTCTTCGAATTCGGCGGCATCTCTAAACATGTTTTCCCAGGTATCATGGTCAATCATGCTTTTTTCTATAAGAAGATCCCTGACAGGAATACATTCTCCATTATTCTTGAATCGCATCAACTGTTCGGACAGGCAGATGTCCAACGCGCCGGCTGAAATCAGCTTTTGATCAATGAATTTTTGGGCGCAGGCTTTATCCAGAATTCTTGCCTGGATAAACCTCCTTTTTACCACAAGGCGGCTGACATCCAGCCGGGAGAGGGTTCCCGAAGCAGAGAGTATCTCTTCAGGCGTCCTTTGGGAGGGGGGAACCCCGTCTTTGGGCGCCGTTTGTTCCTGCAATTTTGAAATTTGTTCGGCCTCAACCAGTCCCTCTTTCCAGGCCAGTTCCCAGATGTCGGGAACCGTTGTATACGCGTCAAAGTCAACGCCGTCACCAAACGTCGGGTGGAGATTCGCCAGGCGCGGTATGGCATTTTGTAGTGCAAGCCCTATGATCTGATCGATCAGATCATAATCGGGGGAGGGCATGACACTTGAATTTTTTGCCGTATCCGGCTGACTGCTGTCTGGAGGGAAATGAAGGTTGTGTTTTTGGGCCATGCCGGCAAGGATGGTGTCAATCTCCTGGTTAAGGATGTCAAAGACCAGGATAAGGTTGGTTTGATCCTGAATCTGTTTGTCGGAAAAAAAATGGTCCAGCCCGGGCAGCCCTTTTTCCATGCCTTCGGCTTTTTTAAATTGATCCAGCACTTTTTTGATGGATGTCAGTTGTTCCTTTTTCGCGGCTTCCTGTTTTTTGAAGGCTTTTTTTTCCCGGGTCTTTTGCCGGGCCAGCTGGTAAAGCTGCGCATTCTGATTTTTTATAATGACCTGAATTCGTCTTTTTTCATGAATGCTGTGATATATTTCAATCTCAGTGGTCAGCATTCCCAATAAATCGGATTCGTCCCACGGTTTGGTAATATACTTGTGAATGCCCCCCTGGTTAATGGCATCCATGGCGGCATTAAAATCATGGTAGCCGGTCATCAGTATTCGTCTCGAATCAGGGGAAAGATCTTTAACTTGATTGAAAAACGCATATCCGTTGATGCCCGGCATGTGCTGATCCGACAGAATGACGGCAAATGGTTTATCCGCATTCCGGATGATGGTAAATCCCTGTTCCGCATTTAACGCCGTATTTACGGTGGTGAACCCATGGCGATTTAACAGCCTGCGTAATGCTTTAAGAATATTGTGTTCATCATCCAGCAGTAGAATTCCTGCATCCAGTATCTCTTTGTTTATGGCATTCATCAGTTTTTTCCCGGCATTGTCAAACCGTTTCGGACCGCAATGTCCTGGAACTGGATATATACTTCTTCCCTGACCTGGGCGGCAAACCCGACAAAATTATCCGGGGTCAAAAGCTTTTTATCCGCCATGGCTTGTTCCGTGCGGTCCAGTGCGTTCTTTTTTTTTGAATCCGCGTTTTTGAACGCATTCATTTGATCGGTTAACTCCGCGATTTGAGCGTCCAGCCCATCCAGAACGTTGTCAAATTTCCGGGTTTCCTGCTTCAGCTCTTTGTAGAGTTCAAATAGTTTGAGATTTTGGGCTTTGGCCTCCTCGAACAGATGTTTGGCCTCGATGTCGGCTTCAAATTGTGTCACCGCATCTAAAACTGCCAAAATGAATGCATCGTTATCCAGGGGTTTGGGGATGAACCGGTTGATTGCCCCGTTGTTTATGGCCCGGATTATGGCCGCCAGATCAGAATATCCCGACATCAGAAACCTTGAGGTCTGGGGTGAAATCAGGGCGGCTTTTTCAAGAAAAACATCTCCTGTCATTCCCGGCATCTTCTGGTCACTGATTACCAAAGAATAGGGGATTGGGGCCTGGTGCATTTTCAGCAAGGCCTGTTCCCCGTCAGCCGCATATTCCGTTGTGATGTTTTTAGGTTGTAAAAGCCTTTCGATGATTTTGGCAATGATTTTTTCATCATCCACGATCAGGACCGGATAGGCATGTATCTCACTCATTGGGTCACCCGTTGAATTTAAAGTTTTCTGACATGGTTGTCAGGCAGGCATCCACAGCATTCGGATCATAGAACCTGCGCTTGTTTTTTCTGACCTCCGCCAATGCTTTGTCCATGCCCAGTCCCGGCCGGTAGGGCCTGTGGGAAGACATGGCTTCAACCACATCGGCCACGGTTAATATCCTTGCTTCGAGCAAAATTTCTTCTCCTGAAAGCCCTATCGGATAGCCTGAACCGTCCATGCGTTCATGGTGCTGGTGAACGATCCTGGCCACCGGCGTTGGAAAGTTGATATTTTTAAGAATATCGTAGCCCACCTGGGGATGGGTTTTTATCAGGCTGAATTCGATGTCCGATAGCATGCTGGGTTTGGACAAGATTTCGGCCGGGATGGCGATTTTCCCTAAATCATGGAGAATTCCGGCCATGCGGATACTGGAGATTTCTGTCTGGGACAGTTCCATCTCCATTGCTATTGCAACGGCAAGCTGTGCCACCCGTTTCTGATGGCCTGCCGTATACGGGTCCCGTGCATCCACCGTTGAAGACAAACTGTTTATCACTCCGTCTACAATATCATTCATCCGCTTGAGGCTGTCTTTAAGCTCCTGATTGGTTTTACGCTCCTTGATCACCCGTTTAAGCCGGATCTGAAATTCTTTGGTGCTGAACGGTTTTTGAATAAAATCCGTGGCACCCTGGGTGACGGCATTTTCGTAGGACAAGTCCTTAAAGTATCCGGTCATCATGATGACATCCGCCGAATAGTTCTCTTTTATTTGTTTTGTCAGCTCAATGCCGTCCATTTTAGGCATGGCGATATCCGTTATCACCACATCCACCACGGTTTCTTCCATCACGGTGATCGCCTCAAGTCCGTTTGAGGCCATAAGACAGTCATAGCCTTCCTGAAGAACCAGTCGCTGTGCCAATTTCAGGATACTTTTTTCATCATCCACCACCAGGACCCTTATTTTTTCTTCTGGTGAAGTTTTGGTTTTTATCATGGTGCTCCCCCCTTTGTATTTTCATCAAGCACAGTTCTGATGGTATTGATGAAAGTTTCCTGTTCAATGGGCTTTTGCACAAATGCATACCATATATTTTTTTTCTTTGAGTCCATTACATGTTTATTCTGATACCCGCTGCAGAGTACCACCGGAATATCCGGTCTGACGTCCAGTATCTTTTCGGTCAATTTATCGCCGTTCATCCCGGGCATTGTCAGGTCCGTCATTACCAGATCAAATTGTTTGCAGTTTTTTTTGAACAGATCCAACGCCTCGTGGGAGGCGTTGGCAATGGTGACGTCATATCCGGCTTCCTCCAGTATCCGTTTTCCCACTTTTGTGATGGCAGGTTCATCATCCACCAGAAGGATGCTTTCAGAACCTTTGTTCGTATAAATTATACTTTTCTTTTGCATATCCATCTGCTTGTTTTCTGCAATGGGAATGAAAACCGTAAACGTCGTGCCCTGGCCCAAAGCTGTTTTTACCTTGATGGTGCCGCCAATATCCTTAACGATGCCTTGAACCACAGCAAGACCCATGCCCGTCCCTTCTGCCTGGTTCTTGGTGGTAAAATAGGGCTCAAACATTTTTTCCATCACCTGTGGTGTGATACCTGTGCCGGTGTCCGATACTTCAATTTTGACATAATCACCCGGTTCCGGATGCTGGATGGATGTTCTATCTGCCTCGTCTATATGTATGTCCGTCAGGCAGATTTTTAAAATTCCCCCGTCGCTTTTCATTGCATGGGCCGAATTGGTGCAAAGATTCATCAGAACCTGATGAATCTGGGTGGGATTGGCAAAGATTACCGAGGCACTTTGCACTTCTGTTTCAAGCGCAACCGATGAGGGAATGGAGGATCGGATAAACTTAGCGACCTCTTTGACGATGTAATCGAGTTGGATATACGAGTATTTTTCATCAGATTGCCTGGCAAAGGTTAAAATTTGCCTGACCAGATCCTTGGCTCTCAGACCACAGTTTAAAATTTCCGTTAAGTCGTCTTCCATCAAAGAGTCTTTTTCCGTATTTTTTAGGGCCAGCTGTGAAAATCCGATAAGGGCAGATAATATGTTGTTGAAATCATGGGCAATGCCGCCTGCCAGCGTGCCGATGGCCTCCATTTTATGTGCCTGGAGCAACTCTTTTTCAAGCACCTTGCGGCGGGTGATGTCCGTGAAGATTTTAATAAATTTCGTATAATTGCCATCACCTTCAAATACGGGGGTGGTGCTGCAGATATAGGTTTTATCAAAAAGTTCTCTGGTCTCCTCGCGGAAGGAGAAGTCCCCTTTTGTGTACTGTTTAACAGGGCAATCGGGCGCGGGCTTCTTTGAACCCAGTAAAATATCATGGCATTTTCCCCCGATAATTTCTGTTTTAGGCTTACCGATCTGTGTGACGGCTGAACGGTTTGCCGCAATAATCGTATGCTGGTCATCGATCACCACGGCCATATGACCAATGGCCTCGAAAATTTCCTCCCATTGTTTTTGTGTTTTTCGGACAGTATGTTCGGCTTTTTTCCGCCGTTCCACTTCTGCCAGAAGTTCCCTGTTTTTTTTCATCAACTCCCAGGTTCGCTCTGCCACACGTTTTTCTAACTTTTCCTTTGATCTGCGAAGATGATCCTCCAATATCTTTCGCTGGGTAATATCTCTGATGACACCCACCGTGCCCAGGTGCATTTTATTTTTTTCGTTGACATGATCTGAATAGAGCCCTGCGCTGTTGATCTCTACAACAATGGAATCGTCTCCGATCTGTTCCAGGGTTGCCGTAATGTTATGGTGCTCTTTTTTAGAAATCAGCCGGATCTCCAGTCCCGTTGTTTTCCGGTCCCCGGTCCTTCTTTCGTCAAACAGCTTAAGTGGTCCCGTTAATTTGCCGGCCTTTAATTTTTCCTCTGCTGTTTTTCTGGAGACATCCGACAGATCCATCGGCCGGATCAGGCAGGAAAAATGTCTGCCCACCAATTTCTCCGGTTCATATCCCAGCCGTTTCACCGCATGATTTACGAAACTGAAATAACCGTCGGTATTAATCCGATAGACAATATCCGGGACTGTTTCCACCAGGCTCTTAAACCTGCGTTCAGAAGCATTTAACTCATGAAGCTGATGTTCAATATGGGCTTTT
Source organism: uncultured Desulfobacter sp. (assembly GCF_963666145.1). Classification (NCBI taxonomy): domain Bacteria; kingdom Pseudomonadati; phylum Thermodesulfobacteriota; class Desulfobacteria; order Desulfobacterales; family Desulfobacteraceae; genus Desulfobacter; species uncultured Desulfobacter sp. Next base: position 1,373,000 of record NZ_OY762614.1, on the reverse strand, counting down.
GAATCTGCCAGAGCCCTTTTTTGTCTGTCCAGTTCAAGGAAAATATTGACTTTACTTAACAGAATTTTGGTCTCAAAGGGTTTGACCATAAAATCCACAGCACCGGCGTCGTATCCTTTAAATACATGGTAATCGCTTGAATAGACAGCGGAGACAAAGATGATGGGGGTGCTGCGGGTCTTTTTTTCTGAGCGGAGCAACTCAGCCAGTTCATAACCATCCATTTCGGGCATCTGCACATCCAGGATGGCCAGGGCGAACTCATGGTTCAAACTTGCGATCAGGGCATCGTTTCCGGTCAATGCCTCTATGATCCGCGCATCGACGTCCGCCAGCACTTTCTTCAGGCTGAAGATGTTTTCCGGCTTATCATCAACGATCAATATTTTTTGTTTTATTTCCACACCATCACCTCAAAATGTCAAACAGGGTTGTTGGTTGCAGTAACTGATCCACACACCCGGTATCCATGGCCGCCTGGGGCATTGTCGGACACTGGGCCGTGTCCGGTGCCTGGACAACGGTGAGACCGCCGGCCCGCTTTATGGCGACAAGGCCCAGGGCGCCGTCTTTATTGGCTCCGCTCAGTAAAATTCCGGTCAACTTCGCCCCATACACAAAGGCTGCGGACTCAAATAGAACGTCAATGGAGGGACGAGCATAGTTTACCCGATCATCCACGGTTAGGGAAAATGTTTTATCGTGCTCCACCAGAAGATGGTAATCTGCAGGTGCCGTATACACAATTCCCGGTTCAATGGAGTGCTTTTCCCGGGCCTCTTGCACCCGGATCTGCGTCCGGTTGTTCATCTGTCTGGCCAGATCCCCACGATCCGAAGGATGCAGGTGGATGACGACGATGACCGGCAGGGGATAGTCCGGCGGCAGATGGTACAGCAAATCGTTCAATACCTCTATGGATCCGGCAGATCCGCCAATGACAACCGCTTTAAACATCTTGTCTCCCGGTTTTTTTTTGAAAGACTTTGTGTTTTTCGTCCACAACCACAAATTTATCCTTGATGGTTGAGTACGAGAGGGATTCCCGTCTGCCCAGACATAAAAAGCCGTTTTCCGCCAGGCTTTCCCAGAACAGTTTTAAAACACGGTCCTGGAGTTTTTTATCAAAGTAAATCAAAACATTGCGGCACATAATTAACTGCGTCTCGCTGAATACACCGTCAATAGCCAGGTTATGGTTGGCAAAGGTGATCGGCGCTTTTAAGTTCTGCCGAATTTTCATAGCTCCGTATTCGGCATGATAGTATTCTGAAAAAGAGCGTTTGCCGCCGGCTGCCTGGTAATTTTCTGTGAAATTTTTGACATCCTTGATATCGTAAATCCCTTTTTTAGCCGTATCCAGGGCGTTGTCGTTGAAATCTGTGGCATAAATAACGGTGCGTTTGGCAAGCTCCTCCTCTTTAAGCAGAATGGACAGGGAATAGGCCTCCTGCCCGGTGGCACAGCCGGCATGCCAGATTTTCAGGGACGGATAGCTTTTCAGGTAGGGCAGCACCTTTTGTCTTAACACAAGAAACAGACCCGGATTTCGAAACATTGTTGTGACTGTAATGGACATCTCATCTAAAAGCCGTTCAAAAAATGACGGATCATGCAACACCCTGGGAATTAATTGAGAAATACATTCCAAACCGGCCTGGATTTTAACGTTGTGAATTCGCCGGTGGACGGATGCCCTGGCATACCCGCGGAAGTCGTGTCCATACCGCTGGAAAACAGCCTCAAGCAGCAGGGTGACTTCCAGTTTTTCAAGTTCGGTGGCTTCCATGGGTACAAGATCTCTTATTTAATGTTTGAACACACTCTACTCATATAGCCAGACCCGCATCATGGACAAAAGCCGTTCAATGTCCACAGGTTTGGTCAGGTAATCGTTGGCACCCGCCTCAATACAGTCGGTTTTGTCTTGTTTCATGGCCTTGGCCGTCAGGGCAATGATGGGCAGCCTGGAGAATTTTGCGTCTTTTCGAATTTCCTTCATGGCTTCATACCCATCCATGACCGGCATCATGATGTCCATGAGCACCAGGTCAATCGTCGAATTATTTTTTATTATTTCAATGGCCTTTTTCCCGTTCTCGGCCTTCAGGACGTTCATCTTGCGTTGGGCAAGCACCTTGGCCAGTGCAAACACATTGCGCATGTCGTCGTCCACCAGGAGTACGGTTTTGCCGTCAAACATCCGGTCGCTGTCATGTATATCCGTAATCATCTGTTTTTTGTCCGCCGGCAGATCCTTGATCATGCGGTGCAGAAACAGCGAGGTTTCATCCAGAAGCCGTTCCTCGGATTTTACCCCTTTAATGATGATGGATTCCGAGTACCGCCTGAGTATCCCCTCCTCTTCAAAAGAGAGATCCCGGCCGGTATATACGATGATGGGGGGCAAGGAGATGTCCGGAGCGTTTGTTAAGGCTTCAAGCAGTTCAAACCCGGTCATATCGGGCAGGCCCAGATCCAAAATGATGCAGTCATAGGGTTTTGATTTGACGGCTTCCAGGGCATTCTTCCCGGATGCGGCATTATCAATGGCAATGTCCCGCCCGGCCAGAAGATGCCTGATGCTTTGTTGCTGGTTGGCGTCATCCTCCACAATCAGCAGGGATTTTACCTTTTGGGTGACCACCGCCTCAATTTTGTCCAGGGCCGTTTCCAGATTTTCGGGGGATACCGGTTTGGTCAGGTACCCGATGGCTCCCTTATTACGTACGTTGAAGACGGGGTTTTCAGCGGACATGAAATGGACCGGGATATGCCGGGTGGCGGCGTTCTCCTTTAGGTTGTGAAAGACGGCCCAGCCATCCATGCCCGGCAGCTTGATGTCCAGAATAATTGCTTTGGGAATGTATTGGCAGGCCAGGGCCAATCCGTTCTCTCCCGTTGCCGAGTAGAGACATAAAAATCCGCGTTTGGCACAAAAGTTCATCAGTGTTTTACCAAAATGGGTGTCATCTTCTATGATGAGAACGCTTTTGCTCTCGGGTGTGATCTTCTCCCGGTCGTCGAGCAGGTGAACCTGGGATTCTTCCGGGATATTGGGTGATGTCTCCTGGGTGTCGGCGGGAACCGGAGGGGCGAAAGCGTGATGAACCGGCACGGTCTCAGTTTCAATGGCCTCTTTTTTAGCCTCAAGTCCGGCAGGCAGATACAGGGTAAAGGTCGATCCTTGCCCTTTGGTGCTGTGCAGATGAATTTCACCGCCCAGAAGTTTGGCCAGTTCCCGGCATATGGACAGCCCCAGCCCCGTACCGCCGTATTTTCGGGATATGCCGCCTTCGGACTGCTGAAATGCTTCAAATATCAGCGTCTGCTTCTCCTTGGCAATGCCGATCCCCGTATCCCGGACCGACACGGCCAGAATCTCTGCTTTGGTAAGGCTTTGACGTTGGTAGTTAACATCCGTTCCCGGGCGGTAAAAGTTGACGTAAATACCGCCCTGGGCGGTGAACTTAACGGCATTGCCGATCAGATTTTTCAACACCTGCTTGACCCGTTCAAAATCACTGAAAATGGAAGGCAGGCAGTCCGGGGCAACGCGAACATCCAGTTCCAGATTTTTTTCCCGGGCCAGATGGTTGAAGGTCGCCCCGATATTCCGGGCAAGTTCGGATATCTGGATTTCATACAGATTCAGCGTCATCTTGCCGGCTTCAATTTTAGACAGATCCAGGATCTCGTTGATCATGTTGAGCAGGTCGGAGCCCGAGGAAAAAATCACCTTGGCCGATTCCACCTGGTCCTGGGTAAGGTTGTTCTCTTTGTTTTCCGACAAAATTTTGGCCAGCAGCAGCAGGCTGTTCAGCGGTGTCCGCAGTTCATGGGACATATTGGCCAAAAATTCCGATTTATATTTGCCGGCCAGTGCCAGATTCTCGGCTTTTTTTGTCAGTTCCGCTTTCATTTGTTCCAGGGCACGGTTCTTTTCTTCTATCTGAAGTCGGTTGCGTTCAAGAAACTGTGTCTTTTCTTCCAACTCCTCGTTGGATGACTGGAGTTCTTCCTGCTGATGTTTGAGCTGCTCTTCGGAGGCCGTCAGCCGCTGGGTCTGCTCTTCGAGCTCTTCGTTGGCCGCCTGGAGTTCCTCCTGCTGGTTTTCAAGGGTTTGTTTCTGGGTTTTGGTCTGCTCCAGCAGCCTGTTTTGTTCCTGTCTGGAGCGGGCCGCGTTCAGCGCCACCCCGATCCGGCCGGCGGCTTCCTTTAAAAATTGTTCGTCCATCTCTCTGAAGCGGTTCAAGGTCCCAAGCTCCAGGATACCTTCCACCTGATCATTAAATAATAAAGGAATAATGGCAAGTTGCCTGGGCGGCATTTCGCCTAAGCCTGACCAGACCGTAAAAAAGTTTTCAGGCAGGTCTTCAAAATACCGTATTTGTTTTTCCGATGCGCACTGTCCGGCCAGCCCCTCACCGTATCCAAATTGGGCGATTGTTCCGTCCTGGGGCGAAACGGCAAACCCCACTGCCGGTTTAAACATATTTTCATGGGTCAGAATGTACAACAGGCCGATGTGGGACTGGACATGCCCGCACAAAAAATTGATCAATTCATCGTAGGACCGGTCAAGGGTCCGTTCTTCCCTTAAAATGGTTTCAAGCCTGGAAATTCCCTGTTCAATCCATAACAGTTCCGAGTCTTTTTTCTTTGCCTGCCTGAGATTGGCCGCCATTTCATTAAACGCCTTTGTTACTTTGCCGATTTCATCGGACGAGACAACGGGGATGGAGACATCCAGATCCCCTGCTGAGATCAGGGATACACCGTTCTCCAATTGATTGATCGGCCGGCTCAGTTTTATAACAAAATAGAGGGAGAGCAGGGCGGAGACCAGCACAACCGCCACCATCAACATCATCTGCCGTTTCAAAATCAAGTTTGCAGAGGCCATGGCCTCTGACGCTGCCTGTTCCACCACCACCAAAAGACGCGGGTGAGCCGTGACAAAGGCGTTGGAAACCACCGGGGTGTTGTCCCGGTTCTTGTGGCGGGCAAGGGTGATAGGCACCTTTTTACCTTGTTCAAACAAGGAGACAAAGGGGTTGTAGGTTGCTTTTTCCCGGGCAAGAGCTGCACTTTTGTCCGGATACAGGACGATTTCTCCATTTTCATCCAGGACATACAGATAGCCGGCATTGAGCGTATGGTTATCCGATACGTTTTCCAGCAGCCGGTTCATATTGATTTCCAGTGTCAACGTATAACTGTTTTCCCGAACCATGGGGTTCACGAAAAACAGATCAACCGGAAGGATCAAAAAACCGTGGATGGTCCTTGAAATGCCCCGGATCATTTGTTTTGAATTCAAGGTGTCGAATGCCGCTTTAATCTCCTGCCGGTTGTCTAAATCTTCGGGGATGTACGTATCCTCTTTTGTTACTTTTAGCAGCGGCGTTCCGGCCGTATTTGTTACCGTCATTGAAGATACCTGGGGAAAGGATTTGAGCATCAGCTGGAGAGACCATTCCCGGTCGTACATGTCCTGGTCTTCAAACCTGTTGTTATCCATGATAAGGCGGATATCCAGAATGGTATTATGAACAGCGGCTTCAATGGTATCTCCGGCCTTTCTTGCGGCCGCAAAATTGGTCTTGGATACAGACGTCAGCAATGCAGACCGGATTTCGGCAATGGACATAATGCCGAACCCACCTAAGGGCACCACGGCCATAAGAAAGATGGTCAGGGTTATTTTGATGCTGATTTTATTCCACCAATTCATGGCGACCCCTTTTGTTAAAATGCGATTTCGACGATTTTATCCGCCATTTTATAAGCATTTGAAGGGAGCGTGAGTCCCAATTTTTTTACCATCCATCTATTGATGACAAATTCATATTGTTCAGGTGTTTCAATGGGGATGTTTTCCGGGCGCGTTCCGTGGATAATTTTATGTGCCAGACGGGCGGCCTGTTTGCCGTTGGCATACCTGGAACCGGCATATGAGGCAAAGGCCCCCTTTTTTACGCTGCCCATGCCGTATCCAAATATAGGAATTTTTTGGGCCATGGCCCTTGGCAGGATGATTTCTTTCATGGCCCCGTGAATTACGGCAACCGGATTCAAAAGAATTACATCCATGTTCTCCCGGGATATCATAGGCGCAGCGCTGCGAATATCGTCAATGGTTATCACCTCTTTTACGATAAGTTCCAGGCCAAGTTCTTCGGCTTTTTTGCGGGCAATTTTGACTGATTCAACCGAAGGTACGTTGGATGGTATATGAAAGCAGAAAATTTTTCGGGTATCAGGAAGGATTCGTTTAATGAACCACATCCGTTTGGCCGTAATATTGGTATCGTTGGTATCAATACCGGTGAAATTTTTGTCCGGTGCCGTCATGGATGAGGTCAGCCCCCTGTCAATGGATGATGAGACCGAAAGAAAGACCATGGGGATGTCCGTGCCTCTGGTGGCCGTCATCAGGGCATCAGCCTCAATCCCGCCTGCGGCCACGGCAATATCTGGTTTTGCCGCAACAATTTCTTGGGCAAGTTCCGTCAGCTTTTGCTTTTGATTGCCGGCATTTAAAATCGTATATTTAAATTTAGCAATATCATGGCCATGTTCTGCAAAAGATGCCATACCGTTTTTAAAACCGTCCACCGGGTCCTGGCGGGTGTCGTTGGCCATGAGAATCCCAAATGTAATCGGATCATTTGCCCTGGAAAGCATGGGATTTGCCGAAAAGAAGAAGAGAATCATGCCGGCCAGCAACAGAGCAAGCGATTCCCTGCTGCCGGGATGAATTCGATTTTGCCGGATAGGGATACATTGAGTCATCGTTAACCTCCTTGGTGGCTATTAAGTTGCACCGGCCTGGGACGCAAATCCTGTATAGATGAATTTATTTAAATCTATTTTTTCGTATATATTGCCTGTTACATTGACAATGTAATTCTGGATCTGTTCAAAATCTTTGATCTGGGGCATCAGGTGATCTGTGGTAATGCGGTCTGTGGGCACATTTAAAATATTTCTTACCACATTGATATCCTGGTTCAGGAAAAAGACGCCTATCTTTGCTGCCTCTTCGGTATTTTCTTTTATGAATCGGCCTGATTTGACCAGGCTGTTGACCAGTTCCTGGACCGCATTGGGAAAATATCTGATAATGTCGGTTTTGACCACCAGGACACAGCAGGGGTGTCCGGGCCATATATTTTTGGATAGTTCAAATTCGTCACCCAATCCGGCTTTAATGACATTGGAACCAAAGGGTTCTGCCACCAGGAACCCTCCGATGGTGCCTTCCGTGTCAATTTCAACATGGGTGGGCATTTTAGAGGGTGCTACGGTCTGTACTTCAACATCCTTTCCAATGCCGATTTCCAGGTTATGGTCCTTGAGCAGTTTGTGCAAAAGAATGTTATGGGTGGACAAATGAAACGGAATTAAAATGTCCTTTCCCTTTAAATCCTGGATGGTTTTTATATTTGCGCTTTTGTTCGTGATTAATACGCTGCCGTTTCGATGGCCTAAAAGAACCAGCCTTAGGTCCTCTCCTTTTCTGAAATGGTCCATGGCCAGGGGTGCCAGCATAAATGCCGCATTGATTTCGTCCCTGGAAAACGCAAGGCTCAGGGTCTGCCAGTCGATGAACGGCACTGTTTTTAGATGAAGATATTTAAACACCTCTTCGTTTTTTAACACCTTTCTTTCGGTGACGCCAAGAATGAGATGGTCGGCAATGTTTAGATATCCGATGCGAATGATGGGTTTGTTGTCCATACGTCCTCCCAGATTTTTCTTATGAAAAGGATGCTCTATTTATTTTTTTCTATGCATTGGAGCAGGGACTTTTTTCCAACAGAACGGATCGGTACATATGCCATGGTGCAATGGCTGAGCCTTTGGGATGCAACGTCAAATAGTTAAGAAAAAAATAAATTATAAATATTTACGATATATGAAAGTTTACACGAACTATGAACATCTTTCAAAAATTTTTTTAAAGTCTTTTTTGGGGGAAAGCGATACGATTTTTTTGATAGACCCGGGAAAAAGGATTCAGCGGGTCTACCATGAGTCTGCCAACTGAAAAGGGGACATCTCAATATCAGAATTCAAGTCGGGTACCGGTGGAAAACACGTTGATCGGCCGGGGCATTTTTGCGGACATGTAGGTCGGGGCATCGGGGCCCGTGCAGTGGCCGGTATAATAGGCAGTACCGGCATGGGATGACAGTTCATGGACCAGAATATCCAGGCGGTTGCCGGCTTCGGTGGTCTTGGTGACGCGGTTATAGAGGTGAAATCCGCCGATCACATGATCAATATGATCCCGGCCTGTGCGGGACAAAACCGTATCAATCATATTTCCCATACCCGAGTGGGCGCATCCGGTGAACAGAACCGAGGTGTTGCCTTCTACGATCAGCAAGGCCAGTTCATGGACAAATTCGTCATCGATCAGTGTGCCGTCTTTGTTCTCTCTTAGAAGGCCTGCATTATTTTTTGGGATAAACCCCTTTTTTGAAAAGTCGGTGATAATGGTTAAATCCTTGGACAAGGTAAGGTCCGAATCGATAAACCGGCAACGGCTTAGGTCAATGGCATCGGTATCAAGGCCGATGTATTTGGGTGCATAGTCGAGATACTGGGCATAACATCTGCCTTCAAAGGCCTTGCGGGTCATGATGGTTTGGGCGGTTGAATTGAGCGTTTGAAAGTGCGGCAGACCGCCGCCGTGGTCATAGTGGCCGTGGGAAAGTACGGATAGATCCGTTTTTGTTAAATCCACGCCCAGGTGCCGGGCATTGTCTGCAAATTTGCGGTCCTGGCCCATATCAAAAAGAATGGATTGGTTGCGTGTGCGGATAAAAAAACTTAAACCGTGGTCAGGTGCAAGGTTTGGGTCCGTGGTGTTGTTTTCAAGCAAACAGATGATTTCCATGACGTATTATTCCCTGTGTTTAAGATTACGGTTCAATTACGGGGTGCATAAAAAATGCAGATTAAAAGCATCGTTGGGGATATCTTCGGCACAAACTTTTGTAAATCCCGCTTGTCTGAGCAAATGTATTGCCTGCTGTTTTCCCCACATCATGCCGAGGCCTAAGCCATTGTCATTGAGTCCGACGGGCATGCAGTGCATCAGGCTGACCGTGTATAAAAACGGTGCCATGGGATGATCGACATTCTCCTTGATATCGGTGGCAGCTTTGATATCGATCATGGAGAAAAGGCCGCTGTCGCGCAGCATGTATTTTACCCCTTTCAGCGCCGCCAGGGGATGGGACTGGTCGTGGATGGCGTCAAAGGCGCATACATAATCAAAGTTCCGGCACAGCGTTGGGACATCACAGATTTTGGCGGCATCCTGGTTGATGAATTCAATATTCGTTAATGTCATGGCATCGGCCAGCACCCTTGCCTGTTCAAGGGCCTTTTCATGGTTATCCATGCCGATAAATTCAGAATTTGGATAGGCCTGTGCCATCAGGCAGGCGGCCAGCCCCTGGCCGCAGCCCAGATCACAGACCCGGATGCCCTGGTGCAGCCTTTTTTCCAGCCGCCCCTGATCCACATAGGGGATAAATTCCTGGATCAATACCTTGCGGTGCTTGGCATCGGCCAGTTCCGACATGAAATCTTGAAAATCCGGATAATTGGAAAAGGGGACGCCCTGGCCGGTTTGAAACCCTTGTTTAACGGCATCCATGGCGCCGGCGGTGAGCAACGGGATCTCCTGGGTGTAAACCCCCAGATTGTTATTGCCGGCCCTTCGGCACAGCAGATCCCCGTGGTCGGGGGGCAGCAAAAAGGTGTCTTCCCCGTCCGGCGTTTTTGTCATCTCGACAATGCTGCCGGTGACCATGATTCCAAGCCACTCCTTGAGATATCGCTCGTCCAGGCCTGTGGCGTTGGAAAGTTCCCCAAGGCTCAGGGCACAGCCTTTGTCATCCATGACATCAAAAATTTTAAGGGCGTAGCCTATGCCCAGGGCAAGGTTCAGGGAACCGTAATTGAGAATCTGTACCAGTTTGGCGGAAAAATCAGTCATGATTTGTCTCCGGGTCTGCCTGAAAAGAAAAAGGGCGGCCACAAACCGGACCGCCCTTGAAATGTGAGTTTGCCTGTATATTAAAGGGCGATCTCTTCTAAAATTCGATCCCTGATATGGTCACACACCTTGGTCAAAAATTCTTTGTGGGTGATGCCCATTTTGACCTTGCCGTCCAGGGTGCGCACGGAGAGCACCTTGTCTTCCTTTTCCTTTTCACCGATGGTGAGGATCAAAGGAACGTAGTTCAGCTGGGCTTCCCTGATTTTTTTCTTTAATGTTTCATTGCGCTCATCCATCTCGCAGCGGATGCCATGGACCTCCAGCAGATGCTGGATCTCTTTGGCATAGGGGGCCAGGTCCTGGGTGATGGGCAGAACAACAGCCTGGACCGGGGCCAGCCACAGGGGGAATTTGCCTGCAAAATGCTCCACAAGGATACCAAAAAACCGCTCCATGGAACCGTAAATTACCCGGTGGATCATGATGGGCCGGTGCTTTTCATTGTCCGCGCCTTTGTAGGTCAGATCAAAGCGTTCGGGCAAGGCCATGTCCAGCTGGATGGTGCCGCACTGCCAGGTTCTGCCCAAGGCGTCCTTGATGTGGATGTCGATTTTGGGACCGTAGAATGCGCCGTCCCCTTCGTTGATGACAAACTCTTTGCCATAGGCGTTCATGGCATTGCGCAGCCCGTTGGTGGCGGTTTCCCACTGCTCATCGGTGCCGATGGATTTTTCAGGCCGTGTGGAGAGCTCCAGGTGAAAGGAGAGTCCAAACCGCGCATAGACCCGTTCCGCCAGTTTAAGAACACCCAAAACCTCGTCCTGGATCTGGTCCGGGGTCATGAAAATATGGGCATCATCCTGATGGAAGGCCCGGACCCGGAATAATCCAGACAGGGCCCCTGAAAATTCATGGCGGTGGACCAGCCCGATCTCTCCGGCCCGGTGGGGCAAATCTTTATAAGAGTGGGACTTTGTTTTGTAAAGGATCATGCCGCCGGGGCAGTTCATGGGTTTGATGGCGTATTCTTCGTCGTCAATGGTGGAGGTGTACATGTTTTCCCGGTAGTTTTCCCAGTGGCCGCTTTGTTCCCAAAGTTTCCGGGTCATCATCACAGGGGTTTTGGTCTCCACATACCCGTCTTTTTTATGCTCCATGCGCCAGTAATCCAGCAGCGCATTCCACATGGCAATGCCTTTGGCATGGAAAAAGGGCATGCCCGGCGCTTCGTCATGGAAAGAGTAAAGATCCAGACGGGTGCCCACTTTTCTGTGGTCCCGCTTTTTGGCTTCTTCGATCATGGTCAGATAGGCATTGAGCTGCTTTTTGTCAAAAAAGGAGATGCCGTACAGCCGCTGGAGCTGCTCTCTGGACTGGTCCGCCCGCCAGTAGGCCCCGGAGGTTTTGAGAAGTTTAACGCCCTTGATCATGCCGGTGTTGGGGATATGGGGACCCCGGCACAGGTCAACAAATTTACCGTTCTGGTACAAAGAGATCTCTTCGCCTTCGGGCAGTTCGTTGATCAGCTCCACCTTAAAGGGGTTGTCGGCGAACAGGTCAAGTGCCTGCTGACGCGTGACCACCTTGCGTTCAAAACCGGCCTTGGCCTTGATGATATTTTTCATCTCAGCTTCAATTTTTTCAAGGTCAGCTTCGCTGACAGGATCCATGTCGATATCATAATAAAATCCGTCTTCCACCACAGGGCCGATGGTTAGTTTGGCGTCCGGATAGAGATTGAGTACGGCCTCGGCCATGACATGGGCCGAAGAGTGGCGCAGGATGTCCAGGCCTTCATCGTCTTTGGCCGTGATAAAACTTACCGTACTGTCCTGTTCAATGACGGAACTTAAATCCAGGGCTTTACCTTCTATCTGCATGGCCACGCAGTTGCGGGCAAATCCTTCGGAAATGCTTTTTGCCACATCCATGCCTGTGGGAGGTGCATCAAATTCTTTTACTGCATTATCCGGGAAAGTTATTCGAATCATTTTTTTTACTTCCTGTTTTATTTAGGTAAAGATCTGTGTAAACAACGCGGATCTCTCAACTTTTATTTGGGGCCCGGCCTGGGCATTCATAGACCAAGTTTACGCCAGGGCTGCTATATCTTCATGCCCGACCTTGCCCTATTTTTAAAGGAAGCGTATGATCAGGCATTATAAACAAAAAAAGAATTTTAAAAGAAGTGTTTTAAACAATCAAGGGAAAACTAAGGTGGTTTATCAGTTTGTAACGACGGACAAAGACCTGGCAGACGTCTGCCGGAAACTTGAACCCTGTGAGATAATCGGTGTGGATCTGGAAGCCGATTCCATGCACTGTTTTTCAGAAAAGATCTGTCTGATCCAGATTGCAGGCCCGGATCAGGCCTGGCTGGTGGATCCTTTTTTGATTGATGATTTCTCACCCTTTTCAAAAATCCTTGAAAACCCTAATATTATTAAGGTGTTTCATGGGTCCGATTTTGATGTCAGAAGCCTTGACCGTGAGTTGTCCGTTGAAATTGAAAACCTGTTTGATACCGAGATTGCCTGCCGGTTTTTAAATATCAAGGCCCGGGGACTGGGCGCGTTGCTGAAAACCTTTTTTGATATTGATGTGGATAAAAAATACCAGAAGGTGGACTGGTCAAAACGGCCCTTGAAAGAGGAGATGATCGCCTACAGTGTGGGGGATGTGGCAACGCTTGTGCAATTGCATGACCTGTTAAAGGAGCGCCTTGAAAAGATCGGGCGCCTGGCTTGGGCCCGGGAGGAGTTTGAGCTGCAGGCCAGGGTCAAATACGAAAACAATCATACCAGGCCGTTATTTAAAAAGTTTAAAGGAGCTGGCAAACTTGACAATAGAAGTCTTGCCGTGCTTGAGTATCTGCTGGAAGTCCGGATTTCCCAGGCCGAGAAAAAGGATCTGCCTCCCTTTAAAATCATGTCCAATCAATCCATCATGACCATGGTGCAGCACAGGCCGGCCAGTGTTGAGGCGATTTTACAGCACCGGGCGCTTAGCCCCAAGCAGGCCGGCATGTACGGGCAGTTGTGCGTTGACGCCATCCAAACCGCCGTTGCCTTGCCCCACCGGGAACTGCCCTCTTACCCCAAAACCCGGATGCCCCGTAAAACAAGCCAGGTTCTTAGCCGCATTGATGCATTAAAGAATATGCGTGAGGCCGCCTCCAAAACCCTGGCCATGGAACCTGGATTTTTGATCAACAACAATACGATTTCAGCCGTGGCCTCGGACAAGCCGTCATGTGTCGAAGATTTATTTGAGATTCCGGGTATGCGCAACTGGCAGGTTGAGGCGCTTGGGGAGCAGATCCTATATACCCTGTCCAAAATCAAGTAGTTAAAAATCGAAAAGGAGAAACAATGCGTATCGATTTCTGGAAAATGCATGGCCTCGGCAATGATTTTATCGTAATGGATGACCGGGATAAGCGCATTGCCGGGCACATTGACTATTCGGAACTGGCCGTCAATTTGTGTCACCGCAGATTCGGCATCGGTGCCGACGGAATTATCCTGGTCAGGCATTCCGATACCCATGATATCCGGTTTGTTATCATCAATTCAGACGGGTCTGAACCTGAGATGTGCGGTAACGGCATGCGCTGTTTTGCCAAATATCTGTACGAGAATGATATTCTTGTCAAAGACGAGATGAGGGTTCAAACCCTGGCCGGGACCGTGGTCCCCCGGATCGAAAAAAAACAGGGAGGCTGGGTGGAATCCGTATGCGTGGATATGGGCGTTCCCAAGCTTGTTCCAGGCCAGATCCCGTTTGTTCATGACGGGCATACGGCCCTTGACGTGCCCATTGAAACAGGGCAGGGCACTTTATCTGTATCCTGTGTCTCCATGGGAAACCCCCATGCCGTGATTTTTGTGGATGATTTGTCCGTGGTGGACATTGAAGCCATTGGACCCATGGTGGAAACCCATTCTCGTTTTCCTGAAAAAACCAATGTGGAATTCATTGAAGTCATCTCAGACAGCCAAATTAAAATGCGGGTATGGGAGCGCGGGGCCGGGGTAACCCTTGCCTGCGGTACCGGGGCCTGTGCTGCGGTGACGGCTGCCCATCTGACCGGACGGGCAGGGCGGCAGGTTCGTGTTCATCTGGACGGCGGGGATTTGGATATTTCGTGGGATGAATCCGACGGCCATATGTTTAAGACCGGCCCGGCCCAGACCGTGTTTAAAGGCGTTGTTGATATATGAATCCGTTGTGGGCGTTTCTATTGGGAATATGGGCTTAAATCCACCACCTGGTTTCGCCCGCTGTTTTTTGCCTGGTAAAGGGCCTTGTCTGCCATGTCCAAATATAAATTCTCCGGCGTATCTGCCTGGGGAACCATTGAATAAATGCCTGCACTGATAGTGAATCTGATCCGCGCTTGGTTATGGGTGAAAACCTCTTCTGCCATATGCCTGCGCAGCGCCTCAACATGGGCGTGAACCTTTGCGACATTTTTGCCGGTACAGATAATACCGAACTCCTCACCGCCAAACCGGCACACAATATCGGAATTGCGCTGGAATCGTTCCATTAGAATCGTGCCGAAATGCTTGAGGCAGGCATCCCCGGCAGGGTGGCCATAGGTGTCGTTGATTTTTTTAAAAAAATCAATATCCAGGATAATGATTGAAAAACAGATTTCGCTGCGTTTGCACAGGTTAAATATCCGGGTGAATTCCTCATCAAAAACCCGGCGGTTGAAAAGTCCGGTCAGTCCGTCTGTGCGGCTTAATTCTTTCAAGGCATGGTTGGCATTTATCAGCTTCCGGTTTAGCCTGCGCACCTTATGGGCCCAGAAAAGGGTGACGAGCGTCAGGGCAATGACCACGCCCAGCACCTTCCAGAAGGGCGAATAATCAAATTTTTGTTCGACCTTCACGCTGAGCCAGTGGTCCATCAGCAGTGATTTTTGTTTTTCAGAGAGAGACAGGACCAGTTTTTGGAAAATATCTCCCAGCAGGGGTTCATCCTTTCTTGTGCCGATGCTTGCTTCCAGGTTGTACGGCATTTTCCCGGCGATTTTTATATCCACAATTTTTTCCTGCCGCAGATGATAGCCGATGTCCGTCATGGTGCTGATCATCCCGAAAAGTGTTCCCCGCTGGACTTCATGAATCCCTTCAAGCTCGCTGTCCATCTCCACAAGGTTCATGGCTGGATAGGTGGTCTTTAAAAGTTCTGAGATGGATGATTTCTTGATAACGCCCATGGGGCGGTCCATAAATTTGCGGAAATCATCTATGAACGGCGCATTGACGGAGGTGGCAATAACATTGGGGATGGTGAGATATGGATCGGTAAAATCCATATACGCTTGTTTGTCAGGCGTTTTCATGGCGTCCATGCAAAGATCGCATTGTCTTTGTTTTATCTGTTCAAGCAGGTGTGCCCAGCTTTTGCTTTTTCCCACCACCACGGGGATGGGTAGCTGTTGTGCAAACAGCGCCATGAAATCCGCGTCGATGCCGATGTAACGGCCGTCACTCTCTACGGTTCCAAACGGAAGGCCCCCCGAAACCACACAAAGAATCAGTTTCTTCTTTTTTTCCAGGTAGGCGGCCTCCTTATCGGAAAGCCGAACTGTGTAGCCTGTGTCGGCATGGCTGACCTGGGGAGAGAACCAGGCCGTTTCAAGCAATTGCAGGTCAGACGCCGACAGGGAGTGAAGGGCTTTGTTGATAATGTCGGCCAAAGTGGCCAGATCCGGTCGTACGCCGAATCGCAGGTCTTCGGCCTTCATCACCTCGCCGGCAATGACGATGTTGACCAGTCCCAGTTTCCGGATATACTGATTCCCGGTGTTCAGGGCTGTCACCACCGCATCCAGTTTGCCAAATGAAAGGTCTTTCATCATGACGGAATGGTCGTCATATTCCCGCAGGCCTTCCCCGGCTATCCGGGAAAGAGACTTTTTATAAAATATGTCCCGGGTCACGCCGACGATCCGACCGCTCAGGCTGTTGATCCCCATGTAATTTTTAAAATCGTTACGGACAAATACCACTGTGGGAATTTGATGGTAGGCGTCTGTGTACCGGGTAAATTTTGTGCGGTCTTCGGCATAGGATATATTTGCAATGGCATCGATCTGGCCGGTTTTAAACAGGTAAAACACATTGGGCCACTCATCCATAACATATGAAAATTGTAATCCGGTGCGCTGTGAAATGATTCTAAGCAAAGAGGCACTGTACCCCACCTGACGCCCCTGACTGATAAAACTGTAGGGCGGAAAATTAGACAGCATGCCCATGGTGACGCTGGGATGCTCTGCGATAAAGGCGTGCTCCTCATCGGTCAGCAGCAGGGTGGAAACCGTTTTATTGACATATGGGTACTGGCTCCATTTTTCAATCAGTACCTCCAGGGTCCGGTCGGGTACGGCTTTCAACAGTTTGGTCAGAATCGACTGAAGCAGTGGCTCTTGTTGTAAGATGCCCAAACGGAAATCTTCTTCAACAATCCCCCTGGCATTGAAGGGGCCTGCCACACAGATGCCGGAAAGGTTGTTGTCGCGAATGACAAAGTTTCCGGTCATTTCACTTGCCACCACCGCATCCACCCAGCCAAAGGAGAGTGCCTTCATCAGCGAGATATAGTCATCATACTCAAAAACGCGTATATGGTCTTCCTGGCGCAGGATCTGTTCGTAATAAATATCCCGGATGATACCAATCCGTTTGCCGTTAATACTTTCCAGGCCTTTAAAGGGGTGGGGGAGTTCAGCGGTTTGCATGAACAAGACAAGTCCTTTGACATGGTAGGGCGGGGTGAAACGCATCCAGTGGCTGCGCTCTTCGGTGAAGGATATCTGGTCAATTACATCCAGATTCCCGTTTTTAAATGAAGCAAAAACATTAAACCAGCTTCCCAGGACAAATTTGAATTTCAGGCCCGATGTGTGTTCAAGAATATGAAGCAGATCAATGGAAAAGCCGTTGATGGTGCCTTGGGAATAAAATGAATAGGGCGGCTCGTTGTCCGTAATGCCGATGCTGATACTTTTTTTTGACTGGATATATGCTTTTTCTTCGGGGGTGAGCAGGGCGCTGTTCGTTTCGGCATGGGCAAAGTCGGCCGCAAATACCGCACAGGACAACACCATGTATACAAGTATCCATCCTAAAAAAACTTGCACCTTGTCCATCGATTTTATCCTTTTTTTTTCGTCGCTTTTGAGATTGTGTATTTTATTGGAGTACCATATTTTCAGCCGCCTAAATACAGAAAATTAAGAATTTTATAATTCCTGTTGGCGATAATTCATCGCTGTATTTGCCTTTTTTCAGTGCATGATGTTTTCAATTTAAACTGGGGTTGACAATTCTTTTTAATCTCTATATGACGAGGATGATCGTTTGGGGTGGCGCGCAGCGTCTGAGATTATACCCATTGAACCTGATCCGGGTAATACTGGCGAAGGGAAGAGCGGACAAGACAGCAATTAATCGGGAAAAATCCGATTTCGGCGTTTATATAAAGCCACTTGCCCTTCCTTCGAGGGTGAGTGGCTTTTTGTTTTTAAGGGGTGTTGCCTATGAATGTTTTTGTGAACGGAACACAGGAAAGTATAGATCCCTGCACTTTGGCGCAGTTCATCGCCTTGAAGAAACTTGATGCAGGGGCACTGGTTGTTGAACTCAACCAGCAAATCATTAAACAGGAATTTTGGTCGACGACTGAACTTCAGGAAGATGATCGCCTGGAGATGCTAAGTTTTGTAGGAGGAGGCTGATTATGAGCGACGATGTACTGTTGTTAGGCGGAAAAGAATTCAGTAACCGGCTGTTGACCGGTACCGGGAAATTCGGCAACCACGGACAGATCCCAAAAATGCTTGCGGCCAGCGGTTCGCAGATGATCACTGTGGCGCTGCGTCGTGTGGACATCACGGAGCAGTCTGAAAACATTTTGGAATACATCCCCAAGGATGTGACCCTACTGCCCAATACATCCGGCGCCCGCACGGCAGAACAGGCCGTGCGCGTTGCCCGGATCGCCCGGGAGGCCGGTTGCGGGGATTTCATCAAGATCGAAGTGATCACGGATATGAAATACCTGATGCCGGATAACTGGGAAACTTTGAAGGCAACGGAGATTCTGGCCAAAGAGGGATTCAAGGTGCTGCCCTATGTGCTGCCGGACCTGACCCTGGCCAAACGCCTGGAAAACGCTGGCGCGGCGGCGGTTATGCCTTTGGGTGCGCCCATCGGAACCAACCGGGGGTTGGAGACCAAACCGCTGATTGCCATGCTGATTGAAAACGCATCCGTGCCCATTGTTGTGGATGCGGGCATCGGTAAACCGTCCCAGGCGGCGGCGGCAATGGAGATGGGTGCGGACGCGGTGCTGGTGAATACTGCCATTGCCACGGCCAATGATCCGGAAGCCATGGGGCGCGCCTTTGATCTGGCGGTGAAAGCCGGGCGAGCGGCGTATCTGGCTGAAATGGCCGAAGAGTCCGCACATGCCCGGGCCTCTTCACCGCTTACCGGATTTCTTGACGAATAATGGAACCACGGAATGCACGGAAAAACACGGAAATGAAGGCTTTGACTTCTTAATTTTCAGTGCGTTCCGTGTCTTTCCGTGGTTAACAAAGAGGATCAAATAATGTCATTCTACGAGGTCGTTAAGCAGTACCGTGATTTTGATGTACCCGGATTTTTTGACCAGGTGACCGATGAACAGATCATCCTGAGTATGGCCAAGGACAAGCCCGGTCCCATGGACTTTTTAACCCTGCTGAGCCCCAGGGCGGCCGGCCATCTTGAGGCCATGGCCCGAAAAGCCCACCAGATTACCGTGCAGTATTTTGGACGCACCATTCAAATGTTCATTCCGCTGTATATCTCCAACCATTGCAGTAACGGTTGCGCCTATTGCGGGTTTAATCACAAAAACCCCATTCTTCGCCGGAAACTCACCATGGAAGAGATTGAGATTGAGGCCAAGGCCATTGCCGAAACCGGCATGCAGCACGTGCTTTTTCTCACTGGTGAAGCACAGCATATGACGCCCATGTCGTATTTGCTGGACGCGTCTAGGCTGCTCAAAAAATATTTTGCCTCCGTGGCCATTGAGGTCTACCCCCTTGAAATTGACGAGTACCGTCAGCTTTACGAGGCCGGTGTCGATTCCATGACCATGTTCCAGGAAACCTATGACGAAGATGTGTATAAACGGGTCCACCTGGCCGGTAAGAAGATGGATTACCAGTGGCGCTTGAACGGGCCTGAACGGGCTGCCAAGGGCGGCATGCGCGTCGTCAATCTCGGGGCGCTGCTAGGGTTGTCCGAGCCGCGCCGGGAGATGTTTTTTACCGGGTTGCATGCCCGGTATCTTGAGAATAAATATATTGATACCGAGGTGGCCATCTCTTTGCCCCGGTTTAACGAGGCCGAAGGTGATTTTCAACCCGATTATCTGGTGGACGATAAAACCTTTGTTCAATTCATGACGGCTTTGCGCATCTTTTTGCCGCGATCGGGACTGACCGTCTCCACCCGTGAAAACGCTACCTTTCGTGACCGGATTTTACCTTTGGGGGTTACCCGATATTCTGCCGGATCGAGCACCGGGGTGGGCGGCTACACAGAGGTCCCCGAAGGCCAGACACCGCAATTTGAAATTACCGATGCCCGCAGTGTGGCCCAGGTGGCCGATGCAATTTTGGCCCAGGGCTACCAGCCGATTTATAAAGACTGGGACTTCATATGATGAAAATCGGTATCGCCGGGGTGGGGGGGATTGGCTCCAACGTGGCCCTGAACCTGGTTCGAAGCGGTATAACTAAGCTCAAGCTGGTCGATTTTGACCGGGTGGAGTCTGGCAATCTTAATCGCCAGTTTTATTTTGCCGACCAGATTGGGATGTTTAAGGTGGATGCCCTTAAGATCAACCTGAACCGTATCAACCCCGAGGTGGTCCTTGACGCATTGGTCCAGCGCATTGACAGACAAAACTGCACGGAAATGTTCGCTGACTGCGATTTGATCGTTGAGGGTTTTGACCGTCAGGCGGATAAAAAAATGCTCATTGAAACCTTTGCCGACACAAAGACCTTGGTAGCCGCTTCCGGTATTGCCGGTGCCGATTTGGCTAACATACGGTCTCGTCGTATCGGCAACTGCTGCATTGCCGGCGATTTTGCCACCGATTGTGATCGGGCACCGCTTTACAGCCACAAGGTCACCACCGTTGCCAATTACATGAGTGAATTTATTCTCGGTCAATCCGGTGTGATTCGAGAGTAACGGCCGAAGAAAAGATGGACAACCGGGCCGTTAACCGCTAAGAAAAGACCATGAGAATCTATTTTAGCATAATCATGGTCTTTCTTGTTTCTTTCGTTTCTCCGGTATCCGCCCTGGAAAATGCTGTGTTACAGGATCGGGATGCTTACATGGCCGAGCTTGTGTCAACGATAAAGGCCTCCACCGTATCCGTGGGCACGTATTCGTTTAAGGATGTCCCCATGGTCCAATTCCGGGGAACCGGCTTTGCCATCGCCGACGGCAGCAGGATCGTCACCAATCAGCATGTGGTTGATGCCATTAAAGAAAAAGACCGCATGTTTAATCTGCGCATTTTTCATACGAATTTGCCGGACAAAGGGGTCAAGGCAACCCTGGTCGCCGAAGACCCGTTTCATGACCTGGCCATACTGGAGATGGACGGCAAACTGCCGGCCTTGCCCATGGCCAAAGACGGGTCCCTTAAAGAGGGTCACCAGATAGCATTTACCGGATTTCCCATTGGTTTTGTCCTTGGCCTCAATGCCACCACCCACACAGGTACTGTGTCGGCCATTGCCCCGGTCATTCTGCCCAGCCCCCACGGCAGCCTGATCAAAGGCGATATGGTCAAATTCCTTAAAGACCCCTGGGACATTATCCAGCTGGATGCCGTTGCCTTTCCGGGAAACAGCGGCAGCCCGGTCTATCGCATTGCCACCGGAGAAGTCGTCGGGGTGATCAATAAAGTGTTTGTTAAAGGGAAAAAAGAGTTTGTTCTAAAAGAACCCACGGGAATCACTTATGCCGTTCCTGTCAGTTTTGTTCGAAAGCTTAATCGTTCCATTAAAAATTAGACAGAAAAGTCAAAGCTCCCTGGATAACGGCTGTGCTTAAAATGGCCAGGACAATGCAGAAACTGATACGGCCGATTACGGGGCTTGATAACGGTTCGGACAACGGATAGTAGCACAACCCGATGCCGGTACCAGCAAGAAAACCGAACAGATGGGCCGACACATCGGTGTTTTCACCATAGCTGAACATGGCCGTCAGGGTGGCTGCCGCTGCAAAGGGGAACAGGCCTTTGAGTTTTGGAAATGCGGAATGAGCTGATGGTGGGCCAATGGTCATGCGCCGGGCACCAAGCAGTCCTGCCGCCGCCATGACTGCTGTGGAGGCCCCGATGGAGAGCCGTAAATCATGGCCGAAACTTTTGGATATCAGATTGCCGGCCGTACCCGCTGCCAACAGCAGCAAAAAGCCCTGGCCGTAGCCGGTGACCCTCAGTAACGGGCCTGCAAGTATGGCGATTCCCGCCATATTGCCAATAAGATGGTCCGTATCGCTGTGCAGAAATAGGGCGGTTACGGCCCTGAAACTTTGTCCCTGGCTTAGGTAATACGAGGACGAACCAAAATTTAGAATCGCTTGTTTGTGAAAGCCCTGGGTAGTAATGATGTAGTGAATGGCGGCTAACAAAAAGGCCAGGGCCAGGGCAGCCGGAGAGAAAAAAAATCCGGAGGGCGGATGGGAAACCGGCTTTGGAATCTCTTTGTTCTCCATTCGGTATTTTTCCAATTGCTGCCGGGCCTTAAATACATCGTCATCGGAGACAAGAATGTCGTATGATCCGTCAGGCCCCGTATCAATGACCGCCCTGACAGACTGGGACGCCAGGATGACCATGATAAGATCGGCCTGTTTTCTGCTGTTTTTATTATGTATACTGCCCGTGAAAATAGATTTCATTTTTTCCTTGCCGGATGTGTTTAATTCCGGCTATGAATATAGCCCATGCAATCAAAAGAATAAAGGAGCCTTAAATGAAGATCATTCGTTTTACTACCCAAGAGGGTAAAGAGGTCATGGGGTGCGATTGGGACGGAAAGACAGCAAGTATCGTCGAACAGTCTGAAGATTACAGCTTCAAAGATACCGGTGAACGGGTGGATGTGGTCAAAGTTCTGCCTCCGGTGGAGCCGTCGTCCATTATCTGTATAGGCCTTAATTACCGGCGTCATGCCAAGGAGACAGGCCAGGAAATTCCAAAATATCCGGCTATTTTCATGAAATATCCGGGGAGTCTGGCCGGTCACGGCGATGCCGTTTTGATTCCAAAATGTGCCGCAGATCCGCCAGAAGTGGATTACGAAGCCGAGCTTGGGGTAATCATTAAAAAGGCTGCCAAGAATGTATCCGAAGAAGAGGCCCTGGATTACGTGCTTGGCTATACCTGCACCAATGATGTTTCCGCCCGGCGGTGGCAGAAGCATGCCGGCGCATTCCAGTGGACCCGGGGAAAAAGCTACGATACCTTTTGCCCCTGCGGGCCGGTCATGACCTTGACGGATGAGATTCCGGATCCCCAGCAACTTTCCATTAAGCTGCGGCTCAACGGTGAAACCATGCAGGACAGCCACACCAGCGACATGGTCTTCAGCATCGCCAATATGATTTCCTACCTCTCCCAGTCATCTACCCTTTTACCCGGCACCCTGATCCTGACAGGGACCCCCGAAGGGGTGGGCTTTACCCGTAAACCCCGCGTGTATATAGCGCCGGGCGATCTGATGGAGGTTGAAATCGAAGGTATTGGCGTCCTCGAAAATCCTGTGGCATTGGAAGAGTAAAAAATTAAAAAAAAAGGTTCCCCCCGGTGTTACCCGGGGGGACAGGAGAGAAGGGAGTTGATGGAGAGGGTGTTCGCTGAAGATTAATGAGTGGTGGGTATGGGTATACTACTTATTTTCTGGAGGGGTCTCATCTTGGGGATCGTTAAATCCGGCACCATTGCCGAATCCATGGTAGCCCTGGCCGTATCCCTTGCCATGACCGCTGAATCCCGAGCCCATGCCCATTCCCATGGGCATGAATTTTAGTTCCGGAGATATTTTTCTGGCATCCAGGGAAAATTCCAAGCGTTTAACTGCCAGGTCTTTTGATAAATCCGCTTTTTCAATCACCATTGATTTCAATTTTGCAGGATCCGGATCAGATGTTTCCATGTACATGCGGATTTGCTGATCCAGGTTCATGATACTGCTGCGCGTCTCGTAGGTGTCATCAACAAATTTTTGATGCAGATCGCTAAGCTGTTTCTGCTGTTCATCGGTCAGGTTCATGCACGCCCGGGGGGTGGTTTGTTTTAACCCTTTGCCCTTGCCCTGCATTGGGGGACTTGCAAATGCACCGGCGGAAAAAGTGCATGTGACAACCAGGATGGTTAATGCAGCTAAGGTTTTTTTCATAGTGTCTCCTTGTGGCGCTTGGTTTTTTATATACTGTGATTCGTGTTACCGTGATCTTTTGAGTTTTTGATCATCGTTGCAGAATTATAAAGCAAATGATGTGCCACCTTTTCTGAAAATCATTGAGATCGTTTTCTGTCAGGTCTTTCGAGTCTATAATTCATATCAGGATGTTTTTCAAAAATGGGGTAGAGTGTGTACTTTATACCCGCATGTGGGTATACAGCCGGGTAAAAATTACGCTATTTGCTTTAATTTGTCAGGGTTTAAGGGTGGATAAAAGATTTGTACAACGGCAGTGGGTATAATTTTTCAAGGCTTTGGGGATATAACTGTCCCATGAAACGGGGTATAGAGACGGGATGATCAAATTGGGGCAATTCTGGTACTTGTTTTGCATAGTAACCTGATGATCCCCCAAAAAATAAACCGGGCCAATGCGTATCATTTCATTTAGGTGATATGAACGGTTGGCCTGATAGCGTGGCTTGAAAAATTGACGTGAAGAACCTATGACCATAAAAAACAGATTTAAACTAAATATTGCCCCCAGAATGCCGGGTCTGGTGCCGCCGCTGGTGATGGTGGGCGTCCTGGTTGTGCTGTTGCCGGTATTTATTCTGATGACCCTGGACCGGGTAAAAAAACAAGATGAATTTATCCGTGAGCGGTTTTTGATCACCGGAACCTCCTTAATCCGGACATTTGAGGCCGGTACCCGGATTGGAATGGGGTCCATGCAGTGGGGCACAAAAAGAATTCAGTCCATGCTGGAGGAGACCGCAGGGCAGCCCGATGTCTCATATATCATGATCACCGATGCCATGGGAAAAATCATCGCCCATTCCGATGCCTCCATGGTCGGTAAAATTTATGATGGATGGGCGGATTTTGTGCCGTTGTCCAGGGATCCCCACCTGATTTCCAGCCGATCGCTGAATACCCAGGAGGGGCCGGTTCTGGAAGTGGCCAAACGTTTCATGCCGTTTAATATAGGGTTTAGAGGGCCAAGACTTGGGCCTGTCCAGAGCCACAGCCCCAATCCCGGATCTGTGCCTGACTATGACTACACCCACGGAAAGATGCCGTCCCAACCACCTGCGCCCGGCACTGACAGTTTGGCCGGGCCTGCATTTGCCGCATTCGGTCAGACCGATCACTATATTTTTGCCGGCATGTCCATGGCCGGGGTCCAGGCCGCCCAGGCCCGGGGCTTTAAAAATATTGTGATCCGAGGGCTTTTGTTCTTCGTGTTTTGCTGTTCGGGAATTATTGCTTTGTTTGCCCTCCAGGCTTACAGGGCCGCCCAGTCCTCTTTGGAGCGGGTGATGGCGTTTTCCGACAATGTGATTCAAAATATGCCTTCGGGTCTGATTACGTTGGATACGAAGTTTAATGTGACCTCTGCCAACCGGTCCGCGGAAAAAATTCTGGGGGACATTCCTGAAAAAGCCTTTCCCCAGATGGCTGCCATGGCTGCTGATGTGTCAAGGTCCGGCGGCGTCGCATCCGGAGAGGTGGCATTGACCCAGAAAGAGAAGGGTGACCTTCGGCTGGAAATGACCGTTTCGACCATTCCGGCAGAAGAAGACCAGATCCAGGGCTTTGTTCTTTTATTCAGGGATCTGACCCAGATACGTAACTTGAAAAAACAGGTGGAAACCAATCGGCGGTTGGCTGCCATCGGTAAACTTGCTGCGGGTGTGGCCCATGAAATTCGAAATCCCTTAAGCTCCATCAAGGGGTTTGCCACCTATTTTTCCCGGCAATATGAAAATGAGCCCGATGACGTGGAAATTGCAAAAATCATGATCCAGGAGGTGGAACGTATGGACCGCTCCATCACCCAGTTGCTGGAATTTGCCAAGCCCATGGCCGTAGAGATTAAACAGACACCAATCGAACCCCTTATCCAGCACTCCCTTAAGCTGGTTTCCCATGATCTTGACAAAAAAAAGATCCGTGTGCAAACGGATATGCGTACCCAAAAAGAGACCTTCCATACCGACCCGGAACGTATCTGCCAGGTGCTGCTTAATCTTTACATGAATGCGCTAAATGCCATGGATACTAACGGGACACTTGAAATCGGCGTATCCGATGTGGATGATGACCTTGAAATCCGGGTGGCGGACGACGGCTGCGGCATCCCGGCAAAGGATATTGAAAAAATATTTGACCCCTATTTCACCACCCGGGCCAAAGGAACGGGCTTAGGCTTGTCCATTGTGCACAGGATCGTTGAAAACCTTAAAGGTGAAATCCGGGTGGAGAGCCGACCTTCCAAAGGCACTGTGTTTTATATCACCCTGCCTGATGATAACGCAGCGATGAATGAGCCCGGAAGTAAATGAAATATAGTGTTTGGAGGAAAAGTTGCCCAGATGCAAGGCGCAAGCAAAGCTGGAACCGGAGCGTACTAAAGTACGTGAGGATTGCAGCTTTGTGCAGCAACGCCGCAGGTGGGTGACTTTTCGTTCAAACACAGAGATGTAAGGATTGTTTGATGAGTGACAAAACTGTGCTGGTGGTGGACGACGATACCGCCCATGCCACCATGCTTAAAACCCTGATGAAAGGGTGGGGATATACCGTCCAGGTTGCCCTGGACGGAGATGAGGGCGTGGATGCGGTGACGCAAAGCCCGTTTGGGCTGGTACTGATGGATATGAAAATGGTCAAAATGTCCGGCATGGAGGCCCTGGCGAAAATTCATGCCTTTAATCCGGCCCTGCCTGTGATCATCATGACCGCATATTCTTCGGTGGACACCGCTGTCCAGGCCCTGAAAATAGGGGCCTATGATTATTTGACCAAGCCTTTGGATTTCGACAAGCTTAAACTCACCGTGGACCGCGTGTTTGAACGGATTCATCTAAAAAATGAAAATCAGGACTTGAAAAAACGATTGGAAACCAGCGCTTTCCACCATGATATCCTGGGTAAAAGCCCTGCAATGAAAGCGCTGCTGGATACCATACACATGGTGGCCCCAACGGATGCCAATGTGCTTGTCACAGGCGAATCCGGCACCGGCAAGGAGCTTGTGGCCGCCGCCCTGCACAACAACAGCATGAGGCGTGAGCATCCTTATATCCGGATCAATTGCGCCGCCATCACCGAAACCCTTCTGGAGTCCGAGCTGTTCGGGCATGAGCGGGGCGCATTCACCGGGGCGGATAAAAAACGCAAGGGCAAGTTCCTTCTGGCGGACAAGGGCAGTATTCTGCTGGACGAAATCGGCGAGATGAGCCTTGCCATGCAGGCAAAGCTGCTGCGGGTGATCCAGGAAAAGGAGATCGCGCCCGTGGGCTCGGAAAAGACACTATCCGTAGATGTCCGGGTGATTGCAGCCACCAACAGGGATTTAAAAGCCATGTCCGCCGAAAAAGAGTTCAGGGAAGATCTTTACTACCGGCTGAATGTGGTTCACATTGGTATTCCGCCGTTGAGAAAACGCATTGAGGATATCCCGGAACTTGCCATGCACTTTCTGGATGAATTTGCCCAAAAAAACCGCCGGGACATCAAGGGTTTTTCTCCCAATGCCATGGATACCCTGATTCGGTATGAGTGGCCCGGCAATGTCAGGGAACTGATGAACGCTGTGGAGCGCGGCGTGGTCATGGCCCGGGCCGATTACCTTCGCCGGTCTGATCTCTCCTTTATCCTGGATGAGGAACCTGAACAGGCCCGGGCTGCAGAATTGAATCTGGAAAATATCGCCCTGGCCAAGGTGGAGGAGCGGGCGATCCTCTCCACCCTGGCGGCAGCCGAAGGCAATAAAAGTGAAGCAGCCCGACGGCTTGGCATTACCCGGAAAACATTACTTAAAAAATTAAAGCGGTACGGCAATGAAGATGCTTAAAACCGTTCAATCAATTTATTGATAAAATAGGTACTTTCACGCAGGGCCTGGTTGCCGAACGGTCCGAACCATTCTGCAATCTGGTTGAATTCAGCGATGAACGCATCTTTATCCCCGGATTCAAGCATATCCAGAAACTGGGTCAAAGATTGAACAAAGGTTTTTAAAAGCTGCCGCCGCTCGGGTGTGGCAAAGATGATTTCGGCGTACAGATCCGGATCCTGGGCAAAAAGCCGGCCCACCATGCCCAGCTCCAGGCGGTAGATGGGGCTTGAAAATTCAAGGGTGCGTTTGATGGGGATGCCCTGGCGGTAGAGAAAACTGCCGAAACTGAAGGTGGCAAAATGCCGGAGGGCCTGGACAATTTCCATGACCTGGTCATGTTCCAGGGCCGTGGCTTCAACCACCACGGCACCCCAGGCCACCAGCTGGTCAATCACCCATTGGCAGGCGTCGTCATCCTGCCCGGCACATGCGGCAATGATCTGCTTGTCCAAATTGTCCGTGGTGGGTCCGAAAAGGGGGTGCAGGCCCAGCACAGGCCCTTTGTGTGCCCGGCACATGGCTTCCAGGGGCGTCTTTTTGACCGAGGTCAAGTCGGTCAGCACCGCATCCGGCCGCATCAGCGGGGCCAGGGCCTCAACGACCTGAACAGTCACGTTAATGGGTACGCAGACCACCACAAGGTCCGCATTACCACACAATTCTTTTGCCCGGTCCCAGTCATCTTTGTCCAGGACGTCCACCTGGTAGCCTGTTTCCCTGAAAAACCGGGCAAACAGACGGCCCATCTCTCCGGCACCGCCCACAACAAGTATTTTGGCCTGGGGCCGGATCAACGTGGTTTTGGACACCCGGGTCTGGCTTTTTCTGGACTGGTGCATGATGGTTCTGTAGAGATTTTCCACCAGATCCGGATCCACATCCATCTGCGTGGCTTTCCCCCGCAGGCGGGAGATCACATCTTCTTCTCTGGCCGGATGGTAAATGGGAACCTTGTGCGCTTTTTTAACGCCTACGATTTTTTCCACCTGTTTCCGGCGCTGGCTTAATAAAGAAATAATCTGGGCATCAATGGAATCAATTTCATCCCGATGGGGTTTGATTTGCTCTGCAAAAGAGGCGTTGTCTTTGGTCATGATTTATGGTCTTATAGCAATTTATTTTTAATGAAATAGGGTTAACGCAACACACAATACCATCAGTTAGTGAGTTCTGGCAATATAAACCCCTGCCGGGTAAAAAATACCCGGGCCGGGCATTGAAAGAAGGGACCTGACATGTTGAACGGTATGCTGCCCGGCGTGGACAGAAAATCAGTTTTAGGATACCTGGCTGTGTTTGCATCGGCCTTTTGTTTTTACATGTCCACCGTGGTGATCAAGTGGTCGGCCATGGCCGGGCTTCACATCCGCACATCCATGTTCACCCTGGCCCGGTTCGGCTTAGGATTTATCGTTGTCTGCGGTATTATTGCCCTGGGCCGTCATAAAATCAGGGTCGTTAAAAAAAGATTTCTGGTGGGTCGGGCGCTGCTCAACACCATGGCCGTTTTCTGCTTTTTCAAGGGCGTGGCCCACTCCAGCGTGGCCCAGGCCAATATTTTAAACATGACCTTCCCGTTGTTCATCGCCCTGTTTTCATGGTTTTTGTTTAGGGCCCAAAGGGATGTGGGCACAGTCGTAATTGTCCTGGTGGCCTTTGCCGGGGTGTTTATGATTTTAATGCCCGCAGATACGCATTTTTCGTTAGGGGCGTTGTGGGGGCTTGCATCGGGATTTATTGCGGCCTTTGCCATCATTATACTGAACATGGCCCGCCAGGATCACGACACTCTGACCATTCTGTTCTTTATGTTCGGCCTTGGGGGCATTGTGATCTTCTCTCTTTTTTTCCATGAAATGCAACTGCCCAATACCCATGAAATGGTCTATCTTTTCTGGTGTTCGACCATTGCCATTGCCGGACAGATTTTGCTGACCCAGGGGTTTAAATACGTCACCGCCATTGAAGGGGGGATCATCGCTTCAACCCGGATTTTTCTGGCGGCCATCCTGGGGCCGTTCCTTGTCATGGAACCGGCGCTCTCCCTGGCCGGTTGGGTGGGGGCGTTTTTGATTTTTGCCGGCAATGTGCTGTTAACCGTAAAAAAAGTACGCAGGTTTGCCGGCCACGCGCCAAATCCGTCTTAAAATCGTCTTTAATTCTGTTGGTGGAAAAGAGGCTATTGATATTCCCTGGCCCGTTTTACCAACAGCCCGGCGCAGTTTGTTACATTTTCCTTGGTGTAGAGGCGGAATTCATCCTTGTAGGACATGTTGAATAGGTGTGTCAAAAGTTCTTCGTCTTTGAGGGCGGTGCCCTTGATCATGTTTATGATTTCAACTGTTCTGGATTCCGCTGTGTCCAGGGCAGAAGAGACTTGGTCGGTCATGATGGGCCCCTGGTGGGCCGGGCAGATGATTTTCGGGGATAGGTCTCTGATCTGTTTGATGGTGTCAAGGTAGTCTGCCGCGCCTGTGAAACACAACGGCCAGAAATCCCGGCCGGGATAATGGAACCCCAGGGCATCGGCACAACACAACACCTGGTCCGGCACTGTAACGCCCATCAATGCCGCCGGGGAATGGCCCTTGGCAGGCAGCAGATCAAAAAAGAGTCCGCCGCCCAAATCCAGGCGGGCAGGGCAGTCGATTTCCTCAATGCGGCTCAGATCCGGTGGCATATCAAGGCTGGGGCGCTCGGGTGTCAATCCTTCTTCGCCTAAGCGCCGTGATATGAACCGGTCCTCGGCGATCAGCGCCGACACGGCCTTGGGATGGGACATGAATTTTTTGGCCCCGGCGGCTGCAATGATCCGGGCATGTTTGAATCGGTCCGCCAACCCCGGAATTCCGGTGACATGATCGGCGTGGGGATGGCTGACTACGATTATGTCCGGGCGGATTTCAAGTTCATCCAGCTGCCGGATGACTTGATCCACCATACCTGAAACACCGGCTTCAAACAGCAGGCTCTTGTCTTTCCCTGTGATCAGCATGAGGTTGAAATAGTAGTTGCCGAGCACCTGGACGTGGGGGCTTACCTGGATGGGAAACCGGTCTTCAGGTATGTATTGGGGGTGCATGATCAGCCTTGGATGGCCTGTTCAAAGGGTTCAAGGCCAATCCGTTCGATCATCTTTCCGAGGCGTTCCCCTGTTTTGGCATTTTCCTTATAAAACTCAACAATGCGTTTACAGGCATCCATGGTTTCTTCTGTGCTTAGTCCTTCAACCAATTTCTGGGCAATTCTGGGCTTCATACCCACGTTGCCGCCAATGACAATGGTCCAGCCGTCAGCTTCTCCGATGAGTCCAATATCTCTGACCCAGGATTCGGAACAGCAGAGTCTGCATCCTGATACCGCCATTTTAAATTTACCCGGCAGCTCCATGGCATGGTATTGTTTGTCCAGTTCCATGCCCACGCCCAGGGCATCCTGTTTGGCGAGTCTGCAGAAGGTGGTGCCCGGACAGGTGCGTACCGAACGGATGCACATGCCCACGGCAGCACCCTTGTCAAGTTCCAGGTCCTGCCAGGCCGAATCAATATCCTCTTCTTTGAGTCCTACAATGGTAATTCGGGTGGCCCCGGTCAGCTTGAGCGCTTTGGCATCATATTTTTCCGCCACATCAGCAATCTTTCTGAGCATGTCCGGTGTAACAACCCCGCACGGAATATGAGGGGCAATGGCATAAGTTTCGTTGTCATTTTGGAGGATGGCTCCCTTTTCACCAAGTTTGAGCATCTACTTTTTCCTTCAATTAAAATTATATGTGGTGCGTTAACAAAAAAACATCATGTCAACATAAAAACTGCCATGGGCGTTGTCAAGGCAGTTGATTTCACCTTGGTTTAAGTCCACCCGGTCGTTGGCTTTGGTACAGCGCCTTTTTTATCCAAACGCGTTGACATTTGATTTGTTCGCGTTTAATTAAAATGCTTTATCCGGTATGGGGTGCCTGTACCGGCGAACTCGGCTCCAGTATAGAGGAAAAGAAAAAATGGCAGAAAATATGAATTCAGGCAAGGCCGCTTTTTGGGCGACGATCGGCGGGCTTTTTTCCATTCTATTGTGGAGTTACACCATTGCGTTTACCCGCAGTATTTCAGAACATCTCGGCCCGGTATACGGCGCCTGCTATGTCTATCTCATCAGTGCCGTGTTCGGCTTGATCAATGTGTTGAGGACCCCAAAACAGCGCAGCAAACTTAAAAATCTCCCGGGCCGGTATCTTTTGGGCTGCGGATCTCTTTTTGTGGGATATATGCTGTGCCTGTTTCTTGCCGTGGGTATGGCTGAAAACCGCAGCCAGGCCGTGGAGATGGGGTTGATCAATTACCTGTGGCCCGCCTTTATCCTGTTGTTTTCCGTTCCCATTTTGAAGAATAGAGCCAGTTGGCTTCTATTGCCCGGGACGGCGCTGGCCCTGTTTGGGGTATACCTGGTTCTGGCCGGTGGCGGCAGTCATTCATGGCATGCGATGCTCAATAACCTTTCCACCAATCCCATCGCCTATCTGCTGGCCCTGTTCGCTGCACTTTCCTGGGGACTTTACTCCAATCTCACCCGGAAATGGGTGGGCCCGGACCAGGCCGGGGGGGCGGTGCCGTTTTTTCTGGCTGCCACTGCCATTGCCCTGTTTGTCATGAATTTTTTTGTGGATGAACCCAGGAACTGGAGCCTTCAGGTGACAGGAGAGGTGGCGGCTCTGGCCTTTATCACACTGATGGCCTACAGCCTGTGGGACAATGCCATGCGCCAGGGCAATACCATTCTTTTGGCGGCAAGCTCTTACATGACTCCGCTGTTATCCACCATCGTCTCCTGCGTTTACCTCTCCGTGGCGCCCACCCCCGCCCTGTGGGTCGGGTGCGGCCTGCTTATTGCCGGATCTTTAATAAGCTGGGTTTCAGTTAAAAGTCCTGAACAAACTGGCTCTATGGACAGTAGCCATCACGCGTCGGCGGAAAACGCCGCCGTTAACAAACCTGGGTAAATTTATAATCCGTCCAGGGGGCTTTGTACGCCTTTGCTCCCGCGATTGAGTACATGGGTGTAAATCATGGTTGTGGAGACATCCGCATGGCCGAGCAACTCCTGAACAGTGCGGATGTCATAACCGCTTTCAAGCAGATGCGTGGCAAAGCTATGGCGCAGGGCATGGCAATTAACCCGTTTGGTCATATTGGCCTGGGAGGCCGCTTTTTTGATGGCTTTTTGAAGGCCGTTTTCGTGGATATGGTGGCGGCCCGTTTTACCGCTTCTCGGGTCAACGGAAAGCCGGCCGCTGGGAAACACATACTGCCATCCCCACTCTTTTGCCGCATTGGGATATTTCCGGTCCAGGGCATCGGGTAGATATGTCTCACCCAATCCTTTTTCCAGATCTGACTTATGCGTCTCATGCACCAGTTCAAGATGGGCCTTGAGATCTTCTACAAGCCGTTCGGGCAAGGGCACCACCCGGTCTTTTTTTCCTTTCCCGTCTCTGATCACAATCTGCCGGTATCCGAAATCAATGTCCTGGACCCTGAGCCTGATACAATCCATTAATCGCATGCCCGTGCCGTAAAGCAGGGACGCCATCAGCTTTTGCCTGCCGGTCATCTGTTCGAGAATTTTAGTGACTTCACTGCGGGTTAAAACCACTGGCAGGCGCTTGGGGCGTTTGGCGCGTACAAAATTACCAATGTCGCCCAGGGGCTGTTTGAGCACCTTGTCATAAAAGAAGACCAAGGCATTCAACGCCTGATTTTGTGTGCTTTCCGCGACATTTCGCTGAACGGCAAGGTGCTGCAGGAAACTGACAACCTCACCGCTGCCAAGCTTTTCCGGTTCCCGGTTTTCGTTAAAAGAGATAAAACGGGTTACCCATGATTCATAGGATTGTTCGGTTCTTATGGAATACCGTCTTGTCCGCAACTCAACCAGCAACTGTTCCAGAATAGCCATATGACGTTTCCGAACGTCGGCAAGTTTTGAATGCTTTACGTTTGACAGGTGCTTAATGGTGGGGCGCATTCCCATTTTCCCGGTCATGCCGCCGGCATTGGATTGTGCGTGGTTGCCATGAGTTTCAAACAATCCCAACGCCCTGCTTTAAAGTATGATCGTAGCATAATCATTTTTTCTGCATTTTCCCGATACCAAAAAGTGCATGGACCTTTCAGACGTAAATTCACCACCCTACGAATTGAACTTTCAATAGCACCGCTGCCAATAGGTAAATTCAACGCTTTTACAGTTGGGAAATCAAGCCGTCTTTCATTGCGCACAAAATAATCCCGTTCCGTCTTAATAGCCTTACTGTTTCTGCCTCGACAAAGTGTCTGGACGGCCTGTACTACGTCAGCGGCTTTTCCTTTCAGCAGGAAGCCCCGCTGTTTTGACACCCAGCGTTTGCGCTCCTTGGATGACCAGGTCTTCTTTAGGGCTGATACTTTACCCAAATGCTCCACGGCATGGTAAAAATCAAGAAGTTCATATACTCGCTGAGGAGCCAAACCCAATGCTTTGATCAGTCCGGGGATCCGGTTCCAAATCCAATGTGCTCCATCTGCAACAAACAGTATTTTATCGGACTTCTGGATATGAAGGGCGTTCAAATACCCCTTTAACAGGAGGAATATGCCATCCGGACCGCTGAAACTGCCATCAATAAATGGTGAGAAGCTTTTTTCTTGTTTTCCCTGGGCATCCACCACATAAATAATCAAAAGTTTGGGTTCTCGCCACGCCCCACGAAATCGGGTTCTATTTTTTGGGGTTTTGGGACCTCTTTTCTTCTCTCTTAACCGTGTGCGTCCACCATCGGTGCTTATAACCACCCGTCGCCCTTCAAGTGAATCTCTCTCATTTAGTGGGATTCGCCCCGCTTGTTGCTCGGCTCGGGCCCGTTCTGCGTAACGATAGGTGAGTTTACGGATAACCTTTATATCCAACACCATACCATGATCACAAAGCACTTGACGGACTTCTTCAAAAGAACTCAATAAGGCCGACCAGGCACTCACCATAGAAGCCAAAGCTGGTGAGCAGCGATCATGGATTCCAAGAAGGATTAAACCGGCGTAGGCACCTTTATATCTTTTTCGATTTCGACGGTCACAGGATCGCCGATAATATCGAACACGAACATCAACAGAACTACCTGTACAACACTGAATCGAAACGGTCTCAAGCCCTTCGCTTTTCATCCGGCCCGGCCAGCTGGACATCAATTCTTTTTCTTGATCGACCTGATCATAGGAATTTAATGAGCCCTGGATGCTTTTTTTAAAAGCAAGGCACTCAGTCGATTCGTATACCCAAGTATTTCACGTTCTACCTGCTCCAATTCTTGAGCATTGCGAACCAACCTCGGATCGTCTTCCAGTTCTTTCAGGCAAGCATAGACTTCCTCAACAGTATTGCAATCTTCAGCTTTTTTCATCAGCACAGTCCATTTTTATAGTCGTCTCAGCGAACAGAAACTATCACGTTTTTTGTTCTCAAAGATAGGCTTTTTTCAAACCGGGAAAATGGGAATGCGCCCTAATGGTGTTTTTAGCCGAAATCCCATCGGCAACCGTGGGATGCGATTTTGCCAGGGTATCGGCGGAATCCATCCAGAATTTCCAGTCCACCTCCGGCATCCAGGCTACACCAAGCATTGCAAATAAATTCTGTATAGCATCCACAATCTGCCGGAACTGCCAGTCCTCAATTCCGTCTGATCTTCCCTGTTGTGCCAGATAGCCCTCCACCTCTTTGGGGCTGTGTTCGGCAAGGCGTCTGTCAGGGAATGCCTTGATGTACTGCTCGGCTCTGATTACATACCACCTGATCACATTGCCTTTGATGCCTATGTCTTTCAGGCGGTTTATGTAATTGTCCCAAAACTTTTTAATTTGGTTTTCTTGTGTTGATTTCGGCTGATTCATGTGGTAGGTGCTATTTATGTTTCCGGGGTAAAATTTGTTAATTGTGTAAAATAATACACAAATATTTGAAAAATGCAATAGGCCGAATCCGCCTATCACCATATTGGCCCATTCTGCCTAATATAACTGTTATGTGTAAAGAATTGGAAGCTCGCAACAGAATATCGTTACTCACGTAGAGTACCTTGCAAGGGTCTGTTGTGGTCTCCTCGCGTGGCTAGCTACCACGCGGATCGGCAGCAAAGGAATTGAGAAGGGCGACTCGTGCGCCATCGGCACGTTAAACCCGGATGACGTCTACCCAACTCAATCAACCGTAACTGCCAAACCCAGATTCCGTTAACACGGCATCTTGGGCCGGCTCGAGGTGC
The DNA here is from genome assembly GCF_963666145.1 of uncultured Desulfobacter sp. NCBI lineage: Bacteria > Pseudomonadati > Thermodesulfobacteriota > Desulfobacteria > Desulfobacterales > Desulfobacteraceae > Desulfobacter > uncultured Desulfobacter sp. The sequence goes on along the minus strand of NZ_OY762614.1, from coordinate 1,337,263 downwards.
CGCTCTAACAAAGGCTAATCCTATGTTTGAGTTAAACCTCAAGGTGAGAATAGACCTAAAAACGCTGATTCGGGTCGTACAACTCGTTGTCATGCTGCTTTTGCTCTAGCCCCTCACCGGGCTTGTGGTGGTCGGATAACCGGCCACCGCATTCTTAACAATAGTGTGTTAAATATAAAACACATAACAAGGTAAATTCACATGGAAAAATTTAAGCTACTCCACTACGTTACGCAGCTCAAATTTCCCAGTGATTTCGGGCGTTCGGTTTCCCAATATGAACAAAAAACAAGAAATAGAAGCGTATATTTTAAAACAATTTCAAAAAATTCAAATTTTTAGGAGAGCTCTTTCATCTGAATCTGATAGAGGATGCGCCCTTTTAGCCGCTTCTTTTTTGGATAATGCATTATCTGATTTAATGTATTGCTCATTTGTTTATGATAAAAAAATAGAAAAGGATTTACTTAACGGAACTGCACCATTAGCCACGTTTTCTTCAAGAATTGATATGGCATATTATTTGGGAAAAATTCCTAAAAACTGTAAATCAGATTTACATATTATTCGAAGAATAAGGAACCAATTTGGGCATAATCCAGAAATCATATCATTTAAAACAGCCTCAATTAGTGATAGTTGCAAGGCTCTTAAATTTTCGTATCATGAGCAAGATAAAAGCCCACGAGAACATTTTACTGCTTCCGTTTTAGGTATTCTATCTATAATTCAGGATTCAACATTTACGTCAAAAGCACCTGAGGAAATGCCGGACTGGAAGCCATCTGAAGAAATGAAGGCAAAACATAGAGACTTTTTAAAACAAATTTCAAAAGAACTTTTTAATTCACAAAAGGACTCTGATCATGAAAACAGTTGAGCATTGCAAAACAAAAATTATCAAATAGGGAACAAATAATACCGAATCGGGATAGGACTCCCCATCACTGAGGAGCCCTCCCACACCACCCGGCATACGGATCGCGTACCAGGGCGGTTCGGCTGATTTTAGGAATCAGTTCCCGGGCAGATATAATCCTTGATCAATAAAATATCGTTCAGGCATGGCAATGGCCACCCATTTGACTTTGCTCATGTGCCAGTACTTTTTGCGAGCATTGCCGCAAAGCATGGCATCTTGGTGAGCAATACCAAGTTTCTCAAGATTCCGAACCCTGGTTTTGGGATTTTTCCATTGTTTCCAGACAAGACTTCGCAGCCTTCGCATTATCCAGATTTTGAGACCTTTGAGGAAGGATTTGGCCTCTGTAAGCTGGAAGTAATTCCACCATCCCCGTAAAGGGGTCAAGTCTGCTCTTGGCTCATTATATCATAAGTTGGAATTATAAAATAACATGTCGAGACTATTACATCAAAAGCTACAGTTCGGTCAGTACAATTATAGAACGTCTTAAAAAAAAGAATACTTTACGAGTCAAGAGCAGACTTGACCCTTTTGGTGACCCTTTTGGGCCCTTTCCCCTTTTGTAACCGAGGACCCGGATGCTGGAAAACCGTACGTCCGGGTCTGTGCGGGGGGCGCTGGGTAACTGGCGTTCCTACCGCGAGAGATTTTAAAAAAAAATGACCATACTTGTACGAAATGGTGGACAAGTTTAAATTCAATTATTATACTTGTGCTATAAAATGAACAAGTTTGGAGATCATTATGAGAATTGTCAACTTTAGCGAGGCACGAAACAATTTAAAAACAGTTTTGAATCAAGTCGCAGAAGATGCTGACTATACAATCATTACACGTCGTGATTCAGAGGATGCTGTTGTCATGTCACTGGAAACTTTCAATAGTTTCATGGAGACTTTTTACCTTCTCCGGTCACCTGCCAATGCTGCACATTTAACGAAATCTATTCAACAATTTAAAAAAGGGAAAGTCCAGGAAAGTGATTTAATAGATGGATAGAAAATTAGCTTGGACCGGTGAAGCATGGAAGGACTATATCTATTGGCAAACACAAAATAAAAAGACACTGAAAAGAATTAACAAACTCATTAATGACACAATGAGGCAGCCATTTGAGGGCATAGGGAAACCTGAACCACTGAGAGAAAATCTATCTGGGTTTTGGTCCCGAAGAATTGATGATACAAATCGTTTGGTTTACGCAGCAGATGATGATTATCTCACAATAATTTCGTGTAGATATCATTATTAAACCATGGAACCGAATCGGGATAGGTGAGCGCATCGTGCCTACAGTTAAGCAGGTCTTGTTCAATTGCAGTCCAATGCTTTGCCGGTTCATCGTTCGGTATGGGAATTATAGTCATGGAATCAACATATACGGATGAACTTGTCTCTATAACAGGTGAGGGCGCATTCCCATTTTCCCGGTCGACTGGATATTTTTTATAACAGCAATTAAATTATTAAGAATCAAGCAGTTAAGTCAAGCTTAGACATTGTATGTTTTTAACGAAGGCCTTCCGCTGTGCGCTCACCAGATAAAAATTTCAACATAAATTGCCCGAGACACCTGATTTTCCTTGGTTCTGTGCACCGGGAAAATGGGACTGGAAGGATAATTTTATGATATAACAAGCTGTTTTTATATGTATTGTTGAGCAATTGCTATATTTCAACGTTTACGGATAATATGCCTAAGCTAACCGGGAAAATGGGAATGCGCCCACAGGTGAGGATATCACCTTTTTTAATTATTATTTTCCAACGTGTAAAAAGAAGGTTGTTAAAATAGCTGATATTGAAAATATTATTATTCTTGAGCCCACACTCAAAAATGGAAAGTGGCGAATCCATGGTACCGGCAATTTTAAAGTATGGTTTCCAAACGATGGTGATCGCCCAAACCGAGACAGAATTTTTGTAGCATCCCTGAAAAATCAATGGGTTGATATCGGCTTCACAGTGAAGGATGGCGATAGAGTCGAAAAAATATTGAATTCCAGAAATTTAATTAAAAAGGTATAAATACCGGATAAATCATCCCAGCGGATCGCGTGCCGCGCACGAGGATTTTCCTGTTGTCGCCAAGGAAAAAATCATAATGAGTCAACATTACTGCCATGAATAAACAGATCGCCTTTTTAGGCAAGGGATTTATGGGCTATGTAATCGTAGTTGCCATATCGATTCTTTCAAAAACCGACAACTATTATATCGCAGGTCTGATACCCCTGTTCCCGACATTTGCAATTATCGCCCATGTTATTGTTTACAAAAACAATAGCATCGAATCATTGAAGGAGACCATTCTTTTCGGTATTTTTTCTTTGGTAACCTACTTGATTTATTTGTTATCAATATACGTTTGTATAGAATTCATGGGCTTTTATCTATGCGTTGGGCTTTCGGTCTCTCTATGGCTTTTATCCGCTGTCATCTTGATAAAAATTTGGCCATTCATTTATAAACCCCGGCTGAACTGATCCAAACAGGGGAATTTGTCGATTTGATACATATTAAGGGCTTAATCGGGGTTCTTGTCGTCTGGCTTATATCTTTTCTATCGACATCTAAACACTATTTTATAGCGGGGTTAGTCCCCTTGTTTCCGTTTTTTGCTCTTATTGCCCACTTTATTGTGTTTTTTGACCAAGGGCAAACGGGGTTAAAGCAAACGGCTCTTTTCGGTATGTTCTCTCTTATCCCCTATTTTTTATATCTCATTACAGTGTTCTGCTGTGTGAATAAATTTAAATTTTGGACATCTGTGCTTTGCGGATTGACTTCGTGGGCGGCTTCGGCAAGTCTTCTGTTTTTTTTATGGAAATAGAGACGGGTTCCGGCCGTATTTTTTGTAACATTTGACGTCTCTGCTTAGCTTTTCCACCGATTATTTTTCTTGAAATTCTCAGTGTCTGTGTTAAATTGGTTGGGCCAATTTGATAAAGCTGAACGGAGACTGTTTATGGATAAAAAAATCGGAAGCCAGATCCAGGAAGAAATCATTAAAATGATTGAAGACGGCAGTGTCAAACAAGGGCAGAGACTGCCTGCGGAACGGGTGCTGTCCAGGCGTTTTGGCGTGTCGAGGAATACGGTCCGCGAGGCTATCAGGGCGCTGGCCGAGCAAGGCATTGTCAGCAGTCTGCGCGGCAGCGGCTCCTACGTGGAGTCTGATGCGGCCCAGCGTATAAAAAACAGGGTCCGGGCTGCCTTGGAAGGACGGCAGTTGAGAGTGATGGAAATATTTGAAATAAGACGGATGCTGGAACCCGCCGTTGCGGCAAAAGTGGCGGGGATAAAAGATCCGGGGACTCTTGACACACTTTCTAAGATCCTGGACGGCCAGATCCGGGCCCAGGAAAATGACCAGGATGGCGCGGCGTTTGACAAGGCATTTCATGCAGCCCTGGTCAAAGCGGCCGGAAACAGCGTGCTTGAAATCGTCTATGCCACCCTTGGAAATATTATGGCCGAAAGCAGGATTCCGGACCTGCAGTCGCCGGAACGGGCAGACCTTTCCGTTGCAGCGCACAAACGCATTCTGGACTGCCTTGGTTCGGCAGATGCCGACGGGGCCGCACAGGCGATGGCCCAGCACATGGATGAAATAGAGACCATTTTAAAACAGAAAATCGGAGAAGATTTAAGATGACATATATTGCAATTTACCTTCTTGTCGGCAGTGTGGCCGGTGTTATGGCAGGACTCTTGGGGATCGGCGGCGGATTGATCATCGTTCCGCTGCTCACCGTTATCTTTACAAGCCTTGGGATGAATCACAGCGTTATCGTCCACCTGGCCCTTGGCACTTCCCTTGCCAGTATTGTTTTTACCAGCCTGTCCAGCGTCCGTTCCCACTTCAAACGCGGTAGCGTGAACCGGTCGGTTGTGGTCCGGATCACGCCTGGGATTATTGCGGGCAGTTATACCGGAACCTGGGTTGCTGCCATGCTGTCTACCAATATCCTCAAGGGTTTTTTCGGACTTTTTATCCTGTATGTGGCTACCCAGATGCTTGTGGGGATCAAAGCCAAGGAAGGCCGTACTATTCCCGGAACCTTTGGCATATTCGGCTGCGGGTGCGGCATCGGCCTGTTCTCCAGCCTTGCAGGCATCGGCGGTGGAACCCTTGGCGTGCCTTTTCTGGTCTGGTGCAACACCAAAATCCGCGAGGCCATCGGCACCGCGGCAGGCATCGGATTCCCCATCGCGGTCACCGGTGCCTTGGGCTATATCATTAACGGATGGGGCGCTGCCGATCGACCGCTCCACTGCCTGGGATTCGTCTATCTTCCGGCCCTGATCGGTATTGTATCGGCCAGCATTCTCACCGCACCCCTCGGCGTAAAGCTTGCCCACAGTCTTCCCGTGGAAAAGCTCAAGAAGATTTTTGCACTGCTGCTCTATGCGGTCAGCGCCAAGATGCTGCTGTCAATTGTGATGTAGAGGCGTGTCACCCTTCAACCCACTTTGAAAGAAAAGAGAACATCCCGTGCGTGAGGCCTAATTGAAAAAAGAGAAATTATTCCATTATCTGATTCATATCCAGTATCTGGGGTTCCGGTACCATGGCTGGCAGAAGCAGCCAGGTGTAAAAACCATTGAAGGCATGATTGAAAAAACGCTTGGCTTTATCTTTGAAACCTTAGAGGAAAAGCCCGGCTTCAGGATTTTGGGCACCAGCCGGACCGATGCAAAAGTCTCGGCGAATCAATCCGCATTCATGCTTTTTGTCCATGATGCACTGGATATGCAAGCACTGCAGTCAAAATTAAATATAAACCTGCCCAACGATATCCGTGTGACAGGCGTGGAAGAAAGATCAAGTACCTTTAATATTATCCATTCTCCCAAAGTAAAAGAATACCTTTACCTGTTTGCATGTGGATGCAAAAGCCACCCCTTCTGTGCGGCCATGATGCATACGGTTATGGACGATCTTGATATTGAATTGATGAAACAAGGCGCCAGGCTCTTTGAAGGGCAGCATCATTTTGGTTCATACTGTACAAAACCCGGCCCGGAAACCAGCCTGGAACGAAACATTCGTGTCTGCCGGATTGAAGAAAACACTGAATTCCAGGCCAGTTTTTTTCCGGAAAAAAGCTGGCTGCTCAGGATTCAGGCATCTGGTTTTTTAAGATACCAGGTCCGTTTAATCATGGGCCAGTTGTTTAAACTCGGTAAAAAAGATATCGACCTAAACCGCATTAAACAATCCCTTTCAGGCAGTCAGGCCCAGCCGTTGAAAGAAATTGCGCCCGGGTCAGGCTTGATTTTAAATAAAATAATATTTCAGACAGATTGATCGATATTGACATATCGTTTCGGTTTGATAGACTGCCCTTTTTTTTAAAATTGGGTGATCTCTGACAAAGAAAAAGACACATCCGTTTTTTCAATTTCAAACGATCAATTCCCTTGAACCGGGGGAAAGAAACATAGATGACAGCAATATGGCTTTTAGATACAGTAGTTCCAGAATAGATAGACTCCTCGAATACAATAAAAATTTAGAAAGACAGTTAGATTTACTTCAACTCAACGAACGTGTTATTGAGAAAAATCTTGAGGAACTAGGATCTCTCCTCTGTGTTTCCGATCGAATTGAACAATATTCTATCTGCAGATTGACGGAAATGGCTTTGTTCTGTGTCGGCAATTATGCAAATAATAACTGTGTTACCGAGGTGGGAGATTTTTTGATGAATCCACGCCTCATACTTGTTCATATTAAAGGCTGCACCCGGCCGGTTATAAAAGAGCGGTACACGCCTTTGTCAGTACAGTTTAAAGACAGGGGGGCTGAAAATTATTCTGTCGGTGAATGGCTCAGGCACAATACGATGACGGAAATAGTAAAAAAGCCTATCCTGCCTTATTTGTTGGAATTATTAGAAATACATAACTGCCAAAAGGCTTACATTGACTCTGTCAAAAAAAGAGTAAATGACATTGTAGATCTTCTTACGCATCTATCCATATATAGCCGAATGAATATTGAAGCGTGGAAATCCACACTGGAAGAAGATGACCGGAAAATGATGGAAAGACTGTTTTATAAGTTCGACTACAAAATTTTTAATGACTTCGGTAAAAAAATCCAAAAGTGTTCAGATTATTGTGTAGCTGTTTAACATTCTGTTTGATCGACCACAACGTCAACTTCCCAAGAGAAGCTGAAAAAAATCGGGGCGATCCATACTTGCCGGTCTTGCTAAATACCATTATTGATGACCGTGATATTGGTCATTATTCAGGGGCTACATGTTCCGCTTGGTCCACCGGTGTTTCAGACTCAATTTTTTTGTAGTATTTCCCCTTTACCCGCTCCACCAACCCGTCTCTTTTTAAGAGAGAAACGACATTGGAAATCTGTTTACCTGTTAATCCCGTCATCGTTTGGATTTCTTGGGGGGAAAGGCCTGAGTTCTTATTGATCAGATTTAAAATGCCTTTTCGAAAGTTCTTTTTCATTTGCCGGTTCTTAGCTTTAGGGGGCGGAGAAACAGCTTCAACATCACTGCCTGCATCCGTCGTCTCAGGTGGGAGATTGTTTTTTGGGGGCTCATGGATCGAAAGATTGAATGCTTTTCCTGGAATAAGATTCTGGACTTTCTTGATCGTTGAATGGAGTAGCTGCGTTGTTTCTTCGCTAAATTCAAGGTCTATGGTTATTCTCATTGACGATTTTTCCTTTTTTCCTTTGGGGTCGCACCCATATTTGTTCGTGAATATGCGCTATAGAATGGTTTTTCATTACAAAGAATTCTCAAAAACATTCCTTGTTACGAACTATATTTCATGTTTCATAAACCGTCAACTGTTCAACAGAACGTTAATCTGCCTGATGTTGAATAATGGAAAGTTCTGTTTTATAAAATTTTGATATTATCCAGGGGAATCACGATAGTTGATTTCCCTGGATTATTTTATCCTTTCACAACCCCGAGGGGACGAAGCTTGTGCAGGGGCTTGATCAAATCACGCTGGGCTTCAATTACAATCTCAATATTTTTATATGCCTGGGGTGCTTCCCCGAGATCGTACATGCCCTTGGCTTTGACGCGCCTGACCTTATTCCAGCGGTCGAAAACAATGCCCTGCATGGCCTGATCACAGTCTTCGGGTGTGAGTTCTCTGGTCGCCTGCAGCCGTCCCAGGATGCGCCCTGCACCATGGGAACAGGACATGAACGATTCAGGATTACCCCGTCCTTCAATAATGAAGGACGGGGTTCCCATTGAACCGGGAATGATTCCGATCTCGCCTTGTTTGGCGGAGGTTGCCCCTTTTCTATGGACCCATACATTTTTATTGAAATGATTTTCCAGGGCCGCATAGTTATGGTGAATATTAACTTCATCTGCAAATTCAGTCCCGGGGAAGACCTCCGTAAAGGCATCCTTGAACCGGGTCATGATTTTTCTGCGGTTTTCCCGGGCATAGGAGAGGGCAAAATTCATATCATTGATATAATTTTGTCCTTGGGGTGTCTCTGTCGGCAAAAATGCCAGGTCAATTCCCGGTGTGTCTATGTTTTTATTTTTATTTAGTTTAACAGCTGTTTCATTATAAAAACGTGCGATAACATTGCCCAGATGCCGGGAACCAGAGTGGATCATCAGCCAGATCCGGTCGTCATCGCCGGCCTGGATTTCAATGAAATGGTTGCCGCCGCCAAGGCTGCCTAAATTTTTATAAGCAAGTTCTTTGACATGGGACGAGAACCATCCTCTGTCTTCATACGCTTCTATGTCATCAAGATTTTCCCATGCCTGTGGCGCTTTATGGGCGTTTCCTTCCCCGCAGGGCACATATTTTTTAACCAATGTGACCACTTCTCTTAAGCTGTTCCGGCTAGTTTCGGACACAGGAAGGTTTGTTCTTACAGATCCCATACCGCAACCAATATCTACGCCCACGGCATTAGGGATAACAGCATTGTCAGCGGCTATTACACCGCCGATGGGCATGCCGTAACCCGGATGGCAGTCGGGCATCAGGGCTACGTGGTGGAAAACAACGGGATGCATGGCCAGATCCTCGGCTTGTTTCATTGCAAGTTCTTCGAGATTTAAACACCAGGACTTGATCGGAACTTTATATTTTTCTTCTTTTTTTACCCATTCCATATTTATATTCCTTTTTATTTCTCAACTGATATCTGCCAAGGCACGATAGAGATCACCACCAAAATGAATGGCACGACCGGTCATTATATTTCAGAACCCCATGCTAAAATATAATGTAATGGAAAATCAGGCAATTATTGGATACGAACAGACATTTACACCTTGCAGACAAATCTTTATTATATGACCATTCTTGCTTCAAATGTGTAATGATAAAAAAAGTAAAAAAAAGGAGTTTATCATGCTTTTGGATTTTTCCTTCTACAATCCAACAAAAATCTATTTTGGAAAAGATTCTCTTGGAAACCTTAAAAATGAGTTGGTCAATTACGGAGATACCGTTCTTTTGGCCTATGGCAAAACTGCGATAAAACGCATCGGTCTTTACGATCAGGTCATCTCGATTTTGAAAGATGCCGGTAAAAAGGTGATCGAACTGTCAGGCGTCATGCCAAATCCGACCTATGCCAAACTCATGGAAGGCGCTGAACTTGTGCGCGACAACAATGTCAGCCTTATCCTGGCCGTTGGTGGCGGCTCTGTGATTGACCTGGCAAAGGGTATCTCTGTTTCTGCTTACTGCGATGGGGATCCGTTTCAAAAATATTGGGTGAAGTTTGAAAAGGTTGCCAACAAGACTGTTCCTGTTGCCTCCATATTGACCATGGTGGGCACCGGTTCTGAGATGAACGGCGGGTCCGTCATTACCCACGAGGATACGAAAATTAAATCCGGCAGGGTTTTTCCGCCCGAATGTTATCCCAAATTTTCAATACTGAACCCGGAATATACTTTTTCAGTATCACAATACCAGATGCTCAGCGGCGTTTTTGATACCATGTCCCACCTGATGGAACAGTATTTTTCAGGTGATGACAATAATACAACGGATTATATTATCGAAGCCCTGCTGAAATCATCCATTGATAATCTTCGGGCGGCTTTGAAAAATCCCGAAGATTATGAGTCAAGAAGCAATCTCATGTGGAATGCAACCCTTGCGCTGAATACCGTTACAGGTGTTTCAAAAGCACAGGACTGGGAAGTTCACATGATTGAACACCAACTGGGAGCCTACACCGACTGCGCACATGGCATGGGCCTTGCCGCGATTTCATTGCCCTACTATCGCCATATTTATTCATACGGCCTTGATAAATTTGTCCGGTTTGCCTCTGAAATATGGGGTATTTCCCCCGAGGGAAAAACAAAGGATGATGTGGCCCGGAAAGGACTGGATGCGCTTGAGAACTTCACAAAAGAGTGCGGTATTGTCACTTCCCTTGAAGAACTTGGCGCCACCAGAGACATGCTGCCTAAGATTGCTGAATCATCCGTCATTCTTGGCGGCGGATATAAAAAATTGACCACCGGCGACATTTTAAAGATTTTGGAAGCCTGCTTTTAGTTTAAGCGTATAGAAATTTTCATATTCACAACAAAAGGGGAGCCGTCGGGTTCCTTTTTTGTTTAGAAATCAATTTTTTGTATTGCCTTTGACAGCCTGTCGAAAAAATCACTTAGATGGTTGCCTATGTCAAATGTAAAATAACTTTACCCGTCCCCGGTTTTTTTGATATTAAAGAATATAAAAGAAACCGCTTTCCTTTGTTAAAGAAATTTATTCTCAAGGAGAAAAAATGTCCGTAATCGTCCAATATATTGTTGTCAGGAATGGAGATGAAAAGATGACATTCGCGACAAAAAAAGAGGCCGATGCCTATGACAAGATGTTAGATATTGCTGACAATTTATTTGATTTTCTTGGAAATTCTAATATCGTTCTTGATGAAGCTCATAAAGAAGAGATTGCTCTTCTGTTAGCTGAAAAACGCGAAGAGGTGATGCCTATTTTAAGGGGTGTTTCTCCCAAAGCCAAAACTGAACGGAAAAAGAGTGCTTCTGTCCAGGGATCTGCCAAAAACCGCGGTAAGACAGCGGCAAAACAGGCTGCATCAAAATCGGCCGGCACATCCGAGGGAAAAAATACCGCATCTGAAGTCACGTCTGATTCCAAATCAACTTCCCGATCAAAAGAAGCATCTTAAAAGAGAGTCGCCAGGCCGGATACGTTTAAGCTCCGGCAACGGCGTTTAATCCGAGGGACATATTTATGCCGTCTTTGTTATATCGAGTGATACGGGTGGCTGTGGTCCTGCTGCTTGCAGCAGGCGTGGCGCTGTGGCTGTTTTTTTCCAGGGAAAAACCCCAAAAAAAGGCAATGGCCCGCATTCCGCCGACGGTGCTGTGTGTGCCTGCAGTATCAAGCAGTTCTAATATGGCCGTTGAAGCCTTTGGTACGGTGACACCCCGGAACAGTGTGAAACTGGCCATGGAGATTGCGGGCCGTATTGATTATATCCATCCCGATTTCCGGGAAGGCGCATCAGTTAATAGGGGTGACGTCCTTTTAAGGATTGACCAGCGAACCCTTGTCCTGAATGAAAAAAATGCCCGGGTCCAGGTGGATCAGGCCCGGGCCGATATGGCTCTGCTCAAGCAGGAGACGGTGAATTTAAAGGCCGATGAAGCACTTGCCCGCTCTAATCTATCGTTGGCATTCAAAGAGCTGGAACGGATCCGGGCATTGGCCAAAAATCAGTTTGCGTCCAAAACCACGTTGGATAAGGCGGAACAACAGTATTTAACCGCGAAAAATCAGCTTCAGAATATTACCAATGCCCAGGAGCTTGTGCCGTCTCGCATGGCCGTTAAAAAATCGGTCCTGGCGTCGGCCCAGGCAGCATTGGCAACGGCCTCTCTGATGCTTGAAAAATCTGAAATTAAAGCTGGATTTGATGGATTTGTGATGACAAAGCAGGTTCAGGTCGGGGAATATGTGAATCCAGGCCAGGTGCTTGGGGTCATATATGAAAAAGATGCCCTGGATGTTGATATCCGCATCCCCCTTGAAGAGCTTCAATGGCTGGGCTCTGTTTTTGAAAACGGCGGACGCCCCCAGGTGCGTTTGACCATTGCCAATATGGAAGGTGGGCGCTCTCCGGTGTGGCCCGGTCAGGTGGCCCGGATTAAAGCGGCTGTTGACGAAAAAACCCGGACCATGCCCATGACTGTTGAAATCGGTACCTTAGATGTTAAGGATCCCTTGCTGCTGCTTCGACCCGGTGTTTTTGTCAAATGCCGCGTTAAAGGAGAGCAAAGGGAGAATGTGTTCAAGGTGCCGAGAACACTCATGCGATCTCCGGACACCCTTTATCTGGCCCGGACAGACCATCTTGTAATTCAAAAGGTCAAAGTGATCCGGCGGTTTGAAGATGATGTCTATATCGCCGGGGGGCTGGCACCGGGGGATTTGATCATTGAGTCCCCTTTACCCGGGGCGGTGGACGGTATGCCCGTCACCGTTAAAAAGGCCGGGGACAATCCATGAAAGCCCTGGGAAAATGGTCGGTGGAGCACCATGTTACGGTGAACCTGGTCATGGTATTTCTAATTGTGGCCGGGATGTTCACGGCCATACACATGAAACGGGAAATGTTTCCGCAGTTCTCTTTGGATATGATCAGTATTTCCGTGGAATATCCCGGCGCTTCCCCCGAGGATGTGGAAGAGGGCATCTGCATCAAAATTGAAGAGCAGCTCAAAAGCCTTGAAAATATAAAAACCATGTATTCCACTGCGGTGGAAGGTCATGCCGCAGTGACCCTTGAGCTCGATGCCGGTACGGACATCACCGAGAAACTCAACGAGGTCAGAACTGAAATTGACCTGATCGACTCTTTTCCCACCGAGGCCGAAGATCCTGTGGTGGTCGAGATTAAAAATAATGAACCGGCCATCTATGTGGCGGTTTACGGTGATGTGGGCGAGCGAATCCTTAAGCAGACGGCCGATAAAATCCGGGATGACCTGGTGGATTTTGAAGAGATCTCCCTGGCCGAACTCATGGGTGTCCGGGAATATGAGATTTCAGTGGAAATTTCCGAAGAAAATCTGCGCAAATTTTCTCTCTCCTTTGATGATGTGGTCGGTGCCGTGGGAACCGGAAGCCTTGAATTGCCCGGCGGACTGATTAAGACCTCGGGCGGCGAGTTTTTGGTTCGGGCCAAAGGGAAACGGTACACCGGTGCCGAATACGAACAGATTCCTCTGGTGACAAGGGCTGACGGCACAGTGGTAAGCCTCGGGGATGTGGCCCGGGTGGTTGACGGGTTTGAGGACCAGGACCTTCAATCCCGGTTCAATGGGCAGCCGGCGGCCATGGTGGTGGTGAAGCGCACCAGTTCCCAAGACACCATTGCCATTTCAAACCGGGTACTTTCCTATATTGATGATGTTCAAGATGATCTGCCCAAAGGCGTCCATATCGGGCACTGGTACAATATAGCGGATATGGTCCAGGAGCGGATCGATCTTTTGCTGAAAAACGGCATCCAGGGCATTCTCCTGGTGTTTGTGGTGCTGGCTCTGTTCCTGGATTTAGGACTTGCGTTCTGGGTGGCATCGGGGATTCCCATCACTTTCATGGGGGCATTTCTTTTCCTGGAATACATCGGTGCGTCGGTGAATATGCTCTCTTTATTCGGGTTTATCATGACCCTGGGCATCCTTGTGGATGACGCCATTATTTTGGGGGAGAACGTATACACCCACTACGCTGCAGGCAAAACGCCCAAGCAGGCTGTGATGGCGGCCATGGAACAGGTGGGCGCGCCTGTGGTCATGGCGGTGGCCACGACCATCGTGGCATTTGCCCCGCTGATGTTCATCACCGGCATCATGGGAAAGTTCATCGCCGTCATGCCCCAGTCCGTGATTTGTATTCTTGTTATCTCTCTGCTGGAGGCCTTTTTCATCCTTCCTGCGCATTTGGAAGGCACATTGTCCCGCCCTGCGGCTGCAGATCGCAGACCGAAAATTTATAAAATACTGTTTTTCTGGATTCACTGGCTTAAAACAGATATTTTTTATATTCACGGTGTGGTGAGAAACCGGATGGAACGGGGGCTGAACCGCGTTATTTATGATTATTATCTTCCATTGTTACGTTATTGCATTAAAAACAGGTATTTTACCCTGGTATTGGGCGTGGGGTGCCTGATCATAAGTATCGGTCTGATTGCCGGCGGGCATGTGCCCTATACATTTTTTCCAAAAACCGACTCCGACTGGATGCTGTCGGAAATTGTCTATCCTCTGGGCACCCCCTTCAGTACCACCCAGAATACGATTAAGCAGATTGAGGCCGGGGCCTTTAAGCTCAACGATTATTTCCGGGACCGTGTTGAGGATCACAAGGATATTCTTGTAAATACCTTCTCTTTGGTGGGGGTTATACCACAACGGGATTGGAAGGAGGGGGTGGCGGGCGGACATTGCGGCATTGCCTGGATGGAGATTGTACCGGCGGCCATGCGTCCGGAAATTCTTGCTTCGGAGGTGGTGACCAAATGGCGGGAATTCACCGGAAACATCCTTGGGGCAGAGCAGTCTACATTTACAGTCATCGGTGGCGGACCCGGGGGAAATCCCATTGAGATTCGTCTGCACGGCAGCGAACTTGCCCAGATGGCGGCTGCAGCAAAGGCGCTTAAAGAAGAAATTTCATCCTATCCGGGCACCTTTGACATCACTGATGATTTCAGGCCCGGTAAGATGGAAAAACAGGTTTATATCCGGCCTGGTGCTAAAGCTTTAGGTGTCACCATGGCCGATATCGCCACCCAGCTTCGACAGGCCTATTATGGGGATGAAGTCCTTAAAATCCAGCGGGGCAAAGATGATATCAAGGTGATGGTCAGGTATTCCAAGCTGGAACGGGAAACCGAATCCAGTATAGACCGGCTTCGTATCCGGACAAAGGATAACCGGGAAATCCCCTTGAACCAGGTGGCCCGCATTGAGACCCGGCGCGGATATGCCGCAATTAAGCGTGTGGACAGGCACAGGGTGATTACGGTGACATCTGACCTTGATGAAGACGTTGCCAATGCCAGAAATATTGTAAAGGATTTGAGTGACAATTTTCTGCCCGACATGGTCAAGCGGTTCCCCGGGGTTGACTATGACCTTGAAGGCCAGGCCAAACGCAGCAAAGAGTCCATGGAAAGCCTTATGAAGGGGTTTATTGTGGCTGCCATGATCATTTTCCTGCTTTTGGCCAGCCAGTTTTCTTCCTACAGCCAGCCGTTGATCATTATGACTGCGATCCCCTTTGGGCTCATCGGGGCGATCCTGGGACATTTGATCATGGGGCTGGATATTACCATGATTTCAATTTTCGGCATTGTGGCGCTCTCAGGTGTTGTGGTCAACGACTCTTTGATTCTCATTGATTTTATCAATGTTGAAGTGGCCAAGGGAACAAAGGTGTTTGAGGCCGTGGTCAAGTCCGGTGAAACCCGGTTCCGTCCGGTGATTTTAACCTCGTTTACCACGGTGGCCGGCCTTGCTCCGCTTCTGACGGAAACAAGCTTTCAGGCCAAGTTTCTTATTCCCATGGCCGTCAGTATCAGTTTTGGTCTGGTTGCGGCCACGGTGCTGACCCTGATTTTTGTTCCGGCGTTATATGTGGTGCTCCGTGAATTGTTCCAGCTTTTAACCGGTGGGTCTGATATTCAAAATAATGGTGCATGATTTTAAAAACTTCATTGAACCCCCGATTTATATTATAAGAATCTGCATTGAATCGGCGAATGATTAAACAGTTCGTCTGCAGGACGATAATTGAACAGGACAACGCTTTTTATGGATAATATGTTTACCGAACAGATCTGGATGGATGCCTGGGTCAATGATACGGCAGGCAAAGATACCCTTGCCGTGCATAAAGGATATGCAACGGCACAGTTCTGGGATAAGGCGTCGGTAACATATAATACCGATAAAAATGAAATCAGAAGTCGGCGTACGGCCCGGGCTCTGGCGGCGCTCAGGGAAAAAGGCCTGTTGTTTGAGGGCATGCGTGTTCTTGATATCGGCTGCGGTACCGGGATTATGTCGTTGGCCCTGGCCCAGGAAGGGGCCCAGGTAACGGCCATGGATTTTTCTTCGGGTATGCTTGACCGGTTCAAGGCGGATATCCCCGAACACCTGAACAGCAAAATCACCCTTGTCCAGGAAGACTGGCACCAGCTGGATATCCGGCAGCGGGGATGGGAAAACGCCTTTGATCTGGTACTGGCTTTCATGTCACCGGCCGTGGCCTCACCCGAGGCGTTTTTAAAAATGATGGAATGCGCTGCAAAGGGGTGCGCCATCAGAGGCTGGGCGGCCCGGCGTCAGCCCGACGTGTTCAAGGATTTATGGGCAATGATCATGAACGGTCCTTTGGACGATAAGCCCCAGAGTATTCTTTATAAAATTAATCTGCTTTTTTCCATGGGGCTCTATCCGGATGTCTATTTTGATGCGGTGGAATGGGACCAGATGATTGCTGTGGAAACCGAAACCGATAACCAGGTTGCTTTTTTTACAAAAGTGACTGGGAAATCTGAGGAGGAGATCCGGCCCGTGATTCATTCATACTTGCAGAACCGGGCCGGAAAAGGACAGGTCAGAAAAAAGCAGAAGGGGTTGACCGCAACTGCTGTTTTTCTGGTTGATTCTTTGATTTAAAATAACATACGGACGAATGACCATCCTTGTGTGGGGCATTATTCGTCCATGGATTGAATAAAGGCCTGGAATTTTTTAAAGGTGGATGTGTCCATGGCATGCTCCATGCGACATGCCGTGTCATCAGCCTTTTGTTCTTCTACACCGATAAAACGGACGAGAAAATCTTTTAACATAATATGGCGCTTTTCAATCTCTTTTGCTATTTTTTCACCTTTGGCTGTCAGGGTCACATAGCCGTAGGGTTCGTAATTGATCAGTTCCTGGGCTGCCAGTTTTTTGAGCATCCCGGTGACAGATCCGCGTTTTATGTCGAGCCGTTCGGCAATATCTTTTGAACGGGCAACCGTATTGGTTGTTTGGAGTTCAAGTATGGTTTCAAGATAGTCTTCCAGGCTTTCGGACAAGTCTAGTGATTTAGGCATTCATGTTCCTCCGGTTGAAATTTAGCATTTCTTATAATGATGTGTCTTGGTAAGTTTATCAATATATTTTTTAAAAGTTTTAAAAAAAATTAGGCGCTGTATTACATTCGGCAAGCCAAGTTTAAAGTATTGTCACACCGTAAAATCTGATTATACTAATAGAATGTATTTTTGATGCCTTTACCCGTAAGCAATAACTTTTCATGATAGAGGTAAACATATGAGTGATGATTCCAGACCCATTACCCCTGAGATTGTATCCGAGGAAGAAGAGGAAAATGAAAATAAAGGGGAGCTGGTTACCCAGACGACCAAGCCTAAATTTTTGTACCTTGTCCCCATAACCGGACGCCCCCACCTGCCTGCACAGGTCCAGCCTTTGTTTGTCAGTAAAAAGCGCTGGGAAGAGACCCTGGCCAAATCCGCCAAGGAGAATCAGGGGCTTCTAGGACTGTGCTATTTTAGTGAAGTTAAAGGAAAGTATGTATATAAAGAAGATTTCCCCGAAGTCGGATGCGTTGTGCGTATGCTCAATGTACAGGAAGTCGAGGGAAATCTGCAGTTCATCGCCCAGGGGCTTGAACGATTTAAAATTAAAAAATTTTTGTCTGATAAACCGCCCTTTGTGGCCGAAGTCGAATACCCCGTTGAACCCGAGGAGGATGAGGATAAGGTCAAGGCCTATGCCATCTCCATTATTTCAAATATCAAGCAACTGTTGTCCTTGAATCCGTTATATTCAGAAGAGCTTAAACAATACTTAAATCGGTTTTCACCGGACCAGCCATCGCCTTTGACCGATTTTGCTGCAGGTATTACCACGGCGTCCGGGGATGATCTGCAGGATATCCTTGAGACCGAATCCATTCTGGACCGGATGAAAAAGGTGATGATGCTGCTGCAAAAAGAGATTGAGATTGCCAAATTGCAGACAAAAATCCAGAAGGACATCAACACCCAGGTGGATGACAATAAGCGCAAGTTCTTTCTCAAAGAGCAGCTCAAGGCCATCCAGAAGGAACTTGGCATTCAAAAAGATGACAAGACCTCTGATGTGGATAAGTTCAAAGAGCGGTTTGCAGAACTTGATCCGCCCGAGCACGTGGTCAAACGCTTTGAAGAGGAAATTGAAAAACTGTCCGTGCTGGAAACAGGCTCTTCGGAGTACGGGGTGACGCGTAACTATCTGGACTGGGTCACCTCTTTCCCCTGGGGGGTCTATTCCGAAGACAATATTGATATCGAGCGGGCGGAAAAAGTGCTGGATCGGGATCATGCAGGACTCTCCGATGTTAAGGAGCGGATCATCGAGTTCTTTGCCGCAGGCGTGTATAAAAAAGATATTTCAGGCTCCATTATTTTGTTCGTGGGGCCGCCCGGTGTGGGAAAAACCTCCATCGGCAAGTCCATTGCCGAGGCCTTGGGCCGAAAGTTTTATCGGTTTTCTCTGGGCGGCATGCGTGATGAGGCCGAGATCAAGGGGCACCGGCGCACCTATGTAGGCGCGCTGCCCGGTAAACTGGTCCAGGCCTTGAAGGACACCGCCGTTGCCAATCCGGTGATCATGCTCGATGAGGTGGATAAGATCGGCGCATCCTACCAGGGCGATCCTGCTTCGGCATTGCTTGAGGTGCTGGATCCCGAACAGAACGCAGAATTTTTGGATCATTACCTGGATCTTCGCATTGATCTGTCCAAAGTCCTGTTCATCTGCACGGCCAATACCCTGGATACCATCCCCGGGCCGTTGCTGGACCGTATGGACCTGATTAAACTCAGCGGCTACATCACTTCCGAAAAGCTGGAGATCGCAAGAAAACATTTGTGGCCAAAGCTTTTGAAGCGGAATAACCTGAATGGATCCATCATCACCATCACCGAGCCCACCATCCGGCATCTCATTGAGGGCTATGCACGGGAAGCCGGGGTGCGTAATCTTGAAAAGCTTTTGAACAAGATCATACGCAAAAGCATTGTCAAAATTCTAAAGGACAAAGAGGAGAAGATCCAGATCAACATCAAGTCCCTGGAAGATCTGCTCGGACCGCCTGTGTTTACCCCTGAAAAGCAGATGGCCGGGGTGGGTATTGTGACAGGTCTTGCCTGGACCGCCATGGGCGGTGCCACCTTATCCATAGAAACAGTGAAAGTACATGGAAAAGGTCCCGGATTCAAGCTGACCGGAAAGCTTGGAGATGTGATGCAGGAGTCCGCCTCCATCGCCCTTTCCCATGTGCGCTCCTCATCAAAAAGTTACGGTATCAAAGAGGACTATTTTGATGAAGCCTTTGTCCATATCCATGTACCCGAGGGGGCCACTCCCAAGGACGGACCAAGTGCCGGCATTACCATTGCCACAGCCATTGTCTCCATGGCGTCGGGTCGCGAGATCAAGCGGCCTTTGGCCATGACCGGGGAGCTGACACTTACGGGCGATGTGTTACCCGTGGGTGGAATCAAGGAAAAGATCATTGCCGCCCGGCGGGTGGGCATCAAAGAGATTATCCTGCCTTATGGATGCAGCAGTGATTTTAAGAAACTGCCCGAGCACATTAAAGAGGGCATAGAATTCCATTTTGTGAAAAAATATAAAGAGGTCTACAAGATAGTTTTTGGTTAAACACTGTTTGCAGGACTGACAACGTGCCGCCCAGCGTCCTTCCCGGGATCTGGGCGGCACTTTTTTTTGAGGGAGGGTGGGTTCCGTAATGTATGCTCGGTATGTGGTCCATGGTTAAAAACGGTTCCAAAAGTGTCTGTAGGTTCCATATGTTTGCATTATTTTGATAATAAAATTAAAAAAAGTAATGAGAATATAATTGACATGTATTTATTCTGTCATACATTTGTCTCGTCAACAACAAAACCAATGGAGGTAAAGACATGAGCCATATCATCGGAATCGATTTGGGAACCACAAATTCCTGCGTATCCATACTCGAAAACAATAAACCCATCGTTATTACCAACCCCGAAGGGGGAAGAACCACCCCGTCGGTTGTTGCGGTAACCCAAAACGGAGAACGTCTGGTGGGGCAGGCTGCCCGCCGCCAGGCCGTCACCAACCCGGAAAATACAGTGTTCGGAGTAAAGCGTTTAATCGGGCGGCAGTTTGACTCCCCTGAGGTGCAGGCGGATGTCGGTGTGCTGCCTTATAAAATTAAGAAGGCTGCCGGCGGCGGTGTTGCCGTTCAAATGAATGGAAAAGCGCACAGCCCTGCGGAAATTTCCTCATTTATTCTGGCCAATATCAAAAAAACAGCCGAGGAGTATCTCGGGGAAAAGGTGACGGACGCCGTCATCACCGTGCCGGCCTATTTTAACGACAGCCAGCGCCAGGCCACAAAGGATGCGGGAAAGATTGCAGGGCTGAATGTACTTCGTATTATTAACGAACCCACAGCCGCTTCTCTGGCCTTTGGGCTGGATAAAAAGGATGAAGAGAAAATTGCCGTATTTGACCTTGGGGGCGGTACCTTTGATATCTCCATTCTGGAGCTTGGAGATGGTGTCTTTGAGGTTAAATCCACCAATGGAGATACTCATCTTGGCGGTGAGGATTTTGACCTGCAGATTGTCAACTACCTGGCCGATGCGTTCAAAAGGGAGCAGGGCATTGACCTAAGAAACGATGCCATGGCGCTTCAGCGGCTCAAAGAGGCTGCGGAAAAGGCCAAACAAGAGCTCTCAACCGCGTTGGAAACAGATATTAACCTGCCCTTTATCACCGCAGATGCGTCCGGCCCCAAACATTTGAACGTGAAAATGGGTCGCGCCAAACTTGAAAGTTTGGTGTCGGAACTGCTCGACCGGCTGGAAGGGCCGTGTACCACAGCCGTCAAGGATGCCGGGTTTAAATTTTCCGACATCAACCGTGTGATCCTTGTGGGCGGCATGACCCGGATGCCGGCGGTTCAGGCCAGGGTGGAAAAGATCTTTGGCAGAACTGCGGACAAGGGGGTAAACCCGGATGAAGTTGTCTCTTTGGGTGCCGCGATCCAGGGTGGTATTCTTAAAGGTGATCTGGAAGATGTCCTGTTGCTGGATGTTACTCCCCTCTCTTTAGGAATCGAAACCTTAGGTGGTGTCATGACCCGGCTGATCGAGAAGAACACCACGATTCCGGCAAAGAAAAGTGAGGTCTTTTCCACGGCCGAAGACAATCAGTCTGCCGTTACGATACATGTACTGCAGGGTGAACGGGAGATGGCCTCTGACAATAAGCTGCTGGGTCAATTTGAATTGACCGGTATTGCCGCTGCACCCAGGGGAACACCCCAGATTGAAGTGACCTTTGATATTGATGCCGACGGCATTGTCAATGTTTCGGCCAAAGACACGGCAACGGGCAAAGCCCAGTCTATCCGCATCACGGCCTCGTCAGGGCTCTCCAAAGAAGAGATTGATGCCCTGGTGAACGATGCCAAGCGCCATGCAGAAGAGGACCGGATGAAAAAGAATCTGGTCACCGCCCGAAACCAGGCGGATCAGTTGATCTACCAGACCGAAAAGATCGTGTCCGATGCCCAGGCACCCCTGGATCCAGATACCAAAAATCGTTTGAAAGGTTTGGTCAATGATTTAAAAGAGGCGGTTGCATCAGATGATGTGAACAGAATCAACGCCGCGGCTGAACGTCTGGGCCAGGCCCTGCAGACCATGGGCCAGGCCGCGCATAGCCAAGCCCATGATCCGTCTTCAGGTCAGGCCGGAACTGCCGGAAAAACGACATCAGGGGATGACGACGTTTTTGATGCTGAATTTTCAGAAGTTGCCTAACCCGTATGTTGATCGATAATTCTGAATCCAAGGTGAGCCATTTGCGAGGGGGTAGTGACGGTTCACTGCCCCTGTGCAAAATGGCGAACAGGATAAAGTGATTTGAACTCATTTCGTTCTTCGTTATAAGGGCAGGCCATTGTGCCTGCCCTAACGAGGACAACCACAGGGGGATTGCCCCTACAAAAGATGGTCGATCTTATGAACTATCTATTCACGGGATGTCGCCCACAATGCCCAAATGGTGTCGGCAGCGGTCTGCGCTCCGCCCTGTTTTTGTAAGATATACTGATTCACCGCATGAATGAGTGGTTGTCGGTTTTCGGATTTTACCAGGTGCCTGCACATGATTTGAACCGCATGTTGCCAGTTTTTACACCGGGTAACGACACCGGTATTGAAGATCTCTTTTCCC